>JAKMCW010000105.1 GCA_022428205.1 Flavobacteriales bacterium
GGTGGCCGTGGTGGCCAAGGCGGCGGACACGGCCAACCGCGCTCTGGTTCAGGCGGCGGTCCAGGCGGTCCGGGAGGACGAAAGCGCAACAAGCGCCGGCGTCCCGGCGGAAACGGAGGTGGACGGCCGCAGGGCGGACCGCGCCCTTCGCAAGGCTGAGTACCCGTCCAAACAGAGGCCTCGAATGCCTAATTTTAGTCCGTGCAAGAGCTGTTGACTGAAGCCTACGGGCCGGTATTGAATGGAAACCTCCTTGAGGAAATCGCGGAGAGCGGACACTTTAGGGATGCCGAAAAAGGCGAAATGGTCATGGACATTGGCGACACAATCCAGGGCCTCCCCATGCTGCTCCAAGGCGCGGTAAAGGTGCTCCGGGTCGACGACAATGGCGAAGAATTGCTCCTTTACTTCCTCGAAAGCGGCGACAGCTGCGCCATGACCTTGGGCAGCTTCTTTGGGTCATCAAAGAGCTCCATTCGGGCAGTGGCTGAGCAGGACAGCAAAATGGTCATCGTCCCCCTGGACAAGGTGCACGATTGGATGGGGAAGCATGCGGACTTCCGTCAGCTTGTATTTGAGAGCTTCAATACCCGCCTGAAGGAACTGATCGAATCCATGGACAGCCTCGCATTCATGGATCTGCATGGCCGGGTGGCCAAATATCTGACGGACCGCGTCAAGGTGAATGGTTCCACAACGCTGGACACCACCCATGCCGAAATCGCAGCAGACCTGCACACTTCGCGCGTCGTCGTATCCCGCATCCTCAAGCAGCTGGAGCGCGAAGGCATGCTCGAACTTCACCGCAACCGCATCGAGGTCATCGCATTTTGAGACGGCCAGGCCACACTGGGTAACCTGGGTAGCTTGATGCTGGGCGTGAGAAGTCTACCTTGGCATTGCAATGCGGCGCTACATCCCCTCAATCGACTGGCTACAGGCCTATAGTCTGCAGGACTTGAAGGGCGACCTGCCAGCTGGTCTGACGGTTGGGGTCATGCTCATTCCGCAGGGCATGGCCTATGCCATGATTGCGGGGCTACCGGTGGTGTACGGCCTCTATGCCGCCCTCATTCCGCAGGTGGTCTACGCTTTCCTCGGCAGCTCAAGACAGCTCGCCGTGGGGCCGGTGGCCATGGACTCCTTGCTGGTGGCTTCCGGATTGACAGGACTCGCCATCGCCGGCTCAGACCGTTATATCGAACTCGCTTTGCTCTTGGCCTTTATGATGGGTGCCCTGCAGCTGTTGCTCGGCATGCTGCGGATGGGCTTTCTGGCCCAATTCCTGTCTCGCCCTGTCATCAGTGGATTTACCAGTGCCGCTGCCTTGATCATCGGGCTAAATCAGCTGCCGAGCCTGCTCGGGATTCGCATTGACCGAAGTGCCCGACTCCACGAACTGCTCGGCGATACCGCGGGGGCCATTGGCAGTGCGCACCTGCCCACCCTGCTCCTCTCCGGGGCGGCCATCGCCACCCTCTACGCCTTGCGCCGCTGGGCACCGCGCGTCCCTGGATCGCTGGTCGTCGTCATGGCCGGCATCGCCACGGCCGCATGGATGGGCGCCGACGCGTGGGGCATCCGTACTGTCGGAGACATCCCCTCAGGCCTCCCCCAATTCAGGATGCCCGGCCTGCAATGGGAGGACCTTCGCACCCTCGCACCCATGGCAGCCACCATTGCACTCGTTGCATTTATGGAGGCCTACAGTGTGGCCCAATCCGTGGCGCAGCGAAGAGGAGACCACACCTTGGATGCCAACCAAGAACTCCGCGCCCTGGGCCTCGCCAACTTCATGGGCTCCATGTTTGGTGCCTACCCCACGACCGGAGGCTTTTCAAGGACAGCGGTCAATGACCGGGCAGGAGCCAAAACCGGCGTGAGCGCTTTGATCTCGGCTGCGGTGGTCGCCTTGACCCTGACTTTCCTGACCCCCTTGTTCCGCCACCTTCCGCAGTCCGCCCTTGGCGCCATCATCGTCGTTGCCGTGGCTGGGCTTGTGGACATACGCTACTTCGGCAAACTGTGGAAAGGACACAGGGCCGAAGCGCTATTGCTGTTGACGACATTTCTGCTGACCGCCTTTGGCGGCATGGTTCTCGGCATCACTTCTGGCGTGGTCATGAGCCTCATTCTGTTGGTGTTCAGAAGCACACGGCCCCATGCAGCTGAGCTCGGCGCCATTGCAGGCATTTACCGCAACGTCGAGCGGTTCCCGGAAGCCACCCTCACACCTGGATGGCTGATTGTCAGATATGACGGCCCATTGCATTATGCCAGCCAAGCCCATTTCAAGGCTTTCTTGAAGTCTCGGATGCAGTCTCGCAACGCAGAAACTGCGCCCATCCACACCATTTTGCTGCATGCGGCGTCCATCCCCTACATCGATGCTTCTGCTTGCGACATGCTGGACAACTTGCTCTACGAGTGGCAAGGCCGGGGCATTACCCTGAAATTTGCTGGCGCCATCGGACCTACACGAGATGCCCTGCACCGATCCGGCCTCATGGACCGCATTGGGCATGCGCACTTCCACACCAACGTGGAAGCCGCCCTGCTTGAGCAAGAGAACGGCCAACAACGGCAAATCGCCACGCAAACCGCTCTTTCGGAAGGTTAACCACCCCATCTTTGATTTTGAAATTCACATCATGAAAGTCGAACAGATTTACACCGGTTGTCTCGCCCAAGGCGCTTACTACATCGAGTGCTGTGACGAAGCTGTTGTCATCGACCCATTGCGAGAAGTTCAGCCCTACCTGGACCGGGCTGAGGCCAGCGGCAAGAAGATCAAATACATCTTCGAGACCCATTTTCACGCTGACTTTGTTTCTGGCCACGTCACCCTTTCTGAGAAGACGGGCGCCCCCATCATTTATGGCCCCAATGCCAACCCCTCGTTTGACGCCACGATGGCCGAGCACGGCCAGGTGTTCAAGGTGGGAAAAGTGACCATCGAGGTCATCCACACGCCCGGGCACACCATGGAGTCCACCACCTACCTCCTCAGGGACAAGGAAGACAAGCCCCACGCCATCTTCACAGGAGACACCCTCTTCTTGGGAGATGTTGGCCGCCCCGACCTCGCTCAGAAAGGAGCGGACATGACGCAAGAAGACCTTGCGGGCATCCTCTTTGACAGCCTCCGAGAACGCATTATGACCTTGCCGGATGACGTTATCGTATACCCGGGTCATGGCGCAGGGTCAGCTTGCGGCAAGAACATGAGCTCCGAAACCGTGGGCACACTCGGCGACCAAAAGGCCAACAACTATGCGTTGCGCGCGGACATGACCAAGGCGGAGTTCGTGCAGGAAGTCACCGACGGCCTTATGCCTCCCCCCGCGTACTTCCCATTGAATGTCAAGCTCAACAAAGAGGGTTACGCCCCCATCGACGAAGTGCTCTCCAGGGGTGGCCGCGCGCTCTCGCCGGACGCTTTCGAAGCGGCAGCCAATGAAACTGGCGCTGTGGTGCTCGATGTTCGCAGCAAGGAAGACTTTGCTACAGCGCATATTCCGCGCAGCACCTTCATCGGGCTGGACGGCAACTTCGCCCCTTGGGTAGGCGCCATGATTGTGGATGTGGAACAATCCATCCTCCTGGTCTGTCCCGACGAAAAGGTAGAGGAAACCATCACGAGGCTCTCCCGCGTTGGATTTGACAAGGTCCTCGGGTATCTAGAAGGCGGTGTCCAAGCGTGGCAATCCTCGGGAAAAGACACCGACGCAATCAGCGCCGTTGAGGCGTCTGAATTTGCGCGTCTCCGGAACGCCGAAAACCTCCACGTCATCGACGTGCGAAAGCCAGGCGAGCACCTGTCAGAAAGGGTGCTGGATGCCGAATCCATGCCCTTGGCGGACCTGAACCAACACTTGGCCACTGTCCCGAAGGAAGCCCCCTTCTATGTGCACTGCCTCTCCGGTTACCGCTCCTTGATCGCCTTGAGCATCCTCAAGTCAAGGGGCTACCACAACGGCGTCAACATAGAAGGAGGATTCGAGGCCATCAAGGAGACTGATGCACCCTTGAGTGATTACGTGTGCCCTTCCACCCTTTAAGGTTGGCCCATTGGGTTGAAAAGAGTAATTTCGCCCTCCCTTTGGCTGGAGAAGTTCAGCCGTTCACACCCAGGTGGCGAAATTGGTAGACGCGCAGTCTTCAGGTGGCTGTGTCTTCGGGCGTGCGGGTTCGAGTCCCGCTCTGGGTACAAAAGAGTCATCAGCAATGGTGGCTCTTTTTGTTTGAGCAACCCATCGCCGGCGCCAAGGTTATATTCCTGTCCCCCCCGCAGCCAAAAGCACCATGCGCCACTTTCTACTCACCTTGTTGTTGCCTTTGGCTGTCGCTCTGAACGGGCAAACCACCGCCATTCCCGACCCCGCTTTTGAGCAGGCCCTCATCGACTTGGGATTCGATTCTGGTGCGCCCGATGGCGTGGCCCAAAATCTGTTTTTGGAGAGCATCATCCTGCTGGACATCCCCGGATTGGGCATTGAAGACTTGACGGGCATCGAAGCGTGCACAGCCCTCGAGCGCCTCTATTGTCAAGGCAACAACATCTCCTCCATTGACCTGAGCAACAACCCGTATTTGTGGCGGCTCTACATTAGTGACAACCAGCTTGACAGCCTTGACCTTTCCGGTCATGCTTATTTGGAATATGTATCCTGCCATTCCAACAACCTGTCCTACTTGAACATCGAGGACTGCCCCGCCATTGAAAGGCTATTTACCCGATACAACCCCCTGGGGGCGCTGGATGTCAGCGGATGCAACAACCTGCGCGGCTTGTATTGCAATTCAAACGAACTGAGCGTTTTGGACGTCAGTGCCAACCCTGATCTTGAAGGCCTGCATTGCGGCGACAACCTGCTCACGTCCTTGGTCCTTGACAACCACCCTGACCTCGAATTTCTGAGTTGTTCGGACAACCTACTGACTTCGCTCAGCCTTCATTCCTCACCCGACCTCGAAGAGCTGGAATGCGCCAACAACCAGCTTACGTGTCTGAATGTGAACCCTGGATCCGTGTTGTCACTGGAAATTGATGACGACAAGTTCATGGCGCAAGGCAATCCTGACTTGTTCTGCGTATCGATTTACAACCCCGAATCAGCCGAGCAGTATCTCTCCCCATTTTTCGACAACGAGGTGACCTTCATGACCGATTGTGGCGACGATTGCGGAGGAGTGGCCACTGAAGTCGCCTTAGGCAACCCTTCATCTGAAGTGGTGTCGACCTGCGTCAATGGCGGCAGTTTGATGGATACTGCTGGTACGCGCTGACTCCGCTCAATTGAGCAGACTGCCGCGGGCTCAGGTGTAGATGACCCCAGCAGCCACTGTCAGGCGGGTTCCAGGGTCGACCAGGATGAAAGAGCCTGTGGCACGGTTGCGGCGGTAATCGTCCACCAAGATTGGGGCCGCCGTACGAATGCGCACCCTCGCGATGTCATTCATCTTGATCTCCAAGTCGTCTTCGACGCGATGAAGCGTGTTGATGTCAAGCTTGTACATCACCTCTTTGACTACGGCCTTGGCTTCCCGCGAGGTGTGGTGCAATTCAAAGCGAATACCCGGGCGCATCGGCTGTTCACCGAGCCAGCAAATGCGGGCGTCGATGTCTTGGACACTTTCGGGCTGGTTGTTCTCACGCACCAGCATATCGCCCCGGCTGAGGTCAATGTCGTCTGCCAAGGTCATCACCACGCTTTGCGGTGGAAAGGCCCGGTCCACTTCACGGTCTCCGATGGCAATGGAAGTCACTTTGCTGCCCAGTCCACTCGGCAGGGCGACCACTTCGTCCCCCACCTTGAACACGCCACCGGAAACCCGGCCGGCATAGCCCCTAAAGTCCCGATGGGCATCGGTCTGAGGACGCACGACATATTGAACCGGGAACCGGCAATCCTGAAGGTTGCGATCGGCGGCCACGTGGACATGTTCGAGGTGGTGCAGCAAGGTCGGACCCTCGTACCACGGCGTCTGATCAGACCGGTCCACTACGTTGTCCCCCTGAAGCGCACTGATGGGAATGAACTTGATGTCCGGAATGTCCAACCGGCTTGAAAAGCTCCGGAAAGCATCCACGATTTCGTTGTAGCGCTCTTCCTTCCAATCCACAAGGTCCATCTTGTTCACGCAGACTACCATGTGCTTGATGCCCAACAAGTGGGTGATGAAGCTGTGGCGATGCGTCTGCTCAAGCAACCCCGCTCGGGCATCGATCAGAATGATGGCCAAATCGGCCGTTGAAGCCCCGGTCACCATGTTCCGGGTGTACTGAATGTGGCCCGGAGCATCTGCGATGATGAACTTCCGTTTGGGCGTAGCGAAGTAGCGGTAGGCGACATCAATGGTGATGCCCTGCTCCCGCTCGGCGCGAAGGCCATCGGTCAACAGGGAGAGGTCGGCGCCGTCTGTACCCCGCTGGTTGGAGGCCTGCTCGATGGATTCGAGTTGGTCTTCGAAGATGGTCTTGCTGTCATACAGCAAACGCCCGATCAACGTGCTCTTACCGTCGTCTACGCTGCCTGCAGTGATAAAGCGAAGGAGTCCTTGTGCCATGATTTCTTGCTGCTCTTTACCTGTTTGCACTCCTTAGAAGTATCCTTCTTTCTTGCGGTCTTCCATGGCGCTCTGGCTGCGCTTGTCATCCATACGGCCGCCCCGTTCTGTTTTCCGGGCCGCGGCCACCTCCGCGATGATTTTCTCCAGGTCATCTGCATCGCTCTCGACCGCACCGGTGATGGTCAAGTCTCCAAGGGTGCGGAAACGGACCTGCATGGTCTCCGGCTTTTCGTCGGGACGCAAATTGAGGAAGTCGCTGTTGGCCAGAATTTGGCCTTCGCGCCGAATCACCTCCCGCTCGTGGGCAAAGTAGAGGCTTGGGATGGCGATGTTCTCACGCAAGATGTAGTTCCAGATGTCGAGCTCCGTCCAGTTGTTGAGGGGAAATACTCGGAAGTGCTCTCCGGGCTGGCACTTGCCATTGTACAGGTCCCACAGCTCGGGCCGCTGGTTCTTGGGATCCCACTGACTGAAGTCGTCGCGGTGGCTGAAAAAGCGCTCCTTCGCACGGGCCTTTTCCTCGTCGCGTCGGGCACCCCCCACACAGGCGTCAAATTGATGGGATTCAATGGTGGAAATGAGGGTCGGGGTCTGAATGCGGTTGCGTGAGGCGTTAAACCCCTTCTCCTCAGTGACCTCGCCCCGATCGATCAAATCTTGAACACTCCCCACAATCAGCTGGACCCCCAGTTCTTCGACCAGGTCGTCACGGAATTGCATGGTCTCGGGGAAGTTGTGGCCAGTATCGATGTGCACCAGCGGCATGGGAATGCGCGCGGGAGCAAAGGCCTTGCGGGCCAAATGCGTGACACAGATGCTGTCTTTGCCTCCGCTAAACAAGATGGCCGGACGCTCAAATTGCGCGGCCACTTCCCTCAAGACATACATGCCTTCCGCCTCCAGCTCATCGAGGTGGCTCAAGTTGTATTCACTCATCTTCTTCTCTTCCAAGACTTCCATAACGGAACCATGCCCGTTCATGGAAATAGTACAACACCATTTTTGTAATCATCTCTACCCCACCAACCTGCACCCCTATCCAGGGGTCTCCTGTAACGAGCCAGCCTATCAACACCGTGTCCACCGTTCCGATGACGCGCCATGTGATGGTCTTTGCTAAGTGCCTGCGCCGGCTCGCTTTTGTCTGCACGCTAAATTCCTAGTAGAACTGTGTGATTCAAAGGTCGGCATAATGCCGGACCCTTCCAACGGCCTCCTCCACCGACAGATCTGTGGTATCCAGGTCCAGAAAATTCTCCTCTGGCGCTCCGTATTCGTCGGAGTGGTAATGCTCTCGGCCTCGGATTGCGGTGGTGTGGACATACACCTCCTTCACTTGCGCCCTCGCTTTAAACTCCTCGCGCAACCATCGGAAAGGGGCCACGACGGCAACAATGGCCACTCGGCCTTGCCGGCTGAGGTACAGCGCAATGTCCTGTGCACGGCGGATGTTTGCTTCCCTTCCGGCCTGGCTGTAATCCGCGTTGGCCGTGAGGGCCCGCAAATCATCACCATCCACCAAGAAAGCATCGTGACCCGTCTGAGTCAAATCGCCCAACAAGGCTTTGCCTACGGTCGATTTGCCTGCCCCAGGCTGTCCTGTAATCCAAATGATGGGCTGCAACTCGGCCATCTCACGAAGATAAGACCTCGAATGAGGTGAAGCACACCTCTTCAAAGGTCGAAGATTCAATTGAGTTGAAATATTTTTTCAGATTTAAACTATTGAAAATCAAGTTTTTAAGTCTTTTCTGCAAAAATATTTGACGCGTTTTGAAACCCTAAAGGAGTGACCTCAGTAAAGGGTAATGGTTTTGGTTACAGCCGCTCCCGCAAGGGAACAGGCGATTTGGTGAAACGAAGGGGCTCTCGAACGCGAGGGCCCTTTCTCTTTTTACCCATTTTTTTGCTGCAGCACCGCTCAATCGATTGAACGGCGGAAGCGGACAAAGAAGTGGATCCAGATGGACCGGCTCAGGCGTTGGACAGGCGGCAACAAAACGAGCAAGGTGACCACCCCGGTGATCAGGACAGTTTCCGGTTGATCAAACATCCCGGTAAACGGGATCCAACCAAGGGCACCAAAGACATAAAGGGCCACGACCACGGCGACCCAAAGTGCCACCGTCATGGCGTAGTTCACGTAGGCAGCCCCGAAGTAAAAGCCGGGCTCCCGCAGGAAATTGGTTCCGCACGACGGGCAGGACGGGTGCATCTCATTGAGTGTTCGAAGCCGATAGGGGTTCTTCACCTTGAACAAGCGGGCATCGCGACACGCCGGACAACGGTTCCCCAGCATGCTGGACAAAAAGGTGCGCGGCGGTTTCATGCTGGAAAATTACCGCCCCCGCTGCCGTCCAATGGCAACACAGGTCACTTCTCGAGTTGCTGCAGGGCCACCATGGCGTGGTAAGCCCCTTTGGCAGCCATCAACTCGTCGTGCCCGCCAACTTCTTTGATGCGGCCTGCTTCCATCACGACGATGCGGTCTGCCCGGCGCACTGTAGACAGGCGGTGCGCAATCACCACTGCCGTCCTGCCTTCCATGACCCGCTCAATGGCCGCCTGCACAAGGCGTTCGCCCTCGGCATCCAAGGCACTGGTGGCCTCGTCGAGGACAAGAATGGGCGGGTCGTGGTACAAAGCGCGTGCAATCGCCAGCCGCTGTCGCTGGCCACCTGAAAGGCGACCTCCCCCATCACCTATGGCCGTTTCGAGGCCTTCAGGCAACTGCCCCACAAACTCCATCGCGTGGGCAATTTCGGCCACCGCTTGGATGCGTTCCACGTCGGGGGCGGGGTCGAACAACGCGATGTTGGCCGCGACGGTGTCATTGAACAACAGCGGGTCCTGCGTCACAAAACCGAGGTGCCTCCTGAGGTCGCCTGTTTCCGCCTCGCGGAGGTCAAGCCCATCCATGGTTACGTTCCCTTGCTGAGGATCGTACAGCCTGAGCAACAGCCGGGCCACTGTGGTCTTCCCACTCCCTGAAGCCCCCACCAGGGCGACGGTCTCCCCTTTTGAAATGGTCAAGTCAAACCCATCCAATGCCGCATCCGATGCCCCCGGATAGGTAAAGCCAACCCTTTCAAATCGAACGTTGTGCTCAAACCGAACCGGCTTGGGTTGCTCGGGCTCAGGTACGGTGATTTCCGCCTTCAACACTTCGTCGAGCCGGTCCAATGAGGCCGCGCCTTTTTGGACCTTGAACAGCGCATCGCTCAGTGACCGCGCAGGCGGAATGATTTGACTGAACACCACCAGGTATCCGATGAACAGCTCACCCTCAAGCCCATCTCCTCGCAGCACCAGACGTCCGCCCACCGCAAGCAAGATGGCAATCACCGTCATCGACACGAACTCGCTCACCGGAGAACTGAGGTACTCCCGCTTGTAGAGCTTCCGCATCAACTGAAAGTACCCTTCGTTGTGTTCGGCAAATCGCTGTCTAAAACGCGGCGCTGCATCGAAGGCCTTGACCACCATGATGGCTCCAAGGGTCTCCTCCAACCGGCTGATCAAGTCGCCTAGACGGGCTTTCCCCCGACCTGCCGCGCCCCTCAACGCTGTGGCGATGCGCGAAATGATGAAGCCCGCAACGGGCATGAACACCAAAGCAAACAAGGTCAATTCCCAACTGATGGCAAAGAGCGTCACCAGGGAAAGGACAATCATGATGGGCGCCTTGAACAACACCTCCAAGGTCCCGATCACACTGAACTCCACCTCCATGAGGTCGTTGGTCATGCGGCTGATCAGGTCTCCCTTGCGCTGTTCGGTGAAGTACCCAACCGGCAAGGCCAGGATGCGGTCAAACAACTGGGCGCGCAGGTCCCTCGCCACACCCGTCCGAATGGTGGACAGGCTGTAAAACGAGAGGTAAGTGACGGCGTTTTTCACCAGCGCGAGCACCGCAATCGCCCCGCACATGACAAACAGGGCTTGCTCAGCCCCATGGGCCGCTACATAGGCGTCCAGCCCTGAGGTGATGCGCGCAAAGACCGGATGGGTGGACCCTTGGTCGGCTACTGCTGCCTCCTCAGTGCGGAAGAGAATGCGCAAAAACGGCACAATGGCCAAGAAGGTGAACAGGGACAACACCGACCCCAGCGCATTGAAAGCGATGTTGCCGATAAGGTTGAGCCGGTAGGTCAGGACCAGCTTGAAAAGGTCCCTGAATCGCCTCATGCGCCTGTGGTCCCGGTGTAGTTGTGTGGGGTGATGACGCGCAATTCTGCCCGCACTGCCTCCGATACGGGCAGCCCGTCGATGAAGGCGGCGATTGAGGTGGCATCGATTCCCGCATTACCACGCGTGAGGTCTTTGAGCAACTCATAGGGCTTCTCGACCCCTTCACGCCGGAGGATGGTCTGAATGGCCTCGGCCACGACGGCCCATTGCGCGTCGAGATCGGCTTTCAGGCGCGCCTCGTTGAGCACGAGCTTACCGAGCCCCTTGCGCAGTGCGTTCAAGGCGACGAGGCTGTGGCCCAAGGGCACCCCGACGTTGCGCAGCACTGTGCTGTCTGTGAGATCCCTTTGCAACCGGCTGATCGGCAGCTTGCGGGCAAGGTGCGCCAGCATGGCATTGGCCATGCCGAGGTTGCCCTCGCTGTTCTCGAAATCGATGGGGTTGACCTTGTGGGGCATGGCCGACGAACCCACTTCTCCCGCCACGACCTTCTGCTTGAAATAATCGAGGCTGATGTAATGCCAAACGTCGCGATCGAGGTCAATCAAAATGGTATGGATCCGCTGCAGTGCATCGCACCATGCAGCGAGGTAATCGTAGTGTTCAATCTGGGTGGTGGGATGGCTTCTGTACAAGCCCAATTCCTCCCCCACGAACGCCTCTGCAAATGCGTGCCAATCCACCTCAGGATAGGCAACGTGGTGGGCATTGAACCCCCCAGTGGCACCGCCGAACTTCGCCGCGAAAGGCACCGCCTCAAACTGTGCGATGGCATGATTCAGCCTCTCGACAAACACGGCGAACTCCTTGCCGAGGGTCACCGGACTGGCCGGCTGTCCATGCGTGCGGGCCAGCATGGGCACTTCACTCCAGGTGTCGGCGAGGGCAGCGAGGTCATCGCGTACCGAGTGTAGCGCAGGCAACAACACATCAGAGGTCGCCTCCGCCATGGACAGCGGGATGGCGGTGTTGTTGACGTCTTGGGATGTCAGCCCGAAATGCACAAACTCAGAGCGGTCCTCCAAGCCGAGGGGCGCCAGGCGGGCTTTGATGTAATACTCCACGGCTTTGACGTCGTGGTTCGTCGTCTTCTCGATGCCTTTGACTTCCTCGGCACCCGCATTGTCAAACTGCACATAGACATCCCGCAATCCTTCGATCTGCTCAGGCCGCAACGCCGGGAGCTGTGGCAAACCCAACCCATGCAGGGCGATGAAGTATTCGACTTCAACGCGAATGCGGTATTGGATCAAGCCAGCCTCGGAAAAGTAAGCGGCCAAAGGCTCGGCATGACGACGGTAACGTCCATCAATGGGACTGATGGCGTTGAGGGCTGCGTTTTCAGACATCGCGTCGGAAGGGTTGAGCGCCGAAATTACAGCGTAGAGACCGGGGCACACGTACCTTTCGCATATGTTGATTCACACCGTTTCGCACGGCCTTTTCAAACTCGATGGCGGGGCCATGTTTGGCGTCGTACCCAAACCCCTTTGGTCCAAGGCCCACCCTACCGATGAAAGGAACCGCTGCGACTGGGGGTTGCGCTCGCTGCTGATCGAGGAAGGCGACCGGCTGATGCTGGTTGACTGCGGCATGGGCGACAAACAAGACCCGAAATTCTTCTCGCATTATGCGCCAGAGCCGGCAGATCTGGACGCCCAACTCAAGGCACTCGGTTACCACCGAGACGACATCACGGATGTCTTCTTGACCCATCTGCACTTCGACCACTGCGGAGGCGCCATCCGTCGGAGACCGGGCGATCTCGAGCGGTTCGACCCGGCTTTTGCCAACGCCGTCTTCTGGAGCACTGAACGCCACTGGCAATGGGCCACTGAGCCCAACCCCCGGGAAAAGGCGAGCTTCTTGAAGGAAAACATTCACCCCATCGAGGCTTCGGGCCAGCTTCAGTTCATACCGCGGGCAGCCGGCACAACCGACACGCGACAACCCATCCCGGGCTTTCCCGACCTCGATGTGCTGTTCGTGGATGGCCACACTGAGAGCCAGATGCTGCCCTTGCTCAAGAAAGACGGAAGGAAGGCCCTGTTCACGGCTGACTTGCTGCCCGCCACCACCCACATCCCGACCGCGTGGGTCATGGGCTATGACACGCGGCCATTGCTGACCGTGACCGAAAAGGAACGCATCCTTACCTGCGCTGAGCGCGAGCAATGGACCCTCCTGTTTGAACACGACGCCCACTGCGAGGCGGCTACGGTGCACCGCACCGAGAAAGGTGTGCGCCTTGAGCGCGCGGGAAACCGGTCTGAGTTCGGTTGGTAATCCTCAGCCCTTCACCCCTTGCAAGCATTGCCTGACAATGCCGGGACCGGTGTAAATCATGCCGCTGTATACCTGCACGAGGTCGGCGCCGGCCTCGATTTTTTCACGCGCCGAGGCCGCGTCTTCGACACCCCCCACTCCGATGATGGCAAAGTCGCCCCGCTCCCTCAGGTAGCGCACAACTTCTGTGCTTCTCTGTCGCACGGGCGCCCCGCTGAGGCCACCTGCCCCGATGGCCTCCACCTCTCTTGACGGCGTCTTCAAGCCCGCACGAGAAACCGTGGTGTTCGTGGCAATGACGCCTTGGATGCCCGTGTCTTCGACCAAGCCCACGATGTCATCGAGCTGCGCGTCGCTCAAGTCTGGGGCGATCTTCAAGAACACGGGACGCTGCACCTCTTGTGCCCGGTTGTGCGCCATGAGGCGCTGCAACAAAGCAGTCAGGGGCGCACGGTCTTGCAGCTCCCTCAACCCAGGGGTGTTCGGCGAACTCACATTGACCGCGAAATAGTCCACATGGGGATGCAGCCCCTTGAAACAGGCGAGGTAGTCGTCTGAGGCCCGCTCATTGGGCGTGACTTTATTGCGCCCGATGTTGCCCCCGACAATCAGGCCTTCAGGGCGGCGCTTGAGGCGTTCCACCAAGGCGTCCAAGCCGCCGTTATTGAAGCCCATTCGGTTGATCAACCCCCGATCCTGCTTCAGCCTGAACAACCTCGGCTTGGGATTGCCCGGCTGTGGCTTCGGCGTAATCGTCCCGACTTCCACAAAGGCAAAGCCCATGTTGGACAGGGCATCCAACCACCGTCCGTCCTTATCGAAACCTGCGGCCAGCCCAATTCGGTGAGGGAAGCGCAGTCCTGCTACCTCTATTCCATCTTTTGCCGTGGCCTCCACCTGCAGGGAACGCCGAAGCGCAGCGCCGATCAGTGGCAAAGACAGGCCAAAGCCAAACAAACCCATGGTCGCATAATGGGCGCGCTCTGGGTCAATACAGAACGCAATGGGCCGAATTACGCGGCGATACAGCCATTCACCGAAGGAGGAAGAATCCATGGCCGGCAAAGATGTTAATAAAGATGTGGACACGGACAAACACACCCCCTTACACACCCCCTCTTGTCGGAGATAGCTTTGAGACGAACCTGAGACATGCTGTTCAACTGGGGTAAAAAGAAGCTGAAACCTGAAGAGGTCGCGAGGATGTTTGTCCACGCAACCCTTGACAGTGTTGAAGATGCGTGGCCGGACATCCTCGGCTTGCTGAGGGAGACCCCACACCTCGAGCGGCCACCAGAAATCGACGATTCCGAAGTAGGACCCTTCCTACTCGTGGTGTTGGCGGGCAACCTGGACTTCATCCCACGTTTTTTTGATGGTGGAGCAGACCATGCGCTCGTGGAGGCCATCGTGTCGGAATTGAGCAAGCAACTCGAATTGCCCACGGACCAACTTGCCGACCGCATCTCCTGCACGTGTGAAGCCATGGTGAAGCTCAACAAGCCTTCCAAGAAGACGCTGAGCGCCATGTCCCGTGGACTCTACCTCGGATACGGACTCAACGAATACCAGGAAGAATACTTCCGCTCGTTGAACGTCCCCAATCCCCGCTTCCTCATGCAGATGGAAGAAGTGCTCCAGCACTTTTTGTGGGATTGGACCTCTTTCCACGAGCAGTATCGGGTGCACGTGAGTGCATCGGGTGGTGTGATGGCTTGACGGAACCGCCCGAGCAGGGCGCTCAACCCCTTCGATCCAAGTCCCTCTCCTGGTCCCTGTCTTTGATTGTGTTGCGCTTGTCTACCAGCTTTTTGCCCTTGGCAATGGAAATGTCCAACTTGGCGTAACCACTGGGTGAAATGAACAAGCGCGTTGGCACCACGGTGACACCGACGTCGCGCAACTTCCGCTGTAGCTTATTGAGCTCCGTGCGCTTCAACAGCAGTTTCCGGATCCTCCTGGGCTCGTGGGTCACATAACCAGCATTCCCATAGGCCTCGATGTGCATGTTGAAAATGAAAAACTCATCCCCATCAAAACGGCAATAGGCTTCAACGATGCTGGCCTTACCGCCTCGGATGCTCTTGATTTCCGTGCCTTGGAGCTGTATCCCCGCGGTGTACTGATCCGTGAGGAAATAGCTAAAAGCAGCCTTCTTGTTTTTGATCTCCACCGACATCGTGGACGAAAATTACGCCCTCAAGTCTTGCAGGCGTCAACCTTTTCCTTTCCAGTGCGTCATTTGTAAGATGAACCGACTCTTTCCTTTGCTCATCGCGGGCCTTACTGGCCTGTCTGCCCACGCTCAAACCGTGGGGCTATTCTTGAATGGGCCCGAGGCATTTGATGGTTATACCCTGGTGGCACCGACCGGTGCGACGCGTACCCACCTCATTGACAACTGCGGCCGCATTGTGAACCAATGGGACAGCGAATTTCGCACCGGGGAGTCTGCCTATCTGCTCGAGAACGGCGATTTGCTGCGGACGGCGCGCATGGGAAGTACCGTGTTCAACGGCGGTGGCATTGGTGGCCGCATCGAGCGATTCAATTGGAACGGAGACCTTCTGTGGAGCTATGAACTCGCCACAGATACCGCACACCACCACCACGACATGGCTGTGCTCCCCAATGGCAACATCGTCTTGATGTGCTGGGAATACAAAAGCCCTCAAGAAGCGGCCGCCATGGGACGTGAAAGCGAAGGGCAATTGTGGCCTCCGATGCTGGTAGAAATTCAACCTGAAGGCGCCAGCTCGGGAACAGTTGTTTGGGAATGGCACGCCTGGGACCACCTCGTGCAAGACAGCGACGCGGCCTTGCCCAACTGGGGGGTGCCCGCTGAATACCCCACCCGTTTCGACGTCAACTACGGGCAGGTCACCGGGGGCGGGTTACCCGGAGGAAGCAGCGGCGGAGACTGGTTTCACTGCAATGGCCTCGACTACAACGAGACGCTGGACCACCTCATGCTCAACTCCCGCAATTGGAATGAGTTCTACATCATCGACCACGGGACCACCACGGAGGAAGCCGCAGGTCCCGCAGGTGACTTGCTGTACCGTTGGGGAAACCCACAGACATATGGCCGCGGCAGCAGCACCGACCGTGCGCTTTACCAACAGCACGATGCCCATTGGCTGCTTGGAGAAGGACCCGCCATCAACGGACATGATCCCAACTTCACCGCATTGGTCTACAACAACGGCAATGGACGGCCTTCTGGTGACGGAAGCTCGGTAGACGAACTGGTCTTGCCGTGGGATGCCCAAGAAGGCCGATACGTCCTTCCTCCAGAAAACGACCTCGACCAGCCCTTTCTGCCCGACACCCTGGATTGGGCTTGGCCTGAATTGCCCGACATGAATTTCCACAGCCACAACATCAGTGGTGCGCAGCGGCAGCAAAACGGCAACACACTGATTTGTGAGGGCAACAAGGGAAGGTTGTTCGAGATCACCCCTGAAGGCGACATCGTTTGGGAGTATTTCACGGCATACAACCAATTCGGCGCCATCGTTCAAGGGGACAACCCCTTCGGAAACTCCACGTTCAGGGCCTACCGCTATGCTCCGGACTACCCGGCGTTTGATGGGCTCGACTTGACACCAGGCCTTCCTGTGGAATCCAATCCACTGCCCTTTGACTGCACCCTGTATCCCGCGCCGATTGACACCACCACCAATGGGGTGCAGGAAAACGCACAGACCTTGCGCTGGGGCCCCAATCCTTCTGACCGCCTGTTGTCCCTGAATGCCGAACAGCCCTTTGCCTGGCAGCTCTCCGACCTTTCGGGACGCACGGTTCTTTCCGGCAACCGCACCGCCCAACATCACACCATAGATGTATCTCTTTTGCCAAGTGGAACCCTGATTCTTCTGACCTACGACAGAATGGGCCACCCAGTGTTTGCACCTCAGCGTATTCTGATCCGTCATTGACACCGAACTTGCAGCCATTCGACCCCGCCATGAACTTCCGTATTGCCTCTGCCCTGGCCAGCCTGATGATGGCTGCCTCCGCCTTTGCTCAAAACACTGTGGGCACCATCGCCTACGACCCCGACCTCTACACCGAGGGCTACACGATGATTTACCCGCACAACCAGAACCGCGCCATGCTGTTGAATGCGTGTGGTGAGGTGGTGCACGATTGGACCATCGATGTTGACCGTCGCCCCGGCAATACAGCTTATCTCCAACCCAATGGAGACATCATCATGACCTCTCGTCCTGCCGCGGTCGGTGACGACGCCATCTGGGCCGGTGGCGGTGGCGCTACCATCGAACGACGGAGTTGGGACAACGACGTTCTCTGGAGCTTTACCGCCAACAATGACAGCCTTCGCCTGCACCACGATTTCACGGTGACGCCGGAAGGCAACGTCATTGCCATCTGCTGGGAGGTCATCGACAGCCTGGAGTGTATTGCCAATGGCCGCAACCCTGAATTGCTGCAAGGCGGAGAACTTTGGAGCGACAAAGTCATCGAACTCGAGCCCGACGGAAATGGCGGTGCAGAAGTCGTTTGGGAATGGCGCGTCTGGGACCATCTGGTGCAGGACTTTGACAGCACCAAAGCGAATTATGGTGTGGTGGCAGACAACCAGCAGCTCATCGATGTCAATTACGGAACGGTGCTCAACCAGCCCCGCGATTGGCACCACATGAACGCCATTGATTACTTCCCGTATTACGACACCGCCGGTCAGATCATCATGAGCGTGCCCACCTATGACGAAGTGTGGGTCATCTGGCACGACTACCAATTCAGCGATGACCTCATCTGGCGTTGGGGCAACCCTGCCGCCTACCAACGGGGCGACAGCACGGATCAAAAGCTCTTCTATCAGCACGACATCCATTGGGGCAATGGCCTGGGCGTCAATCCGGGAAATCCAGACTTCACCAAGTTTTTCGTCTTCAACAACCGGGTACCCAATGCGGACACCACTGGCACCCACAGTGAAGTGGCGGTCATCTCCCCCATCTTCGATGAGTACGATGGGGGCTATGAATTCAATCCGGGAACCGGGCGCTGGGGCCCTGAGGACTTCCAATGGACATATACCCAGCCCGGTCTCAGTAGCACTGGACTGAGCTCTTTCCAGCGACTCGGCAATGGAGGAAACCTCATCTGCAATGGCCGCACGGGAGAGCTGTTCGAAATCACCGAAGGCGGTGAGCTTGCCTGGGAATACCGCACCCCCCTCCTCCAAGGCGCACCCGTATCACAGGGCACCGAATTGCAACTCAACAACAACCTCACCTTCCGCGCCGATCGCTACCCACTGGACTTCCCCGCTTTTAACGGCCAAGACTTGTCTTCGGGAGACGTGATTGAGATGGACCCGACCCCCCTCGCGGCATGCCAGACCCTGGCTTGCGACAATGAATTGGCCTGCAACTACGGCGAATCAGGAGACTGCGTATTTATCGACACGGAAATCGACGTAGCCGGACCGATGATGTTGGGGCTCGTGGACTTCACACTTTGCCCCGACGGTTATGAAGTGACCGACGATGGGTTCGTCACCCTCACTCCTTCGATGGGTGGACTAGATGCGGGCTACGAGTGGTTCATTACACCTGAGATTGAGGCCCTCATGCTGGCCTCTGGATTTGAAATCCTGCTCAATGACCTCAATTCTCAATCCGTTTCCGTGTGTGGCAGTGAATTGACTGCGGCGAGTGGATTCTTTGGGGACACGACCGTGGTCAATTACGATGGAACGGGCTGGTATTGGCCTCTTTACGATGGTTACACAGCCCCTGCGAGCAATTTCGAGACGGGCTGTAACGACCCGGACTACTGCAACTTCGACCCCTGTGCCCTCCCAGACTCCTCCCTGTGCACCGTGCTGGAATTGATCACGGAATCCAATACCACCCCAGGTACAATCATCGCCCAGGCCGTTGGAGGCACGGCACCGTACATCTTCAATGTGCTCGACGAAAATCAGCAGAGCACCGGCTTCCCGAGCACGGAGACTGACAATCCCACATTGACTTTGGCGGGGTTGCCCGATGGCACATGGTGCATTGAAGTCACAGACGCCACTGATTGTTACGCGATTACCTGCGTCAACCTCGGCGTATTTAGTGTGGAGGGACTCAACCCCGCATCTTTCCAACTCCACCCCAACCCTGCCGCTGAGACGGTGCAATTGACCTTCCCTGATGCCTGGGACATCGTGTCCATCACATTGCGCGATGCCGCTGGCCGGAAAGTATTGACTCCAGGACTGTCGGCTGCTGGCACGATTTCGCTGTCTGCGCTTCCCGAAGGCATGTACCTCTTGGAAATCCAACACGCCGCAGGTACTGCGATTGAAAGGGTGGTCGTCCGCAGGTGATTCGCGCGTTACATTGCGTGTGATGCATGAAGAGACCATCCTGACAGCGCGGGAAGGCGGGGTTGTCACATTGACCCTGAATCGCCCGGCCGCCTTCAACAGCTTCACCCAGCCTATGGCTGCACGCCTGCAAGAGGCGTTGCGTGAAGCCGACGCGGACGAAAGTGTCCGGTGCGTGGTCATTACGGGAGAAGGCAAGGCGTTTTGTGCTGGCCAAGACCTCAAGGAAATCACGGGTGAGGACGCTCCCACCTTCGAGGAGATCGTAGGCGGCTCTTACAACACTACGGTCCGACTCATTCGGGCGTTGAAGAAGCCGGTGATCGCCGCAGTCAACGGTGTTGCAGCAGGGGCAGGAGCCAACATCGCTTTGTCTTGTGACCTCTGCGTCGCAGCAGAAGGTGCCAAATTCATCCAGGCATTCTCCAAAATCGGCCTTATCCCTGACAGCGGCGGCACGTGGATGTTGCCGCGCTTGGTTGGACTGCAGCGTGCCACGGCACTTGCCTACCTCGGCACGCCAGTTACGGCTGGCGATGCCGCCGCCATGGGCATGATTCACCAGGCCTTCCCGTCAAATACATTTGCCGAAGAAACCCGCGCGTTGGCCCAGCACCTCGCCAACATGCCCACCCATGGCCTGGCCTTGACCAAGGCGGCCTTCAACCGCGCTTTTGAGCAGGGATTTAGTGCGCAACTCGACACCGAATTGGAACTTCAGGGCGCCGCATCTCGTACAGAGGACTACCAAGAAGGGGTAGCTGCCTTTCTCGAAAAGCGCACCCCCTCCTTTCAAGGACGTTGAACATGGAGCACAATCCCTCGCCCTGGATTTCATGCGATGACCGCCTGCCGGCCAATGGCCAGCGGGTATTGGCGGTCGTACCCGGCAATGAGGTATTGCTGCCGGGAAAGGCCAGCTTCGAGATGCGCGATGTCATTGTCCTCCGGTTTATGGAAAATTTCTTCTCTGCCCAGTCCGACCGTGCAGACAGCCACGGCCGACATTTTTGGTCCGGAGAAGGGGCTTCCAATCAGTACTTCAAAGCGGTCACGCATTGGATGCCCATGCCGGAGGCCCCACCTGTTTCGGAGAATGGGTCCCAGGTGGACTGACTCACTCTTCTGTTTTCTCGACCAGAAAGAACTGGCCAGCCACCCCAGCAAACGTGTAATGCTTGTTGAGGATGTCGAGCCGGTAAATGGAGGCGATGTACAGGTCCTCCCTTTCTGTGACCTCACGACCGGCCACGGCGGCCAAGTCACCCAGCCCCTTGCGCAGCTTCTTGCCTAAGGCCGTCTCTCCCGGCGTGTCGTCGGCGAGTTCTGTCTGGACGTAGTCACTCAAAAACAGACTGAATGCCTCCTGATCAGGATTGGTCACATAGAGCGCACCGCCTGCGATACAGAGCACAAGGATGAGGTGAATGGTGGACTTCATTTCAATGCATTGATCAAGTGAAAGGCCTGGACGGCATACAGCGCAGCGGTTTCGGTCCGCAACCTGTGTGTCCCCATGGTAACCGGCGTGAAGCCCGATTCACCAAACGCTGCTATTTCGTCGGGTGTGAAATCTCCTTCGGGGCCGACAGCCAGCACTGCGTCGCATCCGGCGGGCATGGCATCCGTAATGGATTGCCGCTGCCATTCGGGATGTTCCGGTACGGGACAATGCGCCAGGCCCAACCAGGGTCCACCCTCAGCCACCTCCAGCGCATTCAGCACCTCTTTCAGCGGTGCCGCAGGCAGCAACTCAGGTAGCCACGCGCGCTGGCTCTGCTTCATCGCCTCGACCAGTGTGCGGTGCCAGCGCTCATGCTTTTCGACTTTGCGCTCACTGCGCCCCGTCCAAATGGGTTGAATCCTCGTGACTCCGCATTCGCACGCCTTCTCGAGGAACCATTCGAAGCGGTCTGTGTGCTTGGTTGGCGCTACCCACAACGTCAGCTGTGGATCCGGGATTGGAAAGCAGAACGGCGTTGCCACCTGCAAAACCGCCTCGCGCTTGCCCACAGAAACCACCTCCGCAGGAAACACCGCGCCTTTGCCATCGGCCAGCTCCACGGCATCACCGGGTCGAGCGCGCAATACCTGTCCCAAATGACGGGCCTCATCTGCCCCCAAGGAATGGGGACCAGGCTTGACTTCGGGTGCATAAAACCGCCGCATGGGACAAAGAAAGCCCTGAGCCGAGCATCATCGCTCAGCACCGCCACCGTTCATCCACAAAGGATGGTCAACCTACGTGTGCCGGCACACTTGGCGCCGCATTTCGGACCTCAGCTGACACACCATCGGCAAAGGGTTCAAAGTTGGCGTTGAACCGGTCCGCGAGGGCATCCGCCTTGGCATCGTACGCGTGGGGATCCGCCCATGTGTTGCGGGGATTGAGCAAGGTGTCATCCACACCCCGCGCCGTCACAGGCACTTCCCAACCAAAGCGGTCACACTGGCGGTAAGCCACTTGGTCCATCTCCCCTTGCAAGACGGCATTCAGCAAAGCCCGTGTATCCTTCAAGGACATCCGCTGACCTTCTCCATGTGGTCCTCCTGTCCAGCCCGTGTTCACCAGCCAGACTTTGGAACCGTGCTCGGCCATTCGCTGGCTGAGCATTTCGGCATACTTACCGGGGTGCAACGGCAAGAACGGCGCACCGAAACATGCACTGAATACGGCCTTGGGCTCGTCAATGCCGTCCTCAGTACCGGCCACTTTCGCCGTGTACCCACTTATGAAGTGGTAAGCTGCTGTGTGCGCATCGAGGCGCGCCAAAGGTGGCAATACCCCGAAGGCGTCGCAGGTCAGAAAAAAGATGTGCTCAGGATGACCGCCTTCTCCGCTGGATTTAGCGCCTTGAATATGCTGGATGGGATAGCTTACCCGCGTGTTCTGTGTGGTGGTGGCATCCGTGAAATCCGGGGTCACGCCATCGGCCTCAAAACCAATGTTTTCCAACATCGCACCGTGGTGGATGGCCGCGTGGATGTCCGGCTCTCGCTCGGCGTCAAGATCAATGGTCTTGGCGTAACAACCGCCTTCAAAATTGAAAATACCCTGGGGCCCCCACCCGTGTTCGTCATCCCCAATCAGCTGACGCTTTGGATCACTGGAGAGGGTGGTCTTGCCCGTTCCGGAGAGCCCGAAGAACACAGCGGTTTTGCCATCTGGGCCTTCATTGGCCGAACAGTGCATGGGCAACACGTTTGATTCGGTAGGCAAAAGAAAATTCATGGCACTGAACATGCCTTTTTTGATCTCGCCGGTGTATCCCGTTCCGCCGATGAGAACGCGCTTGTGGGTGAAATCGAGGATGGCAAAATTGGACTGCCTTGTGCCATGCCGTGCGGGGTCAGCTTTGAACCCAGGGGCGCAGACGACATGCCAATCGGGCGCGAAGCTGGCCACTTCTTCCTTCGTCGGCCGGAGGAACATATTGAAAGCAAACAAATTGGACCAGGCTTTTTCCGTCATCACCCGGACCCCTTTGCGGTATGTTTTGTCGGAGCCTACGAAGGCATCGCGGACATACAGCCCTTTGCCGTCGAGGTAGCGCATCAAATCGGCATGCAACACAGCCGACTGTTCTGGATCGATGGGTTGGTTGATTTCTCCCCACCAGACTTGGTCCTGGGTAAGGTCGTCTCTGACGATGAACCTGTCTTGGGGACTGCGGCCGGTAAATCGGCCGGTTTCTATGGCGATGGCGCCGGTTGAAGTGAGCCTTCCTTCTCCTGCTAAGAGGGTCCGCTCTATGAGGCGGGCAGGGGGTAAATTCCACCAGATGTTGCGTGCTTTGAGCAACCCAATCTCAGCCAGATTGGGGTGGAAAGGGGTATTTCCTTGGTGTACCATGTTGTCGAGGCAGATCATTGCTTGCCTG
>JAKMCW010000129.1 GCA_022428205.1 Flavobacteriales bacterium
CCGCGGCCGCCCGCTGCTCGGCCTCTTCCTCACGGGCAACTTCACCTCGAACTACGATGGCCGTCCCACGTTTGGTGGACTCAACCGCATGAAGGAAAGCGTGCGCCAAGAGCTGCTCGCCAACCCCCTGCGTCAAAACGTAGACTTTGCGACGGGCGACATCAACGGTGCCCTCTACAATGCGGACTTCCTGACGCCCGACGCGTTTGAAGCCGCTCCTACTCGACTCAACGCGGCCAACACCAGCGCACAGCTCGTGGCCAAGATCGACGTGAACACCTCCGAGACGGTCAGCTTGACCTTCGGTGGAACGGGTCTCTTCAACCGCGGCCGCAACTTCAGCTACGGCAACAGCTTGATGAACTGGGAGAACAACTCCATGTCGACCAACCTGAACTGGAGGGCCTACGCCAAGTTCTCACAGCGCTTCCAAGCCGAGGAGGGCGAAGACGAAGGCGGTCTGCGCAACGTCTTCTACCAAGTCATGGTGGACTTCACGCAAAACACCGGACGTACCGAAGACGATACCCACGGAGACGACCTCATGAAGTATGGCCACCTCGGTCGCTTTAATGTCTCCCAGCAGAACAGCTACCAGTATGACGCCACCGCAGACGTCTTCCGCCACGTCGGTTGGGAGGACACTGCTGTGTACTTCAATCCTTCTGCATTCAACCCAGAACTGGCGGCCATCACACAGCAGTATTTCAACCTGTTTGACCGCACTGCATACAGCCCCTTCTTTGACGGCCCGTATGACAACCTGCTCACCGTCCAGAACAACGCCTTGCTCAACGGCCAGAGCGCTCCAGCCACATACGGACTGTGGAACTATTACGGCACGCAGAGCAACGGGTTCAGCAAGTTTGACCAGCGGCAATTCCGCGTTTCGGCAGCCGGTTCTGCTGACATCGGTGATCACGCCTTGCAGCTCGGCTTCGAGTACGAGCAGCGCCGCGATGCATTCTTTACCGTCGGACCCGTGGGACTCTGGACGCTCGCCCGCTTGACGGCCAACAGCCACATCAAGGAGATCGACGCTTCGGACTCGACCATCACCAACATCGGGACGAATTACTACGTCACCTACGACCGCCTGATTGGCGACAACCAATTCGAATTTGACCGCAACCTCCGCGAGTCCCTCGGACTGGACCCCGACGGGAACGACTACATCAATGTGGACGCGCTCAATCCCAACGACCTCAACATCTCCATGTTTGGCGCAGATGACCTGCTCAATCAGGGATCGAACTACGTGAACTACGGCGGTTTCGACCACCATGGAAATGCCCTGAGTGGACGTCCCACCATCGAAGATTTCTTCAACGAAACCAACGACAACGGCTTCCGGACCCGCCCCATCGGCGCCTACGAACCCATCTACATCGCGGGTTACGTCATGGACAAGTTCACCTTTGACGACATCATCTTCAACGTGGGTGTACGTGTGGACCGTTTCGATGCCAACCAGCCCGTTCCGAAGGATCCCTACATCATCGGTGAAGCCTACCGCGTAGAGGACATTACGGGTCAAATCCTCGAGGACCTCGACCCCAACTTCGTCATCCCCGAAAACATCGGAGACAACTACGCCGTCTACGTGGACGCGTACGACAATGCAACGACGGTTGTCGGTTTCCGCGATGGCGATACCTGGTACAATGCCCAAGGCACGGAAGTACAGGACCCCGATATTCTGGCAGTCAATGAGGTGTACCCCGCCCCATGGTTGCAGACCGATCCCGATGCGCCGTTGACCTCCAACGCTTTCTCCGATTACGAGCCGCAAGTCAACATCATGCCACGTGTCTCGTTCTCGTTTAACATCTCCGACGAGGCGGTCTTCTTCGCGCACTACGACATCTTGACGCAGCGTCCGACGTCGAGCATTCGATTCAGCCCCATTGACTACCTCTTTATGCGGAACCGGGACGAGCTCATCGCCAACCCCAACCTCCGCCCAGAAAAGACGGTCGACTACTCTATCGGATTCCAACAGGTCTTGAGCAAGACTTCCAGCTTGAAGCTCGAGGCATTCTACAAGGAGCTCCGCGACATGATCCAGGTCCGGAACTTCACCGGTGCCTTCCCGCGTCCATACCGCGCCTTTGGCAACCTCGACTTTGGCACCGTCAAGGGCCTTACCGTCAGCTACGACCTCCGCCGCACGGGCAACGTCAGGATGAACGCCAACTACACCTTGCAGTTTGCAGACGGTACCGGTTCCACCACGCAGACCGCTTTGGCTTTGATCAATGCAGGATTGCCAAACCTGAGGAGCATCAACCCCCTCAACTACGACCAGCGTCACCGCATCGTATTTAATGTGGACTACCGCTATGGCAGTGGTGAGGCTTACAATGGCCCCATGTTGGGCAAGTCACAGCTCTTCGCCAACACCGGATTCAATCTGATCACCAACCTCGGTTCCGGAACGCCTTTCACTTCACAGGTCTTCCCAACGCCGATCACGGGTGAAATCAGCCCCTCCACGGAAGGAAGCCTCAACGGCAGCCGCCTCCCTTGGCAGGTGACCCTCAACGCCAACATCGACAAGAGCTTCGAGCTCACCTTCGGCGAAGGCGAGGACGCCAAGAAGGCCTTCCTCAACGTGTACCTGTGGATCTCCAACGTGTTGA
The DNA here is from genome assembly GCA_022428205.1 of Flavobacteriales bacterium. GTDB lineage: Bacteria > Bacteroidota > Bacteroidia > Flavobacteriales_D > Sanyastnellaceae > UBA8752. The sequence continues at coordinate 2,643 of JAKMCW010000129.1, forward strand.
ACACACAGAACATCACCGGCGTGTACCGCTTCACAGGTACGCCAGACGACGACGGCTACCTTGCCGCCGCCCAGTATCAGCCGCAGATCGAGACCAAGAACGATCCGGACGCGTACCGCAACTACTACGGTATGTACGTGGACAATCCATTTAACCTCGGGGTGCCCCGCACCATCCGTTTGGGCGTCAAGCTCGACTTCTGATCCCGAACCTGCACATGTACCCAGAGCCCACCCAGAAGATGACCCGAAACCGCATCCTCTCCATCGCCCTCGGCGCCGCCATGCTCACCGCCGGTGACGCCATGGCCTACAAGTATGTTGGTGCCAATGGACCCGGAGCTGCCGGACCCAATGCTACCGGCGAAACAAACGGCACCCTCGGTGCTGCCCAGCCCCGGACTGTGGCCGCTGCATGCGCGCCAGCTGCAGCCCTCAAAAACCTCGAGTGGAACAACGTCCGCGCGTTGGTCGAAACTGGAGGCTCTCTCTGGCAGAACCGCGCACAGGGCAACGCCGCCTACGAGATCCCGAAAGACGGCAACGTACACTCCATCTATGCAGGCTCCCTGTGGATGGGTGGCATCTCGCCCGACCAACAGCTCAAGCTGGCCGCCATCAAGTTCCGCGCCTCCGGCAACGACTACTGGCCCGGACCGCTGACCAATGACGGTTCTGCGGAGGTCGACGAGAGCACCTGTAACGAGTACGACCGCTTCTTCACGACGACCCGCGCAGACAGCGAGCGCCACCGTCAATATTTCGAAGCTGTAGCCGCCGGTACGGTGGACGAGGAGTTCCCCGACGGATACGCCATTCCAAGCAGCTTCTTTGATTATCCGGCCATGGGCAACACCGCCCTCGGACAGGACTTCTATCTCGCGCCCTTCCTCGACTTTGACGGAGACGGATTCTACGACCCCACATTGGGCGACTACCCTTGGTATGACTTCCTCCAGGAAATCGACTGCAAGAACCGCCGCCGCGAGGATCCCGTGCCCTTGTTCGGTGACCAGAACTATTACTGGATCTTCAACGACAAAGGCAACGTACACTCCGAGTCGCAGGGCGAGCCCATCGGCATGGAAATCCGCGCCCAAGCTTTCGCGTTCTCCACGAACGACGAGATCAACAACATGACGTTCTACAACTACGTGCTCATCAACCAGGGTACGCAGACGTTGTCCAACACCTACTTCGGCTCATGGGTCGATGCCGACCTCGGATGCTACAACGACGACTACGTCGGCTGTGACGTCCAACGCGGTCTCGGATACTGCTACAACGGAGACGCCAACGACGAGAACTGTGGTGCCAACGGCTATGGCGAAAACCCACCAGCTGTAGGTGTGGACTTCTTCGAAGGACCGTACCAAGATGCGGACAGCCTGGACAACCCGCTGACCCTCGACTTCTCTGACGCACAAGACAGCTTGGGCATCCCCTACCGCGGCATCGGCATCGGATACGGAGATGGCATCTCGGACAACGAGCGTTTCGGCATGCGCCGCTTCGTGTACTACAACAACTCTGGCGACCCCATCAACGGAGAACCCACGACGCCCGTTCACTACTACAACTACATGAACGGCATCTGGAAGAACGGCCAGAAAATGACCTACGGTGTCGACGGCATCAACGGTTCAGAAACGCCGTGTGACTATATGTTCCCCGGAGATACCGACCCCAACCAGTGGGGCACCCAAGGCATCCCCGTAGAGCCATGGACCGAGCAGACTGCGGGCAACCCCGCTGCTGACCGCCGCTTCATCCAGGCCGCTGGTCCCTTCACGCTCGAGCCCGGTGACTTCAACAACATCACCGTAGGTGTGGTGTGGGCACGTGCCACCGCAGGTGACCCCTTCGCCTCTGTGGAATTGATGCGCATCGCCGACGATAAGGCACAGGCCCTGTTCGACAATTGCTTCGAAATCGTGTCTGGTCCTGACGCTCCAGATGTCACCATTCAGGAATTGGACAAGGAGTTGATCTTGTATCTCACCAACGACAACCCCATTTCCAACAACTACCAAGAGGGCTACACCAAGTTCGATCCAGGTGTGCCCGAGTACAACTCATCCAATGAGCTGCTCGACAGCCTGGAGCGGAGCTACGTCTTCCAAGGCTACCAGATCTATCAGTTGCGCGACAACGAAGTCGGTCC
>JAKMCW010000153.1 GCA_022428205.1 Flavobacteriales bacterium
CGCTGCTGGAGCAGGTGGACTTGTTGTTGGGACCGCTTTCCAGGGAGGATTTGATCGTCCGGTTGGTGGCCCGAGAGCTCGCCCGTTTGAACTTGGGCAAGGGAGTGGACCTCAATGAGCGCGGCGCCACCGATGATGGTGGTCCTCGAAACAGGAAGGACTTCAAAAAGGGCGGCTACAAGAAGGACTTCAAAAAGGGTGGCTACAAGAAGGATTTCAAGAAGGGCGGCTACAAGAAGGACTTTAAGAAGGGCGGCTACAAAAAGGACTTCAAAAAGGACGGCTACCAAAAAGACGGCTTCAATACGGGCTTTAACGATGGGGGATTCCCCGATGGTGAAACCCGTGCCGATGGCTTCCGGCCCAAGAAGGGCGGCTTCAAAAAAGGCGGGGCAGGCAAGGGCGGCTTCAAAAAAGGCGGCTTCAAGAAGGGCGGACCTGGTGGCGGTGGCTTTAGCAAGCCCGGCAAGCGCAAGTATTAATGTTAAAGCGGCGCCAGGGCGCCAAAGCGATGCAATAATCGCCGCAGGGGCGGGGTTGGAAATACAAACCCCCTGCTTTGATGTTTGTATTGTTCCTTTCTGCCTGTTCCCAAGCGTTCTGTCCCACAACGCCCCCTGACACCCTAGATTTTATGGATGCTGTGGAGCGCGGTTGGACGTATTCAGCCACAGAGGGGGCATTGGACGGCGGGTTACTGAAGCTCGGCTTCACCAGTACGGGGGCAGATGTACACCTGCTCATCGACGCCGGGACCACATTCCATGGTCCGGATGACATCCAGCCGGCGGTCATCACTGAGGATGTGCTCGTGTTTGTCCCTTCGGGCTCTACTCAAGAACTGCTGTTGCCAAGTGCGTGCGGATCAGCAGAAGCCATGGGGGCCAGCGAAGGAATGGCGTATGGTGCAGGCGTCAGCAAATTGTCCGAGGAGTTGTGTCTGGTGCTGGACCGCATGAACGCTGAATTAAGCGAGGTGGACAACGCAGTTCAAGAGGTCATCTGGGTGTATACGGACGACCATGATTTCTCTTCTGTTTTTGTACCTGGCGCTGAGGCGCGCAACCTGCTCAACATCTTCGAGGAGGAGGTAGAAGGGTTTGAAGACCCAGGATATGCCGTCCGATACAAGGAACCTGATCCAGACGAGGGTGCCCGTTTCTCAGGGGAGGCCATGGAGGCGAGGTGTTCGTTTCCTGTGGACGCTCCTCGCGCCATGGATTGCAGGGTGGTTTTGGAGCAGCCTGATGGCGAAACGCTGACCCTGATTGAAGACCTCAATGTCGGGTCGGGTTACCACCTCTACAACTTCACCGTTGGGCTAGAAGGGTATCCATCCGGAACGTACCAAATGCGCCTGGAGGGCAAGCGCCATGGCAATGTGATCGTCTCCCGAGATTTGCGTTTGCAAGGTTGAATAGCGCCGAGCAGTGGTGCCGGTTATTCAGCCCAGACCTTGAGCTGTTGAAAGGCGCCGCCGCGCTGATGTGCGCTCATGAGATAGAGCTGGCCGCACCCCTGAAAGTCAATCGACTCGCCGGCACGCATGGGGCGGTCAAGCACAGCTTTGCCTGAGGTTTCGAATACCCGAATCCGGCAAGACTCGAGGGCGGTGAACTGGTCGCCATTCCACTGCACAAGCTCCTTTTGCAAATCGGTAGCGGACACCGAGGCCGTGGTGCCACAGAATTGGCTCCAGAAGTTCCACATTTCGACAGCACTGGTGATGTCCATGTTGCCCCAGGTGCCAAACCAATCGTGGCCACCGCCGTTGACGCGGTACACGCGCGCCTCATATCCATCGTCGCCTCCGGAGTGCGTGATGAGGTCGACCGTGCTGTTGTCGTTCATGTTGATGTTGGGCAAGGCTTCCTCGGTCACCTCGGTGCAATTGTTCCATGCTGCGAATGTGGCCACGAGGGTCTCCACACTGGGGTTGCCTCCCCAATTTCCCGCGTCGTTGGGGTTGCCATAGTAAGACACTGTGTTGTCGGCCGTGCCGTGCAGGTGCACCACAGGAACAGGCTGACTGGGGTTGCAGGTGGCCCAGTCGTTTCCGCCGATTTGCCCTCCGACAGAGCCAATGCCACGGAAAGTCTGGGCATTGCTGCAGGCCAGCGAATAGCTCATGTACCCGCCATTGGAATAACCACAGCTGTATGTACACGCTGGGTCGTGTCCATGGGTCTGCTGGATATACAATGCGAGTTGCGTCAAGAACGCATGGTCGTTGACATTGGAGAAGTTGAAATTGGCGTTCCAATGGTTGGTGCCGCTGCCATCAGGTGATCCCTGGGGAAAGACCAATCCGAAGCCCTCCTCGTCGGCCAATTCCTTGAATCCGCTAAATGCAAACATCCCGAGGGCATCGCCTGTATAGCCATGCAGGACAAAGATCAAGGGCGCACCGGGTTGCATGTTGACCGGGGCGTAGTAGAGGTAGTTCCGGTCGTACTGGGCATTGCCGGTCTGATAGGTGTAGGTCTCAATCTCCGTGCAGCTCCCATCATCATAGGTGGCACCCTCCACGAAGTTGATGGCTTCTGGGTCTGTACAACCTCCCAGTTCAAGCCCGCAGGCTCCGTCACCGACGGTAAACGGCAGGTACCCGAAAAATCCGTTGTTCAAAGTGAATGCTCCGTCGATTCCGTCCAAGTCGATATCTGCACTGAGCGTTGCGCCATTCCATCCGTCGCCCCAACTGTCCGTGGCCAGGAAGTAATAACAGCCATCTTCTAAGCAAGCCTCAGTAGAAAACGTCCCTTCGATGCTGCCCTGAAAACTCACAATCAGGGTCGGCTCATCCTCTACGACTTGATACAATTGCCACCCCGTTTCCCAGGGGTAGAGGGCAGTAGAGGTGGTGAAGTTGACCTCAGTGAAAGCGCACTGGGCAAAGCTTGCAAGCACAAGGAACAGACCGGAGACGGTCAAAATAAGACGTAGGAACATGCCTACAAGATAGAGCGCTGTCAGCAGCACCTGCGGACCTGCACAGAATTTATTTCAGGACAATTGAGGGGGTAAAATTCAAGCTCACCCAACCCCAGTGTTGGATTCTGCCGGCAGCATCGCTCCACATCCCTGCCGGTACTTCGCCTTGGCGTTCGATGTGCCTTTCCGTCGCATCGAACACGGAGAAGCCCACGTGCCAGGTCAGTGCGCCGTCCTTGTTGCCAGTGATCCAGAGGTCGAGCTCGTTGCCCAACAGGTCTCCCATCGCTTGGGCCCGGAAGTGGTGGGCCGCCACACCCCAAGACACCTTGTCTCCCAATGGATCAAGGGGGCGGAAGTTCAGAGGTCCGGTATGCCGCAAGCGCAGATCCGTCAGGCCTTGGGTGCGCGTGGTTCCCACATAAAACTGGTCCATCCAGCCATAATGCCTGTGGTTGGTGCCCAAGAAAGGGGCGAAGCCTTCGTCGAGCAGGTCGATGCCAACCTGCCAATTGTGTCCGTCATCTCCATTCCAACCCAAGTCGGCAATGACCATGTCTCTGCGGTCTTGTAGAGACAAGGAGGCGCTTGTAGACTCGGGCCAATTTTGTACGTAGGCTTCCGTGGCAAACCATGCGCGGGTTCCGATTTGAAACCGCGTGGTAAAGCCCGTGGTGAATTGCGGGGAAGGCTCTGTTTCACTGTCCTGGTCAAAGAAGAGAAAGGTCAGTTTGTTGTTCTTTTTTCCGATCATGGCCCTGTGGTAGACCATGTAGCGACGGGTCTCCCTCAACTCGTCCCAAGTGACCGCCACTGTGGTGTTTCCCTTCGAGGGGTCCTCTTTTTTTCGGTCCCAGCGCACGCCGTCGAGGAAACGCCCAGGGTTGGACCAGTCCACCGCACCGACGATGCGCTCGTTGTCAAACTTGATTTCCTGCCGCCCCACCTTCAGGCGCATGCCATTTGTCATTTCGGTAGACCACCACGCTTCGCTGATTCCGATGGTGCCTTGTGTCTCGCCCGTGGGGCCTCCGAAGGTTCGGACATCTTGGGCGCCGAGCTTGTAGTCAAAGGACTTCCATTTCCCCTTCAGCGCCATGCGGGATCGCTGAACAGTGACAAGCTCACCAAGCGTCTCGCTATCCATGGCCACCTTGTAGCCGTCGCGCCACTCTGATCTCACCCGCATCTGCATGTCGAGCGTCAACGTTGTGTCGCTTGAGTTTTGTGAGAGTCCAACGGCACTGAGCAACAACTGCACCGAGGCAAGTACGAATAAATTCCGGTTGAAATTCATGGGCGCAATTTGGCTCAGAAAGTCAAAGGAAATGGGGTCAAGTCCACGGAGTGAGCTCAGCAACCTAAGTGGACGGTGGCTACATTTCGGCATGCGAAACTTTGGCACTGCTTCTTTCTTCATTTGTCTTGCGGCGTGTGGCCCCGCTGTCGATGCCACATCTGAATCATCGCAAGCCACGGAGCCCGCGCGATGGTCTGTGGCCATACATGGAGGAGCCGGTCACTTTGATACGGAGGTCCTCAGCGAGGCAGAACAAGCGGCGTACAACGCATCCTTGAGCGTGGCACTTGAAACAGGGGGTGCCGTGCTCAAAGCGGGAGGGAGTGCCGTGGACGCTGTGGTGGCCGTGATCGAAATCATGGAGGACGACAGCCTTTTCAATGCCGGAAGGGGAGCGGTATTCACGGCAGAAGGCAAACATGAATTAGATGCGAGCATCATGCGCGGTGAGGACCGCAATTGCGGCGCCGTGACGGGCTTGACGGGGTTCCGCCACCCCATCGATGTGGCGCGCTCAGTAATGACCGAGTCGGAGCACGTCTTCTTTAGCGGCCCCGGCGCGGCCCAATTCGCGAGGGCACAGGGTGCAGAAGCGGCAGATCCAGCATGGTTTGACACCCAGAAGGCATACAGCCGTTATCTCCGCGCACTCGACCGCGATACCACAATTGAAAAGCGGGGCACCGTGGGGTGCGTGGCCTTGGACAGCCAAGGCAACCTGGCCGCCGGCACCTCGACCGGTGGGATGACCTACAAGCGGCATGGCCGGATTGGCGATAGCCCCGTTGTGGGGGCGGGCACGTGGGCCGACAACCGCACCTGTGCCATCTCCGCCACCGGGTGGGGTGAGTACTTCATTCGCACTGCCGTCGCCCATGAAATTCATGGCCGGATGCTCCACGGAGGTGCAGACCTTCAGGCAGCAGCAGACGCCGCCATACACGATGAAATGGGAGCGCTTGGTGGAGACGGAGGCATCGTGGGCATGGACCGCTTGGGAACCCCCGCCTTCAGCATGAACACGCCCGGTATGTTCCGCGGCGCCTTCAAAGCGGGGGGCTCGCCGCAGGTGGCCCTCTTCGCCACCGACCAACTGACCCCTTAACCTCAGATTGTCACCCCAGAGGCTCGTCTCTTCGCCGGCACAGGGTTCAATTGAAGAATTTCCACGGCGCCTCATTCGGTGCATTGCTCTCCCGCTCGGTGTCCTGTTCCTCGGAATTTGAAAAGCGACTTTTTATGGAGAGCTCTTGTATTAATTTCTCGATATGAAACTGCGATTCCTTCTCTACTTGGCCATTCCATGTCTCATCTTGTTGTCTTGCGAAGGCGGCAATGAGGGTGAAGAGGGCTGTACCGATCCCTTGGCCATCAATTACAACGCCACTGCGACCGTGGATGATGGTACGTGTACCTATGAGGGGTGTACCGATCCTGAAGCATTTAACTATGACCCCGCGGCGACAGTAGACAACGGCGAATGCATCTATGAAGGGTGCACCGATCCTGCTGCTTTGAATTACGATCCGGAAGCCTCTATTGATGATGGAAGCTGTGAATATCCACCCAACCCTGGGTCTTGTTCGGAAGTGGAATTCGATGGGCATACTTATGCCGTGGTGGAAATCGGCCTGCAGTGTTGGTTTGCGGAGAACCTGCAGTCAACCGTGTTCGCCAGCGGAACCTCCATTGAAGAGGTCATCAGCGATGCGGATTGGAGTGCATTGTCCACGCCTGGACAATGCATCTATGAAAATGAGGTGTTGAACCTGCCTGACTACGGCCGCCTCTACAACGCGTTTGCCGTCAACAGTGCGGAAGGGTTGTGTCCAACGGGATGGCATGTCCCCACTACTGAGGATTGGCAGGAGCTGGAGTTGTTTGCTGGCGTGTCTGTCGACGAGATTGACCTGATTGCCGAGTGGCGCGGTACCGCTGAAGGGGTAGGAACGTCACTAATGGCCACTTCGGGGTGGGACGGCATAAGCGGAACGGATTTGCATGGATTCGACGCCCGGCCCGCTGGCAACCGCTTTTACTCGGATGGCTCCTTCTTCAGTGCAGGCAGCCACGGCGCCTGGTGGACATCTTCCGTCTTCGGAGATGACAACATGCACCGAGCCCTATGGAACAGCAGCACGGGCATTCTCCAGGCCTACGGACATCCGAGGCTGGGGAACTCGGTTCGCTGCCTCAAGAACTGATCCGGGAGCCCTGATAAACCCTTG
>JAKMCW010000164.1 GCA_022428205.1 Flavobacteriales bacterium
ACGCCGCCACATCCATGCTTGGAGCGGTGGTGTCTTCGATGGTGAAGGTCGCGGTCGTGCTGCTGATGTTGCCGCAAGCGTCGGTCGCTGTGAAGGTCACGGTTGCCGCTCCTGTTGCACCACAGTCATCGCTCAAGGCGGTGAAGTCGTTGCTCCAGGTCACATCTCCGCATACGTCGCTGGCACTCGCGCCGCCATTGCCGGTCAACCAGCTGTTCAATGCCGCCGTGTTACCTGCTCCGTCGCACTCGACGGTCATGTCAGACGCTGCAACATCCATGCTTGGAGCCGTGGTGTCTTCGATGGTAAAGGTCGCCGTAGTTGACGTGCTCAATCCGCAGTCATCAGTGGCCGTGAAGGTCACCGTAGCACTGCCAGTGGCACCACAATCGTCGCTCAATGCCGTGAAGTCGTTGCTCCAAGTCACGCCGCTGCACGCATCGCTGGCACTGGCGCCACCGTTGCTGTTCAGCCAGCTGTTGAACTCAGAAGTATTTCCAGCACCATCGCACTCGACGGTCATGTCAGACGCCGCCACATCCATGCTTGGAGCGGTGGTGTCTTCGATGGTGAATTGCGCAGAGGTATAGACACTGTTTCCGCAATCATCGGTCACTGTGAATGTCACCGTCGTCATTCCGGTTTCACCGCATTCATCGGTCAAACCGATGAAGTCATGGCTCCAGGTCACGCCTCCGCAAATGTCAGAGGCTGCTGCATTACCGTTGCTGGACAACCAGTTGTTCAACTCGGTCGTGTTGCCTGCACCATCACACTCCACTGTGAGGTCCTCGGCCGTAGCACTGAATGCAGGCGGCGTGGTGTCCTCGATCGTGAAGGTGGCCGTTGTGGTCGTGGCCAAGCCACAATCATCGGTTGCCGTGAAGGTCACCGTAGCGCTGCCAGTGGCACCGCAGTCATCGCTCAGCGCCACAAAGTCATTGCTCCAAGTCACAAAGCTGCAGATCTCGCTGGCCACAGCACCACCATTGCTGGTGAGCCATGCATTGAGTTCAGCAATGTTTCCAGCACCATCGCATTCGACGGTCATATCAGAGGCGGGCACGTCCATGCTCGGAGGTGTCGTGTCTTCAATCGTGAATGTGGCCGTGGTGGTTGACGTCAATCCGCAATCATCGGTCGCCGTGAAGGTCACCGTTGCGGCACCCGTCGCGCCACAGAGGTCACTCAAGGCTGTGAAATCATTGGACCAAGTCACTCCGCCACAATCATCGCTGGCGGCAGCTCCACCGTTCGTATTCAACCAGGCGTTGAGCTGGGCGGTGTTGCCTGCCCCATCGCATTCGACGGTCTCGTCTGAGGCGGCCGTATCGATGCTCGGTACTGTGGTGTCCTCAATGGTGAAGACGGAGGTCGTCGTCGTCGTGTTGCCGCAGTCGTCCGTAGCGGTGAATGTCACCGTCGCTGCGCCCGTTGCACCGCAGAGGTCGCTCAACGCCGTGAAGTCATGGCTCCAGGTCACGCCTCCACAGATATCGCTCGCACTGGCGCCTCCATTTGAGTTCAGCCAGTTATTCAACTCCGTCGTGTTGCCTGCACCATCGCATTCGACCGTCAGGTCAGAAGAGGCCACATCCATGCTCGGATCGGTCTTGTCTTCAATCGTAAAGGTCGCCGTGGTCGTGCTGGTGTTGCCGCAGTCGTCGGTCGCCGTGAAGGTCACGGTTTCCGCACCGGTAGCACCACAGAGGTCGCTCAACCCAGAAGAGTTGTTGCTCCACGTCACACTGCCACAGTTGTCAGACGCCGCAGCCCCTGCATTGTTGGTCAACCAAGCACTGAATGCAGCGGTATTGCCTGCACCGTCGCACTCTACCGTCTCATCAGAAGCATCCGTATCAATCGATGGGCTGGTGGTATCCTGTATGGTCAAGGTCTGAACATGCGTATTGGTGTTGCTGCAGTCGTCCGTCGTCGACCAAGTCCGCGTGATGGTGTAGCTGTCAGGGCAAGTACCTGCAGTGGTCGTTTCCGTGAAGGTCACGGTCTCGTCTCCGCTGCAGACGTCTGTCGCGGTCAGCACCTCAGCTGTTGGAACGTTGTCGCATTCGAAGGTGCCGTCCACTGGAAGGGTCTCATTGAAAGCTGGAGGTGTCGTGTCTTCAATGGTGAAGGTGATGGTGGTATCCGTGGAATTACCGCAACCGTCGGTCATGGTATAGATCTTGGAGGCCGACCCCGTTTCACCGCAATCATCAGAGATGGTTTCACCTACCAATCCGTAGGTAACTCCGCTACAGATGTCGCTGATCGCCACTCCGTCTTCCCACAGGGCGTGCCATGCCTCATACTCGGCAATATTGCCTGCGCCATCGCATTCGACGGTCGTAGACAATCCAACAGGAACAACATACGGTGGTGTGGTGTCCTCGATGGTGAACGTGGCTGTGGTGGTCGCGGTGTTGCCGTGAATGTCGGTCGCCGTGAAGACCACCTCCACATGCCCAGACTGTCCGCAGTTTGTCACAAAGTTGGACGCGTCATAGTCATTGCTCCAGGCATCGAAACCGCAGTTATCGGTGACAGAACCTGCATTTCCATTTGCCGCCAACCAAGCATTCAGGGCTGTCGTGTTGCCAGCTCCATCACACTCCACGGTTTCGTCTTGTGCAGCCGATGCAATGACAGGATCTTCATTGTCCGTAACGGTAACGGTAAAGCTGTCCTGGCTCGTGTTTCCATAAATATCAACGGCTGTGTAGGTCACTGTCGTGGTGCCCACAACGAAGGCCGTTCCTGAGGTATGGGTTCCTGTCAAGGAAGCTACGTCGCAGTTATCCGTGGCGGTTGGATTCGTCCAGGTGGCCACAGCTTGGCAGGCGCCCGCGTCGTTGTTCAAGCTGATGTCTTGCAGACCCGCAATCACGGGGTCCTCATCATCGGTCACTGTTACAGTAAAGCTACCCGTCGAGGTGTTGCCAGCAGCATCCAATGCCGTGTAGGTCACCGTCGTATTGCCCACTGCAAACGTGTCGCCGCTGTTGTGGGTGGAGGTGAAGCTCGTCACCGCGCAGTTGTCAATAGACGTTGGCGCAGTGTAGTTCACCACCGCACCGCACTGACCGGCATCGGCCGTCTGCGTGATGTCGGAAGGCATACCTGCGATCACAGGTGACTCGTCATCAGTGATGGTCACCGTGAAGGTCGAGGTCGTTGTGTTGCCCGCCGCATCCATGGCGGTGAAGGTCACTGACGTTGTACCCACTGCAAACGTATCTCCGTTGTTGTGGGTGGAGGTAAAGCTGGTCACACCACAATTGTCACTCGCAGATGGAGCCACATCGGTATCTGTTTCAGCATTGAAGAACTCCCATTCCACAACTGCACCGCATTGTCCGGCATCCGCCGTCTGTGTGATGTCCGCAGGAATGTCCGCAATCACAGGGGCTTCGTCATCCGTAATCGTGATGTCAAAGCTGCTGGTGGAGGTATTGCCATAATCGTCAGTTGCCGTGTAGGTCACCGTAGTTGTTCCGACAGGGAACGTATCCCCGGGACCAGCATCGCCTTCGAAAGAAGAAACACCGCAGTTGTCGTCAACGGTAGGGGCGGTGTAGTTCACCACGGCTCCACACTGACCTGCGTCGGCCGTTTGCGTGATGTCCGCAGGCGTGCCGCTGATGACGGGATCCTCATCGTCCGTTACCGTCACAGTAAAGCTATCTGTGGCGGTATTTCCGTTCACATCTGTAGCCGTGTAAGTCACCGTAGCCGTCCCCACTCCAAACGATTCGCCGCTGAAGTAGTTCGCAGTCACAGAAGCCAGTCCACAGTTGTCCAAGACTGCTGGGTCGTTCCAGTTCGCCACGGCACTGCAGATTCCTGCGCCCGCAGTCAATGAAATGTCCTCAAGCAATGGTGCCGTGGCGACCACGTTGTTGATCAAGTAACTCTCTGAACCGTTGGCTGCAGAAATGCGCACTTTCAGTCGGAGGCTCAGCGTTTGAGCGCCTCCAGTCGTCACCGTTTCACTGAAACTAGCATCCACATTGTAGGCGCTGCTATTTCCGGAGCCATCCACGTGTCCAACCGCGCTCACCAGTGGTGTCGCAGCTTCCACACCATCAAGTACGGCATAGACTTCGAATTCATCCACAGTAGGTCCTGAGACCTCCATTCCGCCTTCGCTTCGTGCGTCAAAACTGACCGTCAAGCTGGCGTGATTTGAAACGTCCATCTCGGCTGAATTCCAAACCTCGGAGCCCGCAGGGTATTCGTTGTTGAACTTCAAGTAGGTGTCTCCATTGACATCCACCAACTGAGGGATGCCGTTTGTGGGCACCGTGCAAGCAGGTCCCAGGCTCCAATTGCCATCCGCAGGGGTATACTCATTGCCTGCGACGCAAAGGTCATCAGCATCATAAGGGGTCTCCGCTTCAAAGGACTCCGCATACACCCTTCCGAAGATGGGGTCTTGGTTGTCCGTCACCGTGACCTCGAATGAAGCCGTAGCAATGTTGCCATTGACATCGGTCGCTGTATAGGTCACCGTCGTTGGTCCCACTGGGAACACATCCCCAGAGTTGTGAGAGCTCGTCAAGGAAGTGAGTCCACAATTGTCCATTGCCGATGGCTCAGTCCATTCGGCGATGGCGCCGCAAGCATCCGTGGACGCATTGAGTGCAATGTCCGCAGGAGCATCGGCCCCGACCTGGACATTGTTGATCATGTAGCTCTCTGAGGCATTGGCTCCAGAAATGCGCACTTTGAGACGCAGGCTCAATGTCTGAGCTCCCGCCGTGGCCACTGTTTCACTGAAGCTTGCGTCTACATTGTAGCTGGTGCCATCACCTGAGCCGTCCACGTGACCCACCACGCTGACGATGGGGTCAGGCTGCTCAGTGCCATCGAGCACGACGTAAACATCAAACTCGTCAACGGCTCCGCCACTGGACTCAAGACCACCTTCACTGCGCGCATCGAAGCTGACAGCTACCGTGCTCATGCCATTCACGTCAATGTCGGCTGAATTCCACACTTCTGAATCGAAGGGGTATTCGTTGTTGAACTCCAGGTAGGTGTCCCCTGCAATGTCCACCAATCTTGGAATGCCATTGGTTGGTACTGCACAGGCAGGTCCGAGGCTCCAGTTGGCATCAGCTGGTGTATACTCATTGCCCGCGACACAGAGGTCGTTGGCATCAAAAGGCGTTTCGTTGTCGAAGCCCTCCGTGAAGAGGGCGCCAAATACGGGGAGCTCATCATCCGTGATCGTCACGGTAAAGCTTGCCGTAGTGGTATTGGAAGATCCATCTACAGCAGTGAAGGTGACGGTCGTCGTTCCCACTGGGAACGTATCTCCATCGCTGTGCGTGCTGGTAAAGCTTGCAATGCTGCAATTGTCACTTGATGATGGCGCCACATCCGTATCCGTTAAGGCATCATAGTACTCCCAAGTCACCACTGCGCCGCACTCTCCGGCATCAGCAGTCTGGGTGATGTCAGCAGGCATATCGCTGATGACTGGATCTTCATCGTCCGTGATGGTCACCGTGAAGGTCTCCGTCGTTGAATTGCCGGCTACATCCTCTGCCGTGTAGCTCACAGTAGTGGTACCCAATGGGAAGGTGTCTCCTGAACCATAATTGCCTTCGAAGGAATACACAATGCAGTTGTCGGAGGCCGTGGGCTCAGTGAAGTTCACCACAGCGTCACATTGACCTGCATCTGCTGTCTGCGTGATGTTGCTGGGCACACCGGCGATCACAGGGGCATCGTCGTCTGTCACGGTTACTGTGAAAGACAGTTGGGCGGAATTGCCCGAGGTATCCGCCGCGGTGTAAATCACCGTCGTGAGACCCAATGGGAAGGTGTCTCCAGAGGAATGTGTTCCTGTGAAGGAAGCCAATGCACAATTGTCGGTTGCTTGAGGTGCATCCCAAGTCACCACTGCGCCGCAAGCCGTGGGGTCTGTGCCCACATCGAAGTTGGACGGCATGTTGGTAATCACGGGGTCTTCATCATCCGTCACGGTGATGTCCATGGTGGCAGTGCTGGTGTTGCCGTTGCCATCATCCGCTGTAAAGGTCACCGTTGTGGTTCCCACAGGGAATACATCGTTTGGATCGTGAGAGGTCGTCAAAGTGCCCGCGCCGCAGTTGTCGGCCACCGAGGGGTTTACCCAGGTTACCGCTGCACTGCACATGTCTGGATCCGCCGTTTGTGTGATGTCTCCGGGCAGGTTACTGAAGGTGGGGTCAGACTCGTCAGACGCCGTTACTTGCACAATCGCTGTCGCCGTGGAAGCCACGCCACACTCATCGGCGACGGTCAACTCGACAGGTTGGGCGCCAACATCGGCACATGTGAATTGCGTGATGTTCAAGGACAACGTCACATCACCACAGTTGTCATAAGAACCGTTGTCGATATC
Source organism: Flavobacteriales bacterium (assembly GCA_022428205.1). Lineage (GTDB taxonomy): Bacteria > Bacteroidota > Bacteroidia > Flavobacteriales_D > Sanyastnellaceae > UBA8752. The sequence goes on from JAKMCW010000164.1 coordinate 6,395, forward strand.
GGCTGTCGTGATGGAGGCGTTTCCTGTACCATCCAACACCACAGAGAAGTCATGGGCCAAGGCCACAGGAGGGGTGGTGTCTTCGATGGTAAACGTGGCGGTTGAAACCGTTTCATTGCCGCAGTCGTCCACCAAGGTGAAGTCGATGGTAACCGCGCCTGTAGCAGCGCACAAGTCACTGACGTTGCCGTATCCACTTTCATCCCAAGTGGCATTGCTGCCACAGAGATCAGGATCTGCAGTGGCGCCGCCGCGGCTGTCCAGCCAAGCCTGCAAATCCGCAGTATTTCCACTACCGTCGCACTCGACGGTCAAATCGGTTGCCTGCGCCGTCAAAGAGGGTGGTGTGGTGTCTTCGATGGTAAAGGTCGCCTGGGTTGTGCTTTCGTTGCCGCAATCGTCTGACGCCGTGAAGATGACCTCAACGGCACCGCTACCAGCGCAGGTCATGCCCAGTCCGGTGAAGTTGTTGCTCCAAGAAACGCCACCGCATTCGTCTGTTGCGATACCCGCTCCACCATTGGATGCCAACCAAGCCGCCAAGTCACTGGTGTTTCCTGCGCCATCACATTCCACCGTTACGTCAGTGGCTTCAGAGGCAATCGCGGGAGGGGTCGTGTCTTCGATTGAGAAAGTAGCCTGCGTGTCGCTGCTGTTGCCGCTGGGGTCCGACACGGTAAACGTCACGACCAAGCTAGAAGTGTTGCCGCATGCACCGATCAATTCGGCGGGGTTGGGGCTGTACGACCAGGTCAGTGAACTGTTGCCGCAGGCATCCGTTGCTGTGGCGCCACCGTTGTTGGCCAACCATTGGCTCAATTCTGTGGCGTAATCATCAGAACTGCTGCACTCAAATGTCGCATCGGAAGCCGCCGTAACAATCGTGGGATCAGTCTGGTCGACCACAGTCACCGTCACGTCTTGAGTATCGGTCAAGTTGCAAGCGTCCGTAATGGTCAAGGTTACCGTATTGGGACCCAGATTGGCACAACTAAAGTTCGTTGTTGAAGCCGTAGGCGTGACCGATCCACAATTGTCACTGGAGCTATTGTTGATGCTTGCTGGGTTCAGAACGGCATTGCCCGTGGCGTCCAACACCAAGGTGTAGTCTTGTCCAATGGCGGTTGGAGGCGTGGTGTCCTCAATGGTAAACGTGGCCTGCGTCGTGACGGTGTTGTCACAATTGTCTGAGGCCGTGAAAGTCACCAGTACACTTCCCGTTTCTCCGCACAAATCGCTCATGGTGACCAACTGTCCTTCTGTGTTCAATTGGCCGTAGTTGTGGGACCAGGTGACTTCACTGCACACCTCGCTGGCTGCAGCACCGCCATGGTTGTTAAGCCAAGCCTGGAATTGGGCTGTATTGCCCGCACCGTCGCACTCCACGGTCTCGTTCGAAGCCGAGGTATCCAAGGTTGGACTGGTCGTGTCTTCGATGGTGAAGGTCGCCTGCGTTGTGCTTTGATTTCCGGCCTCATCGGTCACCGTAAAGACCACATTGACGGATGAGGTGCTTCCGCATGTGTAGGCCAGCGTAGTAAAGTCATTGGACCAGCTGTCGCTGTCCAATGTGCTGCAGTTGTCGGTCGCAGTTGCGCCACCATTGTTCGCGAGCCACGCGAGGAGCTCGGCATTGTTTCCAGCGCCATCGCATTCCACCGTGAGGTCAGCTGCTTCCGCAGTGACGTTGGGGGCTTGCCCATCAGTCACAATGACGTCAAAGGTGGTGGTATTGGTGTTGCTGTGGATGTCCGTTACCGTCGCGGTGACTGTGGTGGTTCCCAGAGCGAAGGTGGAACCATCAGCAATGTCGTAGGTGACTGAGCTGACTTCACAGTTGTCTGAGGTTGTGGGCGCAGTGTAATTGACAACCGCTGTGCAGGCGTCCAGATCCGTCGTCACGTTTTCGTCGCTGGCGGAAATGGTCGGGTTCTCGGTGTCTGCAACCGTTACCGTAAAGCTGTCGGTAGCTTGATTGCCCGCGGCATCGCTAGCGGTGTAGGTCACTGTCGTCGTTCCTACAGCAAATGTGGTACCACTCGCATGTGTAGGCACAAGAGAAGTCACACCGCAATTGTCATACACCGCAGGGGTGTCCCACGTTGCATCGGCACCGCAAATTCCGGCATCCGAATTGAGGCTAATGTCGGCCAGCAAGGGCTCATCAATAGCCACATCGTTGATCAGGTAGCTCTCGGAACCATCCGATCCAGAGATGTTGACCACAATGCGCAGGCTTAAGCTGCTGGCACTGCTCAGGCTGACTGTTTCAGAGAAGCTCTGCTCTTCAGTCTTGGTTCCGCCAGTACCGTCGACGTGGCCATTGAACGCCACCAGTGGCGTGGCTGATTGTGTACCATCAATGACCGCATACATGGCGAAATCATCGATGAAAGTGCCTGCGTTCTCCAGGCCTCCCTCACTGCGCGCATCGAAGCTGACCGTGACAGAGGTCAATCCACTCACATTGACTGGGGCAGAATTCCAAACTTCAGAACCTGCGGGGTACTTGTAGTTGTACTTCAAATAAGTATCACCAGCGACATCCACGAGCTGAGGAATGCCGTTCGTCGGCACACTACAAGCGGGGCCAAGAGACCAATTGGCGTCGGCAGGGCTGTATTCATTGCCTGTGGCACAGAGGTCATCCGCATCAAACGGCGTCTCTAACTCGAAGGACTCGCGATACAATCCACCAAATACTGGATCCTGGACATCATTCACGGTCACATTGAAGCTCTCCATGGTGGTGTTTCCGTTCACATCCGTCGCTGTGTAGGTCACCGTAGTGGGACCAGGAGAGAAGATGTCTCCTGGATTGTGCGAGCTGACCACTGAGGCAATGCCACAATTGTCAGTGGCTCCTGGGGCGGCCCAGTTTACAACGGCACCGCATCCTCCCGCGTTGCTATCCATTGTAATGTCAGAGGGCATACTTCCACCGATGGAGACATTGTTAATCAAATAACTCTCAGAGCCGTCAGCTCCTGAAATTCGCACTTTCAATCGCAAGCTCAGAGTGGCCGCACCGCCCGTCGCTACGATGGCACTGAAACTTTCATCTACATCATAGAAACTTCCGTCACCTGTGCCGTCAACATGACCTGTCAGGCTCACAAGGGGGCTGGCCTCCTCTACATCATCGAGTACGGCAAAGACTTCAAACTCGTCGATTGAAGCTCCACTGTTCTCCAAACCGCCCTCACTCCGGGCATCAAAACTGATGGCGATGTTGGGCTGTCCGGATACGTCGATGGCTGCAGAATTCCACACCTCAGAATCATTGGGGTATTGGTTGTTAAACTCGAGGAAAGTGTCCCCGTCCACATCCACCAAACGGGGGATACCATTAGACGGCACAGCACAAGCCGGACCCAAGCTCCAATTGGCATCAGCGGGAGTGTACTCATTTCCTGCAGAGCACAAATCATCAGCATCGTATGGGGTCTCGTTTTCGAAATCCTCAGTGTAGACGAGCCCAAAAGCGGGGTCTTCCTCGTCTGAGATGACCACATCAAATGATGCGGTTTGAACGTTGCCGTTGACATCGGTCGCGGTATACGTCACCGTGGTTGTTCCGACCGGGAACGTGTCTCCACTCTCATGTGTGGAAGTAAAGCTCGCGATGGCGCAATTGTCATTGGCCTCGGGGCCAATCAAACACACCTCTGGACAGAATTCAAGGTCGCAGTCACAGTCGGGATCTACAGTTAACCAAGTCACTACTGCCCCGCACTGCCCCGCATCGGCGTCCTGCGCGATGTCGTTGGCAGGCATTCCTGAAATCACAGGATTCACGTTGTCCTCAACTGTGATCGCCGCAGTACACGTGCTCACGTTGCTGTTGTTGTCCGTTACCGTCATGGTAATGGTGACAGGGCTCGTTGCAATGTGGGTACAATCGAAGGCCGTTTGACTCAACGTCTTCGAAGCAATGCCGCAGGCATCGGAAG
>JAKMCW010000017.1 GCA_022428205.1 Flavobacteriales bacterium
GGCAGCCCTTTGAGGCATCAAATGAAGGCCTTAGTATGCATCACGAATGTTTGCACCTTAAAATGTCTGGCACCGTGAACGAATTTCTTTCGACTTCTTTGACCTTAGGTCACCACACCATTACCGTTTTCGACGTGCTGGAAGTGGTGGTGGTCATCTTCCTTTCCCGGCTTGTACTCGGCCTGCTGCGGCGCGCGCTTCGCCGTGCTGAGCGGTTCTCCAAGTTGGATGAAGGCAAGCGCTTCATCGTACACCGTATGGTGTCCTCCGTAGTGTGGACCGCAGCCGTCTTGACCATCTTGTCGGTCTTGGGCTTGGACCTCACGGCGGTTTGGGCAGGGTCCGCTGCGCTGATGGTGGGCGTGGGCATTGGACTTCAGGGGTTCTTCAACGATGTCATCAGCGGCTTTGTGCTGATGTTCGAAGGAGGGGTCGCGGTGGGCAATGTCCTCGATGTGGATGGACAATTGGTCCGCGTGGAGCGCATTGACCTGCGCTCTACCCGAGTGGTGTCCACAGATGGTGAGCTCTTGGTGGTGCCCAACGCAAAGGTGGCGGGAGATGCCGTTGTGAACTTGAGCCAAGGGGAACCCTCCACTCGTATTCACGTCAACGTTGGCGTGGCCTATGGCAGCGACGTAGCGCTGGTGCAGCGCCTCCTGCTCGAAGCCATGGCAGAGCAGCCTGAGATGCTCAGTGATCCCATGCCTGCGGTGTTTTTTCAGGACTTCGGAGACTCGTCATTGGATTTCAGCGTCATGGGGTGGCTTGCTCAGCCTTGGAACCGCATGGCCATCAAGAGCCGGATCCGCATCGCCATCGATGCCAAATTCAGAGAGCACGGTGTGGAAGTGCCCTTCCCGCAGCGCGATGTGCACATCAAAGGAGATGGAGCCGTAAAGGGGTGACGGGACACGACTACTTCTCAGATTCTCAGGTGAGTTGCGGATTATTCTGACGGGCCTGACAGAAGGAAAACAGGCTGTAATGGATGAAGTCGGGAATAATTTAACCCGGCTAATTAACACATTACATGCTCAAGTTCTCGTCTTACTCTACCCGCATGGTAAATACCAAGCGTGGTGTACTGGAATGTTTGGAATCTGCCGTTGGTGACGACCTCTCCAACGTTGATCTGCTGATATGGCATGCCTCAGTTGGGCATGACTTTCATGCATTGGTGGAGGCGTGCAAAGAATATGCGCCGCAAGCCCGCGTAGTGGCCGCGTCGTGTTGTGGTGTTGTGGGGGCAGAGGGCGTGAGCGAATCGATGAAAGACATCGCACTGATGGCCGTCGAGGGCAAGGAATTCGCGGTGGCACATGGCGATGGCCTCAGCGGTTCCAACGCCTTTGAGCAATGTCAGGCCATGGCCCGATCATTACAAGAACAGGACCCTGGTATCAACATGGTGTATTTCTTGGGTTCGGGATTGGACACGGCGAATGATCGATGCCTGGCGGGTTTCGAGTCGGTATTGGGCGCTGATGTCACCGTTTTTGGGGCCACCTCTTCAGACAACATGAAGGGGCTTGTGAATTTCCAAGTGGTGGATGGCCAAGTGATGGAGCAAGGGGCTTATGCCATCGGCTTCAGCGATCCTACGCTGAAGGTGGAAACCCAGGCGACCCATGGTTTCGTGGCCGTTGGCGAGCCTTTTGTGGTCACCAAAAGCGAGGGAAACCGAATCCAGGAGTTGAACGGTCAGCCCGCCTGGGAGGAGTATACCCGCAGGTTGGGTTTGCCCTCTTCAGCAGAATGTGCGGACACCATTCCAATTGGCGCATTGGCAGAGCGACTTTCGGAGGAACGCGCCGCAGAATATGGAAATGACCACATCCTGCGCGCTGTTACGCAGCGCGACGGGCACTCCATGGTGTATGCCACAGAGATTGAAGAGGGCACACAGTTGTGGTTGACCGCAAGAGATGAGCCTCTGATTTTTAGCGAGATGGACCGCATCGTCCAAGAGATCAAAGGGCGCATTGAGGGGCGGACTCCGGTCGCCGTATTTCACGCCGACTGTTTGGCGCGCGGCAGGTTCCTCTTCAACCGCATCATCAAAGAAGAACTGGTGGGCAAAATGCAATACCCCTTCTTCGAGGACGGATCATGTCCTCCGTGGCTCGGGATGTATGGGTTCGGTGAATTTGCCCGGCTGGGTGGTGACAACGAATACCACAATTACACCACCGCCCTGTATGTGATTTACCGCTAAAGCGGGAGGTTGATCCCCCCGTTTATCGTGACCCAATCACTGAGCTATCAAGAATTGCAGGAGGCCTATTTGGCCTTGCAATCGCGCGTGACCCGCTTTTCCTCCAAGGAGCAGGAACTGATCAACGCGCAGGATATGCTCGATCAGGAGTTGGTGGGGTACAAGCGCATGAACGACTTCCATGCGCTGGCCATTGAAGTTCAAGATGTGCCCAATTTCATGGCCCTCGTGGCGGAGACGTTGGTGGATCTGTTCGAGACGGAGATTGGCTTCTGCTGTCTGCGGCAATTGGACGGGGCGACCTGCTTGTTTTCTCACCTTGAAGGAGGGGGGCAGCAAAATGCTGATGCGCTGATGGAAACCATAGGTGGGCTCGGCAGGGACGCGAAGTTGTCCTTCGAAATGAGCAGCGCTGCAGAAGATGCGGACGCACCCATCGGCAGGTACATGCTGGCGAAACGGTCCCGAGAAGGTTCGGGCCTTGAGCTGGTCGTCGTGGCCGCGGTGTCTCGCCATCGGTCGCAGACATACGCCGAATTCAATCGGAGGGCTTTCACCTTGTTTCAGTTGTTCGTGGATTCCAGCGTGGCTTATCTCGAGAGCATCTTGGCGCGGGATCGGGTCAAGGAGCAATTGGAGACCATCCGCAAATCAGAATTGGAACAGCGTAGGCTCTCTTTGATCGCCACCAAAACTCACAGTGGCGTCATCATCACGGATGCCAAGGGACGCATTGTTTGGGTCAATGAAGCCTTTCAGACCAATACCGGCTATGCGTCGGCGGAGATCTTGGGCAAGAAGCCGCGCGAGTTTCTGCAGTCCCCCGAGCTCAATTCTCCCGAGACGATGCACAAGCTTTCAAGAGCCCTCAGAAAGCAGGAAAACATCACCATTGACCTCAAAAACATCAGGAAGGACGGGTCGCTGTTTTACATCAGGCTCAATATCACTCCGGTCTTCGATCAAGACGAAAAGCTGGTCAGTTTCATCGCTTTGCAGGAAGACATCACGGCCCAAAAAGAGAACGAAGCCAAAATGATGGAGAAGAATGAGGAGCTGACCAAGATCAACCAGGAATTGGATCAATTCGTCTACAGCATCTCCCACGACCTCCGTGCTCCATTGCTGTCCATTCAGGGATTGCTCGGGTTGATCGAGACGGACCGGTGGACGGAGGAGAACCGCGAGTATCTCCAGCTGATCGATGAGAGTACCCAACGCTTGGACCACACCATTTTGGAGATATTGAACTATTCGCGGAATGCGCGGCTCGACATCACCTGGAGCGCGTTTAACCTGCGGTCCTACATCCAAGATATCTTGACGGACCTCCAGAGCATGAGGCTCGATGTCATCACAGAGGTCATTTGGAGCGGCGAAGAACTGGTACACCTCGATGAGGTGCGCGTCGGGGTGCTCTTGAACAACCTGCTGTCCAATGCCATCAAATACAGCAAGCGGGGTCAGGATGATGCCAAGGTGCGCGTGCGTGTGGAGACCACTCCTGAGGAATGCCTGATCGCCATAGAAGACAATGGGGAGGGCATTGAAGAAGCCCACCTCAATTCTGTCTTTGACATGTTTTTCCGGGCCTCGAACAGCAGTCCTGGAACGGGCCTGGGGCTCTACATCTGCAAGGAAATCACAGACAAGTTGGGGGGGGACATCGTCCTGACCTCCGAAAAGGGCATTGGAACGACCGTGACCACCACTTTACCACAAATTGAACATGGGCAGATACCTTCTGATTGACGACGACGACATCATCCAATTCATCCACAGCAAGGTGGTCAAGAGGTTGGATCCCGAGGCGGATGTGAAGACGGCTTTTTCCGTGGATCAAGGCATCAAGTTGCTGGATGAGATGGCGCCTGGTCCCTGGCCGGATTTCATCTTTGTGGACATCAGCATGCCGGTCAAGAGCGGATTCGATTTCATCGAGGAGCTAGAGAATCTTCATCCGCACGCGTACGCCAAGGTCATGGCGCACTCACGTTTGTTTATCCTGACTTCTTCGGTCAACCCCCACGACCTCAGGCGTTCTGCGCAATGCAGTTTGGTCGAAGGATTGTTGTCAAAGCCACTCAACCCAGCAGCATTGGAGCGGCTTCTGAAGAACGCGCCCACACACATTTCCAATGGCTGAACCTCGTCCGTAGAGGGTAGATTGCCGCATGATCAAAAAAGTACTGCTCTTGGGTTCAGGAGAGTTGGGCAAAGAGGTGGTGATTGCACTCCAGCGCTTGGGACAGCATGTTGTGGCGGTGGACAGTTACGCCGGCGCACCGGCCATGCAAGTGGCCGATGGATATGAGGTCATCGACATGTTGGACGGAGAAGCCCTCGATGCGGTGGTGGCCAAGCACCAACCCGACCTGGTCGTTCCCGAGGTTGAGTCCATCCGCACAGAGCGGTTCTATGATTATGAGAAGCAAGGCATCACGGTGGTTCCCTCGGCCAAGGCGGCTCAGTTTACCATGAACCGCAGGGCCATCCGGGACCTCGCAGCACAAGAACTCGGACTGCGCACCGCGCCCTATCGGTATGCGACCTCTTTGGAGGAATTGGAGGCAGGCGTCGAGGCTGTGGGCATGCCATGTGTGGTAAAGCCGCTGATGTCCAGCTCGGGCAAAGGCCAGTCTGTGATCAGGTCGGCTTCCGACATCGAGCGGGCCTGGCAGTATGGATTGGAGGGGTCTCGGGGAGACTTGGCGGAGATGATTGTGGAGGCATTCATCGATTTCGACTACGAAATCACGTTGCTCACACTGACCCAGACGGTGGGCCCTACGCTGTTCTGTCCCCCCATCGGCCACCGACAGGAGCGGGGCGATTACCAGGAAAGCTGGCAACCAGCCATCATGGAGCCAGACCTCCTGAATCAGGCCCAAGAAATGGCGCGGGAGGTGACGGCATCGCTCGGTGGAGCCGGCATTTGGGGCGTTGAGTTCTTTGTCGAGGCGGGCAAGGAGGGGCAGCCCGGCAAGGTGCACTTCTCTGAACTGTCGCCGCGCCCGCACGACACAGGGATGGTCACCCTGGCCGGCACGCAAAACTTCAACGAATTCGAGCTGCATGCACGGGCAATACTGGGCTTGCCCGTGGCGGAAATCGAGCACCACAGAAATGGGGCGAGCGCCGTCATTCTGGCGGGTTCGGATGTAAAAGAAGGGGCGCCCAAATTCCACGGGGTAGCAGAAGCTGCAGCCGTTGTGGGCACAGACCTCCGGCTATTCGGCAAGCCTTCGGTGCGGCCATATCGCCGCATGGGCGTAGCAGTGGCCTATGGTGACCGAGCGTCATCCGTCGAAGCGCTGACAGCAAAAGTCAAGCAGACGGCTGCACTGGTCGAGGTGGGACAGGGATGACAAAAGTCATCGCGGGGCGATGCAAACCACAGTTTGATCGCGAGGGGTGTGCCGGACTTTGGCACCACCAAACTGCTAAACCCCGTTGCCATGACCTCTCCATCTCACATTTTGTTGGCCCCGATGGCCATGTCCAATGTGGTACTTCCCACACCCGATGTGCGCAGGGTCTTCGATGCACCCGAAGCGCCGTCACAATCTGGAACCAGTGACGCGCTGCGTGACGCCGTTCTTACCCAATTCGGAGTCAAAGGCCATTACATCTGCATCCTGACTTCAGGTGCGCAAGACGCCGCACAGATTCTCGGAGAATGCTACCCCTTTGCAGAGGACGGCACCTTGTTGTTGACTGAGGACAGTCACCCGGCTGTACAAGGGATTCAAGCGCACTGCGCCGGTCAAGGTGGAACCTACCACAGCGCACCCATGAAGGGCAATATGACCATCGATCCAGCCTTCCTCAAGCAGATGCTGTTGGGGCTGGAAGGGCGCAACAAGCTCTTCACATTTCCTAGGCAGTGCTGCAATTCTGGCGTACAGCACAAGCTCAAGTGGGTGCGGAGGGCACAGCGGCTCGGCTGGGATGTTTTCCTCGACGCTACAGCCTGTACCACGGAGTCATTGCGTTGCATGATGGCCATCCAGCCTGAGTTTGTGGCCGTCTCGTTGCATGTAGATGTATCGGCCACGCACAATCAGGGTGCATTGCTCGTGCGCAAGGATGTGGGGTCAAAACTGCTACTGTGAGGTTCAGACCTTATCAGCGCCAGTCTTGGTACCGAGGGGTACAATCAGCCTCACTCAGCGGCGAGGAGTGGCGGGCGGGTGGCTTCGGCCTCGGCCAGGTCGTCAGCTTCCAGGCGTGCTTCAAGCGCCCGGCATACCGCATCGGGGCCATTGGGCTCTCCGTTGAGTTTTAGCCATACTCGGATCGCTGGAATCGAGCGGGGATTGTCTGCGAGGAAGCGGTCCAATTGTTCTTTTCCGGTTTCTGAGCGTCCGCGATTAAAGGCAGCCATGACGCGAAACACATCGGCGTGATTCAGTGCGATATCCTGCGGATGAAGGGCGATACAAGCTTCTTCGGTGGCCGACCAATCCACCCTCAAATTTCCTGATTTCTGGAAGATGCGGCCCATGGCATTCTGTGCGACAATCCACGAGCCCAGCAAGAGTAAAATGGCAGCGAAGCTGCCGATGAGCAGCCGCTTATTGGCCAGTTCGGACCCGCCAAATTTGGGTGGTGTTAACGGTGGGAATTGCAGTTTCAGCGCCCACCCCAACATGGCGAGGGGCCACAGTATTTCCGCCCTTTCTGCGGGAAATGTAAAAGCGAAAAAGGGGAGGGCAAACCACACCCAGCGCCCCAAACTCTTTCGCAAGGGCCAGCAGAGTCCGACGAGCAGCAGGATGGGCAGCCAGCCGATTTCATAGCCCCACTGAAGGAATTCAGAGTGTGCGCGGTGCAGGGCTTCTCCGCAGCGACCCACAGCCAGGTTGACATGCCCCTCGGCATCGTTCCGCCAGGCCCCCAGTCCAGCACCTTGCCATTGGCTGTTTTCCATGGTCCAAGACCACAGGTTGAGCCGGATCGATGAGCTCTCGGCCCCCTTCAAGTTGTAGGTGATGTCGAGGGCTTTGACGATGTCCGGCATCTTGGCAAATTCCCGAATGCGGACATCGGAGGGCAAGAGGTTCCACGCGACCTGCACTGAGGCAAACAGGGTGCACGCAATGATGAAGGCGCGTTTGATCCACCGTTGGGATTGCGGAAGGGTCCACAGCATGTACACCATCCAAAATGCGGACCCCAGCAGCACGCTGCGCACTTGGTAGACCATCGCCAGCACGGTGATGAAGCTCCACCACCACAACCAACGGCGCTTGGAGAAGTGCGCACCCAGCACACCCATCAGAAATAAAGCTTCCATGGCGATGTTTCTGTGTGCCCAAGGCAAGGTCATATCGTAGGAAGCCCCGTGGTCCCAATCTCCTTGCAGTATGTCGCCGAGCGCATGCATCAGCATGATACTGCCGATGATCAAGGCACATATGGGCAAAGCCTTTGCGCCTTTCCACCACTGCAAGGCCTTGGGGTTCGGTACCGTCCATATCCACGTCCAAATCCAACCAAGTTGGGCCAATACTTCCCAGGAGCAGTGCCCGCCACGAGCGGCTTGGATGCCCAGCACAGCCATGCCAATCGCCCATGGTAAGGGCCGCTCTAACTTGATGGCGCCGGCCAAGGATAGACCCACCGCGGCGAGTCCCAAAATGGCCCAGGCTGTGGTCCAATGGTTGTCCAAGGCCTCGCCCTTTTGGGCGAAACTGATGGCCAGGGTAAGCCCCAAGAAAAGGGCCCATTGTGGCCATTCTTTCTGCAAGGCAGCGAGGTTGATCATGCCGGGACCTTCAGGGGCGATAGGTGCTTTTGGGGCGGACATGTTGAAGGTGCTCTGAGGTCCAATGGGTGAAGGTATAATGTACACCCATTTGTCAATACAGATGGGTTTAAATAGAAAGAAATGTGCGGTAACAGGAATGGTCACCGCTTCCAAGGGCGTCGAAGTCGCGCCTTGATCTGATCTACTTTTTCCTTGGAAACAGCGCCTTTGGCAATCAAGGCAAACAGCACGAGCCACAGCAGTCCCTTGATCAGGAAGAACAAAAACCCGACAATCCCTAATGTCTTCAGCGTTTCCATGTGTGTAATCCGTGTTACAAAGGTGCGGCTCTACGACGCGAATTCGTCACCTTGTTGTCCAAAGTGTAGAGAGACATGAATGTGAAACGCATCTTTTTAATGGCACTCTGTATGGTTCCCGTGGCTGGAGTTTTCGGTCAGAAGTGGAGCACCAAGAAGACCAAGATTGAGGTTGTGGAATTCCCAACGGTCCCTGCAGATGCCGTTTCGCGCATTGCTTTCAATCTCTACGCCGACGCCGATTATTTCAGCCTTGATGATTTGCGGCGCTATGGTGGCAATATGGACTTGCTGAAGTCCAGCGGTGAGCGCCTCAGCGGCATGAAATATTTCACGGTTGGGGCGGAGGCAGAAGTGGTGGATGTGGGCCCCACCATCATGGTCGATGTCGCCATAGGCCCCGAAAAGCAGGGCATTCCCATCTACGCTTCTGAGCCGGTCAAGTCTTCAGAGGAGGATGCCAAGACGTACTGGGCGAATGTGCCATGTCAATTGCCCATGCGGGTGAGGATCGGGTCGCCTGAGGGAGAAGTGTGGGATGCCTTTGAGGTCAATGAGCCCCTCAGTATCCGCTACGGCAATGAGAAGATTTCGACGATGAGCTCGAGCAAAGGCAGCTTCTCTTACTCCAAAGGCACGCTCAAATTCGACAGCGAGGCCGCCGTCATGAAGCGTTTAGAGACCGAAGAGGGGTCTCGGTTTTTCCGGCGCAAGGCCGTGCTCTTACAATTGAGCAATGTCATCAATGAGCTCGAAACCCGGTTGTTCTTTCTAAAGGGAAAGGTCGAGTTGTCCCTTTATTCAGGCCGCGGCAAGCACGACTATTCGGAGCTCGATGCGGCCCGAGATGTGGCCGTAGGCTCCTTTGAGTCGGGCTATCTCGAGGGGCTTTCCAGTCCCATTGAGACCTGGCAGAACTGGGCAGAAAAGGTGGACTTCACAGACAAAAAGGCCAAAGTCACACGGGGCCTGGCACTCGGCATGCACCTGAACCTGGCACAGGCCCACTTGTATCGCAATGAGTTCTCCGAATGCGCTCAGGCGATTTCTGATGCCCGCGCGCTCGTCTTGCCCGGCGGTGATGAGGCACAGTTTCTCGAGGGCCTTCAGAGCCGACTCATGAAACGTCGCCGCGCACTGGATGCCAATGGAAACTTCGACATTGCCGTGGACGCTGAAGAGGAAAAGGCACCGGACTTCAAAAACGTGATCGGCAAGCGCTCCGAAAACAAGGACGTGCGGTTGATTCAGCCGGAAAACCGGTTTGCCGCCATCGGAGAAGACATGGCCCGGTGGTCGGCTACAGCGGTCGAGGGCAGTCCAGAAGCGGCAGCCGCATCCGCCAGCGAGGTGTCCTTGGCGCAGCGCTTGGGCAGTCGGTTGCAACAAACCATGGGGGGCATGATGTTGCGGTTGAATCCGCTGTCCGATCCCGACTTGGTTGGGGATGATTTTCCTGAGGAAATTTTGGACATACCAAACCTGGTCTATCTCGATATCAGCGGCATGAGGTTCGGTGCCTTGCCCGAGGATATCGACCGGTTGGCGGTATTGCAAACACTGGTGGTCACGCGCAATGATCTAACCGCATTGCCCGAATCACTGGGCAACATTTCAGGATTGAAGAAGCTCTTTGCCAACAACAATGAGCTCAGTCAAATCCCGAGTACCCTCACGCGCTGCACCCAATTCAAAATGCTCGACGTCAAAGGGAACCCCATCGGTCAAGAGGTGGTGGTGCAATTAGAGCAGATGTTGGGCGAAGAGGTCAAGATCAAGCACGACTGACCGCGTTTTTGGCCCAGCGACTGTGTCGAATGTGCTGCTGTCAGATGTGGTCACACACGTCGACTTGCCGGTCGTCCGCAACGCCGCCGGTATGCTGAATGTCGCAGGGTTCGAACAGTAGGATCCAGACCTCTTCCTTCGTCACGGGCCTGTGCTCCACACCCTTGGGGACCACGATGATTTCCCCAGGGCCTACCTCTACACTCCGGTCTCTGAATTCCATGGTCATGCTACCGCGGATGACATGGAACAACTCGTCTTGATCGTCGTGGGCATGCCACACAAATTCTCCTTGGATTTTGGCGAGTTTGACGTCTTGACCGTTGAGCTGTGCGATGATTTTAGGGCTCCATTGGTCTTGAAACAGGCTGAATTTTTGTTGGAGGTTGAGGGCTTGCATGGGCGTGTAGGTTCAGTATGGCAAGGTGCCTCAATCCGGCCAAATTGCCTCAAAGGGTGTACTTAGTACACGTTTAACTAGTTGAAAACGTGTCAGTTATTGCCTAAATTGCAACATCTACTGATGACCAAATGATGAAAAACCGCACACTCAACGAACTCCGGCAGACCCGCGATGCCGTGTATGTCCCGCCTCGCACTTACGACGAGCGCATGGAAGAACGGAAAGTGAGTGAGGGGTACTTGATCATGGATGCAGAAGGCACCCCACAGGTGACCTGTGATGACATCGCTTGTATTGTGGAAGCCCGCCCCATGCTCAACCCTTCGGAGCTCAAGGCCCATTTCGAAAAGGGCGAGAAGTCCTTCGAAATTCCAGGAGGTGAAGTGATCCGAACGATCACCCGCCGTAAGCGCCCTGCATAAGTCCATCTGACCGCGCAGTCTGGCGCAGAAGTTGCCGGATTTCATCAACGTTTAGCGGCCGTCTGGACAGATAAGTAAGTGGCGGTCTTCTGCTCGAAGCCCTGCCATATCGGTCCCGAGGAATGTACCTTGGCTTCTCGTGAACACTTCTGGTCGAGCTCAGACATGATCCGGCGGATGGCAACCTTATTGGGCGGCTCCGTAGCGGGACAATTGGTGGCCATTGTGTCTGCCTTTGCCCTGACGCGACTGTATGGCCCGGAGGCCTTTGCCCACTTGGAGATGTTTGCGCTCGTCACCGGTATTGGAGCGGTGCTGGGGACTGGAAAATTCGAGCAGGCGCTCATGCTGCCCAAATCAGAAAGCGCTGCGCAGAGCCTGCTGTGGGCAGGACAGCGAGCGGTGCTATGGACAGTGTTGATTGTGGCGGTCATCGTGTGGCCCACAGCCGGTTGGGTGACGGAGCAGTGGTCGTTAGAAGGTTGGTGGTCGCTTGCCGTCATATTGCCGGTATTTGTTGGGGTTGCTGCCCACAGCCGTTTGATGGAGTATTGGCACCATCGACATGGAAAGGCGGGCCCCGTGGCCCTCGCCAACGGCGGCGCACCGCTGTTGGCGGAATCGGGCAAGTTCGCCGCCTTTGGGAGCTTGCCTTTTTCGGGCTTGGCGTGGGGCGCGGGCGTGGGGTTGTTGGTGCGTTGGGCGTTGTTGCGCCGAGGTGTGATAGCCGCGCTTAAGTCCGCTTCACCTCGGCGGTCGGAACCATTGGCGGGAACTGCAAAAGCATACATGGACTACCCTACCTGGGTATTGGCGGGAAGCGCCATGAACCGCTTGGCCCAATGGCTGCATGTGTTGTTGCTCGGTGTGGCTTTGGGACCGGTGTTGCTTGGCATGCTTGGCTTGGCCCGGCGCATGGTCATGCAGCCTTTGTCCATTTTGGCCGCATCTGCGGCGCCCGTTCTTTTTAAATCGGCAACGGACCTCGAGGATGGCGCACCCTTGCGTCGCCTGTTCTGGAAAGCCTGTTTGGCCTTTTCCTTGATCGCGTTGGGCGTATGGCTCACTGTGTTCTTGGCCCCTGACCGCACGACCGCGTGGCTCTTCGGAGAGGCCTGGCTTGGCGCAATGGCCGTCGTCAGGCTGCTTGTGCCTTGGTTCGCCTTGAACTTTGTCGCTTCAGGGCTTGGCTCCATGTTTCACAGGGTGCAGAAGCCGCGTTGGATCACGGCATTGGATGCCCTTCACCTGCTCGTGGTGTCTATTGGATGGTGGTTGGGTACGCAGTATCCCTCATGGTTTGGCGGCAGCGAATGGGGAGCCCTCGTGGGCATTGTTCAGGCCAAATGTGCCTATTACGTCGTCAACATTGCCGTGCTGATCTTCGCGGTTATGACCCATCGCCATGCGGATCGCTAACGTCGTCCTCAACGACTTCACGCGCGACAACCGCGTGCTCAAGATCACCCAGTCGCTGGCAGGGGATGGGCACGACGTCGCGGTTGTCGCCCTGCACAAAGTCGGGTTGCCCATGTCCGAACAGCGCACGGGCTGGCGCGTTGTGCGCACACGGGTTCGCTCAGCGGCCTTGCCGAGGGGCACGGTATTCGGGGTGATCAAGATGGCGGAACTGGCCTTGAGGGTGGTCTGGCAGTGGCGCAAGGTGGATGCCTGGCATTGCAATGACATTGAAGCCTTTGTACTGGGGTGGTGCGCCCAGCGGCTCAACCCCCGTCTGCGGCTTGTGTATGATTGCCATGAATTTGAAGCGGAGCGGAATGCCAAGCCGAGGATTGAACGCAAGCTGGTGGGCTGGTTGGAACGCCGCATGATTCGGAGGGCGGCTGCGGTGATCACCGTGAGCCCATCCATCGCCGAGGCCTACAGGGAGCGTTACGCCGCATTTGGCCTTCCTGAGGTGCATTTGGTGCGCAACATTCCGGCCCCGCGGACGGTCATTCCCGCAGCGGAGGGTGTCCCGCCCGATCATTTTCGGTCGCGCTTTGGGATTCCTCCAGGCGATTTCATCGCATTGTACCAAGGGGCCTTTACCTACAATCGGGGCCTTGAAACGGCCCTCGCGGCCATGGAAGGGCTTTCCGGTGCAGGCATCCACCTTGTTTTGATGGGGTACGGCCCCCTCCAGGCCTTGGTGGATGAGACGGCCAGTAGCATGACTCACGTGCATGTTCATCCCGCTGTTCCTTATGAGGAGGTGCTTGAACACACGCGCAGTGCGGACGTGGGGCTGGTTTCGGTCAAGCCCACCTGTTTGTCATACCGCTATTGTCTGCCCAACAAACTCTTCGAATACATCTTGGCGGGGGTGCCTGTTTTGTCCAACGATTTGCCAGATTGTCGGGCGTTGATAGCAACGTACGGCGTGGGAAACGTCGTCAAACAGGACGACGCGGAGGGATGGCGTGAGGCCTTACTTGCCCTGCGCCAAGCAGGCACCAGCACCTTTGCCCCTGGGTTGGAGCGCGCCGCCACATCGCTCTCATGGCAGCGCGAGGCGGAGAAGCTTTCCGCCGTTTACCGCGGGCTGCGATAAAGGCCTGCGGAGTGTGGTGAGTCCGAGGCTAAGGGGGGTAAATTGCGTCATGAAAGCTCACCGCGAGACCGCCGTGACCGCTGCTTTTGAAGCAGGTCGGGCCATCCTAGAAATCTACCACAGCGGTGATTTTGACGTGACCATCAAAGGCGATGATTCCCCTTTAACGCGGGCCGATGTGGCTTCTCATGAAGTCATCATGCGTCACCTGATTCCCACAGGTATTCCTGTGCTGTCTGAGGAGGGTCGTGAAATGCCTTACGAGGAGCGCAGCGAATGGCGTGAGTTGTGGATCGTCGACCCCATTGACGGAACGAAGGAATTCATCAAACGGAACGGCGAGTTCACGGTGAACATCGCCCTGGTACGCGATGGTGTTCCTGTTTTGGGCGTGATTTATGTGCCAGTCTCAGGCGAATTGTATGTCGGAGCAGCAGAGGAAGGAGCGGTCAAAGCGCAATGCCTCACGGTGGACGGGGGATCACCCCTGGAAGCATTGGCCCAAGCGGTGCGCATTCCTTTGGCCAAAACAGGCCGCCCATACACGGCCGTAGCCAGCCGTTCTCACATGTCCCCCG
>JAKMCW010000099.1 GCA_022428205.1 Flavobacteriales bacterium
AGTCGAACGCGCATGCCACACAGCAGCGGGTGGAGCGCAGCGGGCTCCGGCCCAGCGGCTTGTGGATTTTGTGGCGCGACGGCCATCCCGTGACCTGCCAGGGTGCAGTTACCTCGCCGGCCTGACGTCCGTCAACTTGGCGGAGGTGCTTCCGCCATTCATCGTCGATCGGCTCATTTCAGGCATCCGAGATTTTGAACGGAAAATGCCGGGTTACCTGCATCCCGATGCCATTGTTGTGGCGCCAGAAAGCCGGACTTCAAGCCCCGTCCGCATGCTGAGAAACAAAGACACCCTCGCTATGGAGGGTGTCTCTGGATTGTATCCGTGCGGCGAAGGTGCAGGCTATGCCGGCGGGATTGCTTCCGCCGCCATGGATGGAATCCGTGTGGCAGAGGCCATTGCGCAGGGCACAGGGGTCAATCCTGCCTGAGCAGGATTTCCGCTTCAGCCAATGGGACAATGCGTCCCGCAACATCTCCGACAATAAAGGCGTCTTCGAACCCTGCGGATTTCAGGGCGGGCAAGGCGGCACGCGCTGCGCTTGCCGAAGCGAACTTGCCGTGCAAATAGCGGTGCCATCCCGTCGTACTGCGGTGCTCGACGTTTCCGATTTCAAGCAGGTCATCCATGGCCTCTACGCTGACTTCCGTCTTCATGGCGCCGAGCTGGATGCGGAATGAAATCATGCGCTCATCAAATTGTGGCTGTGCGGTGGCCGCCGTTCCTGGGGCGGCCTCACTGCCTGTTTCAGGGCCTTCTTCGACCACTGAACTTCCAGTAACAAACGCACCTGTGAAGCCCATTTCTGTCAGTTGGGTCTTGTATTGATCAGCGTCTTGGCGTTGTGCGAAGGACCGGCTGAATACACGCAGCATTCCGTCCTCGCCTTTGAGGCGTACGACATCAATGCCCTCAAATGTGGTGCTCAACGCAGCGGGGTCAGGTGTGTTGTAAGCCCCCAGTTGCACACGGTAATGTGGGGTTTCGTCGTTGACAACAGAGGTCTTCGAGACCGGTGTGGCCGATGCAACAGCGGCCACAGTTTCCGGCGCGACCAACTCTGCTTCAAGGCCAGCCTCGCGCACGGTTTGGGCCGCGAGATCGGCTGCGAGCGGGTCCACTCCGACGTCCACACTCACCCCTTCAGATGATTCAGTGAGGTGTTTGAAGGCCAACAGGGTCTGCTGTTCTGCAGTGGTCCATCCTTGCTCAGGAGTGGGGATGTTCAGGGTGTAATTGGTGCGGTCGTCTGAGGTCACGGTACCACTGATGACGTCCCATCCAGATTTGTCGGTGGTCACATCGTCCGCACTGGATCCGATGGCCACACCACGGGCGTTCACACGGATGTGGGGCGAGTTCGGCTCGTCGTCCTTGTAGTCAGCATAACCGTCGCCATCTGAGTCGATGGGGCAGCCGTGGCCATTGACTTCTACACCCCGCTCGGTGCCGGGGCACCGGTCAAGGAGGTTGCTGATGCCATCGGCGTCTGTATCCATGGCGGCCAGCAATGCGGCGTCACGACGTGAATAGTAAGAACCAGCAGGTGGTGCCTTGGGCTTGGGGCTCAGCTTTCCGAGGCGAATGCCAAGGCCAAAAAAGCCGCTGGCGAGCGCGTCTCCTGAAAAAGTCCTGCCTGAAACCTGGTCGTCAACAGCATCGGTCAACCCGAGCCAACCTCCAATGCCCATGCGGGCGCGGATCCGTGGGCTCACGTCCAATCTCACTCCGATTTGGGCGGGGATGGCCAGCGATCGGCCTGAGGCGGACTGGTCCTGCAAGTCAGACATGTTGCTTTCATAGGTGTAGTCCCGGCGGAGCACAGTGGCATTGCCGGCATGATCCCCGGCTTCGTCGCGGTCGCGCAGGGTGCCGTCTGACCAGAGGTGGTAGCGCCTTCCTTCGGCGTCTTCAAGGTCTTGTTTCATCCAGTGGTCCACATGCGCGATGCCGATGCCGACAAAGGGCTGAAATCCCTTGCCAACAGAAACTGACCGCGTGTGTGCATCCTGTCGGTTGCCCGCAGCTTGCCACACCCAATTGACCATCACGGAACCGGATTGTACTTCGGTCTTCCAACCGCGCATGGCGCCATCATCCATGATGACAGCACTGCGGCCAGCTTTCATTTCAATCTCCCACGGTCCATTCCACACGGTCTGCACCGTCAGGGCTTGGCCGTAACCCGTATTGCCCAGGTTGTGCGTGCCGTAAGAACGGTGGCGCTCTGTGTGCAAGGCCACAGGCCCCATTTGCCAGCCAGCGTGTATGCCCGCTGCACCGTTGTTTGAATCGGAAGGGCTGGATTGACCAAGGGCCAACATCGGAATGGCCAGGGCCAAAGAGAGCAAGCCTTGGAGGAGGGCGCGCTCGTGGAGGGAGGAGGAGGTACTAAAGAATGGCATGATGCGGTATTCTCGCCCCCATACGCTGGTGGAGGGCAAAAGGTTACCGCGGGGTTATGCGTTGTGCGCAATAATGGCGTCGGCAAGGGCCTTGCCCATGCCACACCCGATGGCCACCCCCATGCCGCCCATGCGCACGGCATGGTGCAGCCCAGGCGCTGTAGAGCCGATGATGGGTTCCCTGTCCGGACCCACCCCAAGCCAACCCGTCCACCGGTGGGTAATGGCATCGATGGGGCCGAGCCACTGTTCCGCATCTGCGGTGAGCTTTTGGTCCCACAGTGCTGTGGCTTCCGCGTCGAGCGCGGGGTAGTGGGGCAGGTCGATTCCATATTGCCGTCCTCCTCCAAACAAGATTTGTCCGCCAGGCAAGGTCCGGAAATACAAGTAGCCGTCCTCGATGTGATAGGCCCCGGCAGGGGGCATGGTTTTGGGGGTCACCACGAGCACACGGTTGGGCGCAGGCTTGACTTCCAGGCCGGGGAGGATGGCACGGGCGAATCCATTGGTGCAGATGGCGACCTTTTGGCTGATCAGCGGGCCGCGCTGGGTGTCCAATGTCCAGCCAGCATGGTCTTCCCGTGCGGTCAATGCATCGACGGTACAGCCATTGAGGCATTGGATATTGGCGGCGCCAAGGGCCTTGTGAAAGGCCGAGACCATTTTGCCGGTATGCAACATTCCTTCCCAGCAAAGGTGGACAGCGGCATGGGCACCGAATTCATGGGCCCGCTGTGGCGCCAATGACAGGGCCGGCGTGTCTGCCGATGCCGGGTGCACGTCCCTCAAAACGGATGACAACACGGGTTGTGCGAGCCGGTTCAACTCGGGCAGCGCATCCAGGACACGTTGCACCTTTTGGTCTTCTGCTCCGCGCGCAGCCAGCAACTCCCATCCACCGCACCATTCCAATCCGAGTGCCGAGGTGCCCAGCAGTTCGATCAGAGCTCGGAGTCCTTCGGCCCGCATTTGGATCAGTGCCAGCCAACGCTCCGCACCGAGTGCTTCGAGGTCGTCAAGCCATTCGCCGGCACCGCCAAAACAGGCAAATCCCGCATTCCTGGTGGTGCCCCCTTCTCCGAGGACGTCACGCTCCACCAACCGCACGCGCGCCTTAGGGTGGGCGGCCTTGAAGTGCAGTGCCGCACTCATGCCCACGATGCCCCCTCCGATGACGGTGAAGTCCGCCGGAGCGAGCAAATGTTCACTTTCCCAGTATCCTATGGGCATACTTTTGCGTAAGAGGGGCAGTTAAGGCCTCATGGACTCGTCGGATTTTCCGTACTTCGAGCTGAGGCAGACCCTGTTACTGACAAAGATGGCCAATACGCCCAGCATACATATGCGTGCAAGAAAGCCCTGGACGGCTTTGGTTGCTTTGATGTTGCCCCTCATGTTGATGGGACAAGGCGGCATCGAAGTGGACGGTACCGTGCGGGAAAAAGACAGCAACCGGAAATTATCCGGAGTAGAAGTGGAGGTGCTGCGCGGAGGTCAGACTTACGATGCGGTGTCGACACTGTCCAATGGCAAGTACACCTTGTCGCTGGAGCATGGAGAAGACTACGTGCTTCGGTTCACCTTCGGAGACCTCAGTCCGCGTAAGGTGGAGCTCAATACGTCTACGATTCCAGCATCCTTTCGCGAGCGTCCCTTCTACTTGACGGTAGAAATGAGCATGTTCGAAGTGCCGGATGGTTTTGACATGAGCTTGTTGGACAAACCCATCGGAAAGGTGGCGTTTGATGCCAGCAAAGAACAATTGGCTTGGGACTTGCCGTACACAGCTTCCATGCAAGGGAAAATTGACCGCGCTTTGTCTGCTGCGGCTTCATCGGGAGGCGGAGAGGCCGAATCCTCCAACAAGGAGTATGATGAGCACATGCGGAAGGCCGAAGTGGAATTCGAACGCGAGCGGTGGGCGCAGAGCATCAATTGGTTGGACAGGGCATTGACCGAAGTGCCGGGAGACGCGCGGGCCGAGCAGATGTTGGCAGATGCGCAAGAAAGAATGGCAGCTGCAGAGGCAGAGGCGGCTTCTCGCCGAGAATACGAAGGCCAACTGAGGGAAGGAAAGATGGCCATGCGAAAGGAAGATTGGCCTGCAGCAATTGCGGCTTTCGAGGCGGCCATTGACTTGATTCCGAGTGAACAAGAGCCAAGAGATTTGTTGGCAGAGGTGCAGGAAGCCAACGCAGGGACTGAGGACGCCGGATTTGTTGAAGAAGATTACCTCGAGGCCATGGCAGAAGGTGAAGCCGCCCTGGCAGAATCGAACCTTGACTTGGCGGAGGCTTCGTTTGAGCGCGCTTCTAATCTGAAGCCATCGGAACGAACACCCAAGGAGAAGCTCGCGGAAATTCGCCAGCTCCGCAAGGAGGCAGAACGCAACCAAGCGGACAATGACCGTCAGCGCAAGGAGTACGAAACCCTCATTGAAAAGGCAGACCGCAATTTTGACGCCCTCGATTTTGTCAAGGCCAAGTCTCTTTACGAACAGGCCGCACAATTGCTGCCCGATGAGACATACCCCAGGGAAAGGGCCGAGGAAGCGGGCTCTCGGATTGTGCCTTTGGGCGGCGCGGAGGAGGAGCCGGTGGTCGAGGCTTCTGCAGGCCAAGACAATCCAATCGATCGCGAGTATGAAGACCGAATTCGTGAGGGGGACGAGGCATTTGATGCTGAACTGTGGATTGAGGCTGAGAATGCCTACGCCGCAGCGTTGGAGTTGAAGCCCAACGAGCGTTACCCAAAAAACCGCCTGCGCAGGCTGCAGTCTATGCAGACGATAGAAACAGGCGTAGATGCCAATCTCGAGATTGACAGGGAGGCCTTGATGGCAGAAGGTGAGGCCGAGGCTGAAGCTGTTGCAGAGGAAACCGCAGCAATTCAGGAAGAGCAGGAACGTTTGCTCGAAGAAGAACGCCAAGCTGCCCAAAAGGCAGAAACCCTGAGGATGGAGCAATCCAGGGAGAGTGCCAGTGCCGATCGGGACCGCAGTAGAAACTACGTCCTGGCCATGCAAAACAGGGAGGAAGACGATGCAGAAGCCTATTACCGGAATGCGCTGGCGTCGGAGATCCGTGCCAGGGGTCAAGCGGTCTATGCGGCCGCCGACCGTCAAGAAGCCCTCGAAGAAGTTTGGGTAAGCAACAGCGATACTCGCCGTCAATCCTCCTTCGCGGACATCCGCGAAAGTGCAGAGGTACAGGCCAATGCTACTTTTGACGCCGCTTCATACCGCACCGACCGCAGGGCCGATTTGGAGGTCAAGGTGGAGGTGCAACAAGAGCGTGCACAGGATTGGCAGGCCATGGGCAATGCTGGTCGGCGGGACCGTTTCATTACGCTCACCCGAAAGGATCAAGCCAACCGCCAGAGTCTGCACGACCGCACCAAGCGTTATGCTGTCTTTGTAGACTCTTTGGACAGGATGCTCGCCACCTATGCGGACTTCAACCGTGACTTGCGCATGGCCTCCACTGATGCGCGCATCATGCGTTTCGAAGACATCGAAAGGAGGGCCGCGGAGCACCGCAGGATCGGGGAAGGCGAATCCATCCGGCGACTCGACCGCTGGAACGGCATCCAGAAAGTTGAGCGAGAGGACCAGCAGGCCAAGACCGTGGCGGCAGGAGAGTCTGCCATCCGTTCGGCCGCTGCGCTGCGGAAGGAGCGTGAGAAAGAGACGGGTGCGGCCCCCACCTCGGCGGACTATCAAGAGGTGCCGGCCAAGCAGGGCATCCGGGAGGGAGTCGAGGAGCGCAGCTATGAAGAGGGCAACGCCTTGGTCATCGAGCGCACTGTTCGGGTGGACAACGAGGTGAACGTCTACCGGAAGACGGTGGCCAAGCATGGGGTCTACTACTTCAAGAACAACCACTCCATCACCCGCGACATTTGGGTGCTCGAAACCTTTGAGATTTCGGATTAACGGTCTCACTCTCGGCGCCACTTGAGGTCCTCCCGGCATCCGGTGGGATTGACCGGCGATAAGTCCAATGCCGTCACAGGACAAACCGGTGGACCATCGGGATTCCAAGCCCACAAGCCTTCCATGATCTGGGGCCATCCTACGGGCCAGTCCCAACTTTGCCCGTCAATTTGCCAATTGACGCCACCACCTTCGCAGGCGATGTCCAATGTGCCAGTGCCCCAACTGGAATAAGAGGTTCCGAAATGATTGAACCCACCTGCAATGGCAGGCAGAGGGGCCTGATTAAACTTGAAGTGGACGTCATTGTGGTGAAACAGGTTCCATCCGCCTCCGTTTTGCGGTTGCAAGACCAGCAATGCTTGCAGTGCAGCTGCGGCGATGTCATTGTCTGAAAAGGCGCAACAAGACAGCTCCACCCGCGCTGACCTGCTTCCCTTTAGGCCCTGAATGCAGTTCGAAAAGAACGAGTCTTCGATGCGGATTCTGCCAGGTCCTGCCAGCGAAAGACCATCTTGGGTTTGGCTGAATCTGCAGTCCTCGATGAGGTGGGCAGGTTCATTGCCGAGTGCTGCATGCACGACGGGGTGGTCTGAAAAAACAGCGCTTGACCAACGGACTTTGTTGGTCGCCATGGATGTACTTCCCCCTTCGAATTCCGCAAGGTTGAGTCGGTAAATGCCACTTGATTGTTGGAGGTCAACGTCATGGCTCAGGTGTTCCTCAATCAACAGGTCCCCCACAATTTTCAAGGAATCTTGTGCGCTGCCGCGCCATTCTGTCCTTTCGAAATGCAGGCCCCCTGAGAGTTGGGTATTCCACGATGCGCCGCCCAAAAACCGGACCCCAGACTCCACATGTTTCCATGCTCCTTGGCCTGTGATCGACACGTTTCCGCCTGCACCGATGACCCAATGGGTTTCAGATGATAGGGCTTCCACAAGCGTGGTGCTTGAATGGCCCAAGGTGAAATGCGCTTGTTGGGTGTGAATGCGGGCCGATGTGCCGAGGTGTTGCGTCCATTGCGCAGCATCCCCCAGTGTCACCTCGGCGTTCATTTCCAACTGGCTGTTGGCGGCTTGTGACCAATGGTTCACTCCATCAAATTGCAAGGAACTGCCCACCGCGGCGGCAATCAATGCATGATGGCGCTGGTCGACGATGGCACCATCCAACGACAAAAGTGCACCATGGGCGATGCTGAGTTGGCTACCGGGATGTACAATCAGTTGGCCTTCAACATGGAGGACCGTGCCGGCGGGTATGATCAGGTGTGCCGTAGAGGTCTCGCCATCAGGCCCTGTACCCCCGAGTTCGAGTGTCCCGTTCGGCCGTACTATCAAGCTGTCGGCGCAGGGAGACAGCATGAACTCACCATGGGTGCCAGGGTCAGTTGCCAGAATTCCAAATGAGGGGTCGGGCGACTGAAGACCCAGGCGCCCGGTGATGTCCAGGTGGGGCAGAGACCACTGGCCACCTGCGCTCAATGCGATGGTATCGGGCAGCATACCCGGTGCCAGGGGGCTTTCTGTGACCTCGAGTTGTTCCAGCACGAAAGCAATGTTTCCGGGGTTGACTTCGCTGTGAGGTTCGTTGTCCAGTCCCAAATGCACGGCGTCAAAGGGGGTGTCTTCCAAGATGTCTGCCAGGGTCAGCCCGGACCAGGGAGGGGCGACTCCCAGAGCGCTCGCGGTGGGAATGAAACTGTGCAAGGGTTGGAATTGATTGGCGCTGATGTCTGGGATTTGAAGTGGCCACGGCAAGTCCATGCCTGCAAGAGCGTCATTGAAGGCCGCCACAAACTGGTCCAACGAAGGGCGAGTGCCGCCTGGCATGAGGTCCAGGGACCCGCCCCAGTCCGATGTTCCTACGGGGTCATTTCCCACGCTGAGGTCCAAAGGCCATGGCCAGCCCCCACCGGAGGGCATTTCCAGTACACTGGTCACCGCTCCGTTAGCACCGGAGAGTGGGTGAGAGGCCAGCCCCGGGTCGGCATGTATTTCGAGGTCGAGCAGGCCGCCAATGTCCCCGATGACTTCGGAGGAGAGGATGGCGTATTCATAGTCCAACAGGGGCTCGCTGCTGTTGCCCACAGGGGTCAAGGCGCCGTTGGCAATGCCCGCATTGCGGGCGAACTGGGGCCATCCAATGAGGTCAAGACTGTCTTGGTACTGGAGGCGCACGGCCATCGGCACCAACTGCTTGAGGAGGAGTTGGCGCGCAGCGGCCGAATGCAGTGCGCCGGACAATGCGGTGACCGCCTCCGCTGAGGTAGGCAAGTTGTCAATGATGTGCTGCAAGCCGATGGGCACATTGGCGCCACGGTGCGGACTGTCCAAGCTGACGAAGAGTTGCGTGCAGTGCGGCTCTCCTTCGAGTTCCATCATCCGCAGTGCGATCCGTGCAATTTGACCGCCCATACTCGCGCCGCTGATGACCATGGGGCGAGGGTCGCCGGCATGTTCGCTGAGGTGCCGTAGGATGTCCGAGAGCAAAGTGGCGTTGGCAAAAATGTCACCGTCGCCGTCTTCAAAGTCTACGAGAACAGGGTGGAATCCCCGCTGGAGCAAAGAGTCGATGAGGGTAGGCATGTTGGCCATCATGGGGTAGCGGTCCAATGCGCATCCATTGAAGGCCTGCCAGCCGAAGTCGCCGAGTTGCAGGTCGTTTTCTGTGCCGCTCAGTCCGAAGTCAATCCCCTCCACAAAGACAAAGGGCCTTCCGAGTCCACCGGGAAGGTCCATGAGATAGACGTTGGCGGCGCGGGCTCCCAGTGCGGTTGGTGCTACATGGCGAAAAGGCAAGGAGGGATAGCCGAGCCAAGGCGGCGTTGCGGGAGGTGCCTGCGGACAATTTTGTCCCCAAAAAAGCAGGGGGAGACACGTGAGGAAAAGGGCCGCATTTCGCGAGAAGAAGAGGAGGGGTGGAATGTTCATGGGGCACTGTATTGCGGGCTCTCCCTGCTCCGCTGCCTGCCCGGATTTTCCATTGGAATTCCTTCATGGGACAAGGATGGTGGGCAATTCGTGAACATTGCGTGCGCCGATCAACCCTCATGAGGCGGTCACAAAGGCGTCGGGGACTATTTTCACAGCATGCAGGAAAAAGGACTTGGAACGTTTGCCGTTTTCATGACGGCCATCTCCACCATCCTTGGGGCCATCCTTTTTCTGCGTTTTGGCTTTGCCGTGGCGCACGTGGGCCTGTTGTGGACCATGGCCATCATTGTCCTCGGCCACCTCGTGACGATTCCAACGGCCTTGGCGGTAGCAGAGATCGCCACCAACCAAAAGGTGGAAGGCGGTGGGGCCTACTACATGATCAGCCGCTCCTTCGGGCTGTCCATCGGGGGAGCCATCGGCATCGCCTTGTTTCTGAGCCAGGCCATCAGTGTGGCCTTCTACATCATCGCATTTACGGTTTCAACCCGGGACTTGCTCGCGTGGCTCGAAGCCAGTCATGGCATCGTGGTGGCGCCTTGGCAGGTCAATTATGGCTTTATGACCCTGCTGACCATTTTGATGCTCACCAAAGGGGCTCAGGTCGGGGTCAAGGCCCTCTATGGCGTAGTGGCAGTGTTGGTCGTGGCCTTGCTCAGCTTCTTTTTTGGACATGGAGAGCCGCAAGCCGAACTCGACATTCTGCGCACCATTGACGCGCAATTCGTGACCTCTGATGGCCGGACCATCGAGCGCTATTCGTTCATCGAAGTCTTCACCTTCATCTTCCCCGCTTTTACTGGAATTGCCGCCGGACTTGGGCTGAGTGGCGACCTGAAGGAGCCGGCCCGGGCCATACCCCGGGGGACCTTGTGGGCGACCGTCACAGGCATTGTGGTCTACATCATCGTGGCGGTGAAGTTCTGGGTGAGCGCAAACCCTGAGCAGTTGGCCTCCGACCAGCTCTACATGGAGCAGATTGCCATCTGGCCACCACTGATTCCCATGGGATTGGCGGCCGCGGCGGTCTCCAGCGCACTGGGCAGTGTCATCATCGCGCCGCGTACCCTGCAGGCATTGGCGGTCGACCGCATTTTCCCCAAGGCCATCGGCCATCGGCTCAAGCGTGGCCGCAAGTCTGACAACGAGCCGGTGATCGCGTCCATTGTGACGTGCGTCATTGGCTTCATCTTCGTTTCATTGGGCGACATCAACGCCGTCGCCGAGATCATTTCGATGTTCTTCATGGTGACTTACGGTGCCATTTGCCTCGTCAGCCTGTTCGAACATTTCGCAGCGAGCCCCAGCTATCGCCCCACGTTCCGGTCACATTGGCTGCTCAGCTTGGTCGGGGCCGTGACCTGTTTCTACCTGATGTTCTTGATGAACTTCAGCTACGCCTTGGGCAGCTTGGTCATCATGGTGGCGATCTACAGTGGGTTGGCTCGGCGCGGTGAACGGGGCATGGTGGCCCTCTTTCGCGGCATGCTGTTTCAGTTGAGCCGGCAGTTGCAGCTAATCTTGCAGCGTCGCGATACCGCTGAATTGGACCGCAAGGATTGGCGCCCCATGGTGTTGGGAGTGAGCAAGGACACATTCAGGCGGCCAGGGGCGTTTGACATGGTGCGTTGGCTCGCTCACCGACAGGGTTTTGGCACTTATGTCCACCTGATTGAAGGCCGTTTGGACGCCCGCACGTTCCGGAGTTCTGTGCGCGCCAAGCAGGGATTGGCCGACCTGGGTAGGGCGGTAAAGAGCCGGGTCAGTGTGTCGACCATTGTGTCACCGTCCTACACCTCGGCGATTGCACAAAGTGTCCAGTTGCCGGGTATCAGCGGCCAAGGCAACAACGCGATTTTGCTCGAGTACATCGATGAGCAGCCCCAAAGTGCGGAGGAGCTGGTGACGAATTACGACTTGCTCCGCGGTTCCAATTTGGACCTGTGTCTGTTGCGTTCCAGTTTCAGAGGGTTTGGAGAGCGCAGAACCATTCACATTTGGATCACACCAGAGGACTCAGCCAACGCCAACTTGATGATCCTCATGGCGTACGTGCTTCAAGGGCACCCTGATTGGCGGGAGTCTCACATCCAGGTGTTCTCCATTTATCGGGACGGTGACCGCGCCAAGCGCGAGCAGGCGCTGCGGGAACTGATTCAGGCAGGCCGCATTCCTGTCAGCGAACAGAACATCGAGATGGTAGAGGAGATGCCCGGCGACCTCAAAGAAGCCCTGATTGATGAGCGCAGCAAGTTTGCCGACTTGACCTTCATTGGGTTCAACGACGCGGAAATCCGCAGGGAAGGGGTCAAACTCTTTGAAGCCCACCATGGCATCGGCAACATCTTGTTCGTGGATGCCCATGAGGAAGTGGCCTTGGCTTGATCAAATCATGAGCGACACCTATCACATCGTCAATGGTCCCAACCTCAACTTGCTCGGTCAACGGGAACCCGAGAAGTATGGGGTGACGTCCTTCGAGGCGTTCTTGGAAAGCCTGCGCAGGGCAAATCCTGGGCTTGATATTGCCTATTTCCAATCCAATGTCGAGGGTGAGTTGATTGACCACCTCCACGCGGTTGGCTTTGAATCCAGAGGTATTGTGCTCAATGCCGGGGGCTATACCCATACGTCTGTTGCCTTGCGCGACGCTGTGGCGGCCATCACCTCACCGGTTGTTGAGGTTCACGTGACCAACGTCTACGCGAGGGAGGAGTTTCGGCACGTGAGCCTGTTGAGTCCCGTGTGCCGAGGCGTGATTTGTGGCCTTGGTCTCGAAGGATATGCCGCCGCGTTGCGGGCCCTGGCATCAAGCTGATTCCGCCTTTTTTGAGAGCCGCTCCGCAGCAGGGCGCAGCAGGCGCAGCAGGGCATCGGCATCCCGCTCGGAGAGTTGTTTGCCAAACACCATCGTCCGCTTGCCACTCTTGAATTGTAGGGTCTCACCTCCCATGGACCAAAAGGCCTTTTCGAACGTGCGCAAGATCTGGGTGGGGTTTTCTTCTACGCGCACAAGCCTCTGATAGGCACCATGCGCAAAGAAGTCAGGCAGTCCGCGACGGCCAAAAGCCATGGCCACGGAAATGCCGCGCCGGTCGACGGTGATGACTTCCTTGCCACGGGTGCGCCACATCCACACTTTGCCGATTCTAAAGGCAAAGAAGGCCCAGAAAGCGGTGTAGATGCCGTAGCCCAAACCCGCATTTCCTTGCGTCGGCTCTTGGGTCCAGAAGTAAATCACAGCGGCTTCAAGTCCGAGCCAAAGCACGAGCCAAGTGGACAACAGGGCCATGTTTGTCGGCGTGGTGCCTTGGCTGATTTCGACCACCAGCCTTTCTGTTGCAGTGCCCTTGTCTTGCCAGTTGAATGCAATGCGTGCACCGATGTCGCCGGAGGACCGTTCTTTTCTCGTTCCCATCAGTTGACGGATTCTGGGGCCATGACTTCCTCATAAATCCGGAGGTATTCGGGCAACACACGCTTCATTTCAAACGTGGAGGCGCGCTTCAGGGCTTGCTGTTTGAAGCGGTCGTGGTGGGCTGGCGAAAGCAGGAATTCGGCGTGGTCCGCCATTTTTTCCACGTCTCCAATGGGGGCGAGCATACCGCTCACACCATGCCGAATGACTTCGGGAAGGCCGCCGGCTTCTGTGGCCACGACGGGGACGCCGCAGGCCATGGCTTCGAGGGCCGCCAGGCCGAAGCTTTCGCTCTCCGAAGGGAGCAAAAACAAATCTGAAATGGCCAGGGCTTCTAGGGGGTTCTTGAGTTTGCCCAAGAAGAAGACGTGCTGTTCTACGCCGCACTCACGGGCAAGTCGCTCAGCTTCGGAGCGGTCTGGGCCGTCTCCCACCATAAGCAGCTTTGCTGGGGTGCGCTCCGACAGGTGGGCAAACGTCCGGATGACATCCAACACCCGCTTGACAGGACGGAAATTCGAGATGTGGCACAGCAGGGGTTCACCTTCAGGTGCGAATTCGCTGCGGTCTTGTCCTTGAAGCGCCTTGAAATGGTCGGGGCAGATGAAGTTGGGAACGACTTCAATGTCTTTGTTGATGCCAAACAACTTGTAGGTGTCACTGCGCAGGCTGGTGCTCACTGCGGTGACGGCATCACTTTGGTTGATGGCAAAAGAGATGACGGGTTCGAATCCTGGGTCTTTGCCGAGCAGGGTGATGTCGGTGCCATGCAGGGTGGTCACCACAGGGAGGTGTCGGCCTTCTTCGGCCAGAATGCGCTTGGCCATGTACGCACTGGAAGCGTGTGGAATGGCGTAGTGCACATGCAAGAGATCGAGGTTCTGTTGGCGCACGACCTCCACCATCTTGGAGGCGAGCACCAGCTCGTAGGGCGGGTAGTCAAACAGCGGGTACTGTGAAATTTGCACCTCGTGGTAAAACACATTGGGGCGGAAACTCCCCAGCCGCACAGGCTGGTCATAGGTGATGAAATGCACCTCGTGGCCCTGTGCAGCCAATGCCTTGCCCAGCTCTGTAGCGACCACGCCACTTCCACCAAAGGTGGGATAACACACCATGCCAATCCTCATCTCTTCCTTTTTAATGTCCGCTTCCCTGCGGATGTTCTGACGCGGTGAAACGGGAAGGGGTACCGACCGCATCTTGGACGATGGACAAGGCTTTGGTCCGAATGTCTTCATCGATGTATGTGCGGTTCTCGGCATCCGGGCAAATGCGGTTGCCCAGAATGACCACTGTCCATCCGGCGTCAGGATCTGTCCACGCCAAGGTGCCGGTGAATCCACTGTGTCCGAAACTCCCCCAAGATCCAGCGTTCCCACTGGCCCCCGTGTCGGGTTCAAGTCCGGGTTTATCCCACCCCAATCCCCGGCGGTTTTCTTCGCTGGGGAAGGCGCGTTGGGTGAAGCGCTCTACCGTTTCGGCCCGCACCAATCGGGTGCCTTTCCAGGTGCCGCCAAGGCGCATCGCTTCCATGAGGATGGCGAGGTCATGGGCGTCAGAAAACAAGCCCGCATGACCGGCTACGCCACCGAGCATGGCAGCACCGGGATCGTGGACCGTGCCATGGACAAAAGATTGCCGAAACACGGTGTCATTTTCAGTGGGCGCGATGTCCGCCAAGCAAGACCACTCCAAGGGGAGGTATCCCATGTTTTGCAGTCCCAGTGGGCGGTGAATCAAGCTGTCAGCCAATTGCTCCAGCGGACGTCCCCACCGGGACTCGAGGATGTCCTTGAGCAGGTAGTATCCCAAATCGCTGTAGCGGTATTGACCGGGCGCCTTGGGTTCGATCGCACGGATGGTGCGCGTGATGGAGTCGCGCCACATCGGATGCATGCACTTGCCTTCACAGAGCTGAATCCATCCCTCCTCGGTCGTGGTGCTGAGCACACCTCCGATAGAGTCCTCATGTGCCATGAGGTCTACGTAGAACGGAATCCAGGCAGGCAATCCCGAGCGGTGCGCCAAGAGATCGCGGACTGTGCGCGAACCCAAGGTGGGGTTGAGGGGAGCCTCCTCGTTCTTTGGTAGCAATGAGGACAAAGGGGCCTCAAGGTCCAACATGCCCCGTTCCATGGTCATCATGGTCAATAGGGTAGAGGTGGCCACTTTGGTGATGGAGGCGAGGTCGTAAACGTGGTGTCGTTGCACCGGCGTTTGCGCCGAATCCCCGAGGTGGCCATGGGCCCCGTCGTAACGCACAGAGTCGTCGGCGACCACCAAGATGCGCATGCCAGGAGTGGAGGCGAGGTCTATGGCCGCGCCCGCCAAGCTGTCCAACCGCGCAGCCATCGCGGTCCATTTGTCATCTGCAACGGCACGGGGCAGGCGATGGGCCTTGGTGGGGTTCCCCTGTCCAGCTTGCCATCCCCCCACATTGACAGGCAAGAAACCAAGTGCATCTCCTTCACCACACCAGGCGGCCATGGCGGCTGCTTGCGACATGTCATCCTCGTGGTGGGCGACCATCCATTCGCGCTGGGCAGAAGGCGTGAGGTAGCTGAGGGCGTAAGGGCTCGTAAACAGTGTGACAAACAAGGGCCGTTGATCTTGGCTCAACGCCTCCAAAAGCCCATTGGCTCCGCGCGGCAAGCCATATCGGCGTTTAGGGCGATTGCTTTCATCGATGAACGCCACCACGACTTGGTCCATTCCGTTCACAGCCTCTGCGATGCGCCGTTGTTCTGCGGCAGTGATCTCGCCTTTGGGCAGGCGCACAACGGTCAATGCTGGAATGGCCAAGGCGAGCCGGTTTGCGGCGGCTTCACCTCGGTTGCCTGCGATGACCAGTGCGGTGTTGACGCCGTGATCCAGCCTTCTGCCTGTCCCCAAACGCACCAACATGTGGGCGCGGATGCGTTCCTGCAAACCGTGGAGGTTGGGGGCATGGGTTGAGTTAAGCGGCGGCTCAGAGGTCCATTGTTTGGCGAGCAACACCTTCAGACACGCCTCGTCGATGCGGCTGGTGTCCAATTCCCCCCTCCGCAATGCGGCACAAATGCTGTCCAACACCAAGGCAGGTTCAGAGGGGAACAACAACACATCATTGCCTGCCTTCAGCGCCGCAACCTCCCTGACACCCGGCGGCACGGGGTCCGCTGCACCGGCCATGGTCAGCGCGTCTGTAAAAACCAGGCCTTCAAAGCCCAATGAGTCCAGCAACAGGTCGCGAATAACCTTGGGCGACAGTGAAGTGGGCAGGCCCGTGATGCTGTCCAGTGCAGGCACGTCCAAGTGAGCGGTCATAATGCCGTCAATGCCGCGGTGAATCAGGGCCTTAAATGGAGGGAGTTCTGTAGACGCCAACGTGGCACTGTCAGAGGAGATCACCGGCAGAGCGAGGTGGGAGTCGAGGTCGGCATCTCCATGGCCGGGAAAATGTTTGCCGACGGACATGACGCCAGCTTCGCGCAACCCTTCAGCCCAAGCGGACGAAAGTGCACCCGCCAGATCTGGTCGTGACCCAAACGAGCGGTTGCCGATGACGGGGTTGTCCGGATTGCTGTTCACATCGGCTACAGGAGCGAAGTCAATCCCAACGCCCAATCGGCGCAGTTCTATTCCAGCAGCCCGTCCGGCTTGTCTGATGAGGTCCTCACGCTCAGTCGCTCCGAGGGCCATGGCCTTGGGAAACGTGATGCCATCGGGCAGGCGCATTCCGGCACCCCATTCGGCGTCCATGGCCGTCAGCAGCTTGAATCCGCTGCGGCTCTGTGCCACACTGTCGAGCTTGGAGAGGTTGTAGCGGGTGGTGGCCGTGTCGCCTTGCATGGCGATCACCCCACCGATGCCCCACTGCTCAATTGCAGCTTGTACATCTGCTGCGGACCCCGGTTCGCCGGGTTTGGAATAGAGGGGCACCATCATGATTTGCCCGACCTTCTCCCGGATGGTCATGCTGTCCATGGCCGCCAGCCATCCGACCGTGTCACCGGCGAGAAAGGCAGGCCGCACCGCCGTGTCCGTGTCGGATTGGGCATCGCCCACCTGACAGCTCAACAGGACTGGCGCGAGCAGCAAAGCGCCCCATGTGGAACCCTTACGCATCGAGGACTTGCTGAACGCAGGCCATCATGTGGTCAAACTGCTGCTCGATGGAGAGGTCACTGTTGTCGATGACAATCGCATCGTCCGCCTGCATGAGGGGGCTGTGATCCCGGGTGCTGTCGATCCGGTCGCGCTCTTGGAGGTTGGCCACCACTTCTTCGAGGGGTACTGCACGTCCGCGGCGGACAAGCTCGTCGTGTCGCCTTTTTCCACGCGCTTCGATGCTCGCCGTCATGTAGAATTTCAGCTCCGCATCGGGAAGCACGACCGTGCCAATGTCTCGGCCATCCATGACGACACCGCCCACTTCTCCCATGCGCCGCTGTGCTAATACCAATTTGTCGCGGACCTCGGACATTTTCGCGATCACACTCACGTGCCGCGAAACTTCGTGACTTCGAATTTCTTTTTCGACGTTGCGGCCGTTCAGGCAGATTTCGCTTCTTCCCGAACCGGGGTTGAACCGAAACGTGAGGTATACCCGGGAAAGGGCCTCTCGCATGGCGGGCTCATCGAAGTGGCCTTCGTGGTCAATCAGCTTTTCACGCAAGGCAAACAATGTCACCGCGCGGTACATGGCGCCGGTATCGATGTACAGGTAATTCAAAGCCTTGGCCAAGCCCTGTGCCAGTGTGCTCTTGCCTGAAGCGCTGAGTCCGTCGATGGCGATGCTGATCCGTTTCATGGCGCAGTGGGTCGGTGTTTAGCCCGCTCGAAGTTAGCAATGCAGGACGACCTCATCTGTCCGTCAGCCGGGTGCGGATGCTCAGGTGGGTGGAAGCACCCGCCGTGTGATACGTGTTGCGCGCAAATGCGAGTTGGAAACGCCGCACCTTGAAGTCGATGCCCCATGCAAAACCGGCGGTACCCGGGGCATTGGTCAGCCTCAATTCTTGACGCCTGCGGTGGTGATAGCCAAATCGAAAACCGAGGTTTTCACCGAGGTTGAGTCCAGCACCGATCGCGAGGTGGCGCAACAAACGGTCACCAAATGCCCAAGTTCCATTGGCGACAGTATCACCGGTCAGAGGGTCGACGGTGTCGTCATAGTAGCCTTCTGGCGCCAGGTCCCACTCCTGCATTTCGTCATAGGTGGAGTAGAGGAGGAAGGGGGCATTGTCAAAACCCTTGGTGACCGACAGGCGAAGGTCCGGGTCAAATCGGCCGTCTGTTCCTGCCGAGTTCAGCGTGCGCATGCCGCCCCATGGCCGCCAGTGGGCCGCGACCCTGAGTTTCCGGTCGCGACGGAAATAGTTGGCCGAGATGTCCATCTGCCCAAAGGCAGAACGGCGCTCGGCCAAGCTGCTCTGGCCCAACCACACTGTGGCAGCCACCGTGAGATTTGAGTCGAGGGGGGTGCTGATTCCACTGACCCAGGCCACATCTGCGGCGGTGAAGCTCCCGGTTTCGACCCCAACTGGATCGCGTCCAGTGAAGCTACCGTAACCTAGGTTTCGGAGCCCGGTGTGCCAGACCCATTTGCGCGTTTCAGGCCGCCTCACGTAGAGGGCTGAGGCCATGGCCGTGCCCGCGAAATAATCGACGTATGCGAAGTGCAATTGGCCCGCATGGGTGGAGTCCAACAGCGAGGCTTGACCCAAAGCATCTCCCAACGTGGCGCTCAATGGTGCGCCCATGCTTTCTGCAGAGCCCGCAAATCGCGCAGACAAGGGGAGGTCCATCAATCCAGGACGAGGCACGGCTTGTCCTGTGACCACTTGGGTGGTCAACAAAAGCAAGGCGGAGAGCCAGAGTGCTGAACTGCGGGGGTGCCCAGTGGTCATTTGCCGGCGGTAATCTGTTTGGGGTCGTCGACCTTCTCCTTGAGCAGGGCCCGATCGACCACTTCGGTCATGGTGTTCACGTAGTGGAAACGCAGTCCTTTGATATATCGTGCCTGGATGTCTTCTACATGCTTGCGGTTGGCCTCGCAGAGTACGATTTCCTTGATGCCAGCCCGGCGCGCAGCGAGGATTTTTTCCTTGATGCCCCCGACGGGAAGCACTTGTCCACGCAATGTGATTTCGCCTGTCATGGCCAGGAATTTCCGGACTTTCCTCTGGGTGAAGACGGAAGCGAGGGCGGTGAGCATGGTGATGCCTGCGGATGGGCCATCCTTGGGAATGGCGCCGGCGGGCACATGCACATGGACGTCCCAGGTGTCAAATACTTTGGGGTCCAGGTTCAGCGCTTCAGCATGGGCCTTGAGGTATTGCAGTGCGATCACTGCACTTTCCTTCATGACGTCACCAAGGTTGCCGGTCAAGGTCAGCTTGCCCTTGCCCTTGACGATGCTGGTTTCGATGAAGAGGATGTCGCCTCCTGCCGGTGTCCAAGCGAGGCCAGTGACCACGCCCGCCACGTCGTTGCCTTCGTAGCGTTCTTTCTCGTGGGAGGGGCCCAGGATGTCGACGAGTTCCCCCGGGGCGATGAGGGTGTCGTGTTTGACGTCCATGGCAATTTGGACCGCACGGTGACGCACCACTTTGGCAATGCGCTTGTCCAGTCCCCGCACGCCACTTTCATTGGTGTACTCCGCACAGATTTTTTCGAGGGTGGCGTCTGGAATCTCGATTTGGTCGGCGGTAATGCCGGTCTCAGCCACATGCTTTTTGATGAGGTGCCGCTTGGCAATCTGCAC
Organism: Flavobacteriales bacterium; assembly: GCA_022428205.1. Taxonomy (GTDB): domain Bacteria; phylum Bacteroidota; class Bacteroidia; order Flavobacteriales_D; family Sanyastnellaceae; genus UBA8752. The sequence goes on from JAKMCW010000099.1 coordinate 19,451, forward strand.
TTTTTCCTCCACCGTGTATCCCGTCACTTCAATGATTTCCATGCGGTCTCGCAGGGCGGGCTGAATGGTAGCGAGCGAGTTGGATGTGGCGAGGAACATCACCTTGGACAAGTCGTAGTCCAATTCGAGATAGTTGTCGTAGAAGGTGCTGTTTTGCTCGGGGTCCAAGACTTCCAACATCGCCGATGAGGGGTCGCCGTGGAGGTCGCGGCTGAGTTTGTCGATTTCATCCAAAACGAAAAGGGGGTTGGACGTCCCTGACTTCTTGAGGTTTTGGATGATCCGCCCAGGCATTGCTCCGATGTAGGTCTTCCGGTGGCCGCGGATTTCCGCCTCGTCCCGCAAACCGCCCAAAGACATGCGCACATACTCACGGCCCAATGCCTTTGCAATAGACTTACCCAATGAAGTTTTTCCCACTCCCGGAGGTCCGTACAGGCAGATGATGGGAGATTTCATGTCTCCTTTGAGCTTCAAAACAGCAAGGTGCTCGATGATGCGTTCCTTGACTTTTTCAAGGCCATAGTGGTCCTCGTCCAGGATCTCCTGGGCATGGCTCAGGTCGAAGTTGTCGTCCGACGTAATGTTCCAAGGCAGGTCGAGCAGCAGGTCCAGGTAATTGGATTGCACACTGTACTCAGCGCTTTGGGTATTCATGCGCTCGAGCTTGCCGAGCTCTTTGGCAAAGGTCTCTGCGACTTTCTCCGGCCAGTCTTTGATCTCGGCCTTGGCCTTCTTGCCAGCGATGTCCTCTTTGTGTGGGTCTGATCCAAGTTCCTCTTGGATTTGCTTCATCTGCTGATGAAGAAAGAACTCGCGCTGCTGTTTGTCGATGTCGGTTTTGACGCGGCTTTGGATGTCGTGTTTGAGTTCGAGGACTTGAAGCTCCTCGCCGAGCAGTTCCATCACTTTTTCTACCCGTCCCTTGAGGCCTGGAAGTTGAAGCAACTCCTGCTTTTGCTCCTTCTCCGCATTCATGTTGGATGCGATGAAGTGCACGAGGAACCTCAAGGACTCGATGTTCTTGATGGCGATGGCGGCTTCAGAAGGGATGTTGGGGCTGTTCTGAATGACCTCCATGCTCATTTCCTGCAAGCTTTGTTGCAGGGCCTCACGCTCCTTTTCGCTCCAGTCTTCTTCGGCGTCTGGAAATGGTGCGATTTTGGCCCGCATGTAAGGCTCGATTTCGAGCACTTCTCCCATGCGACAGCGCCGCTTTCCTTGGATGATGACGGTGTTTGAGCCGTCGGGCATCTTGAGCATTTTCATGATGCGCGCCACCGTACCCACTTCGTGCAGGTCTTCGTTGGATGGGTTCTCGATGGTGCCATCCTGTTGCGTCATCACGCCAATGTCTTGGCCTGCCTTATGCGCTTCCTTGAGCAGTTGCAGGCTTTGATCACGGCCCACATTGATGGGCAAAACCACGCCGGGAAAGAGCACGGTGTTGCGCAAGGGCAGGATGGCCAGTGCTTCGGGTGTGTCCTCCCGTTCCATGGCCGCTTCATCCTCCGAACTCAGCAGTGGAATGCTGACGTGGTCTTCAGAGTCATCGCTCAACAGGTGGGGAAACGGTCTTTCTTCTTGCATGTGCACTTCAGAGGTCGAAAATCAAGCCACACTGCAGGAGCAGGGGGCATGGGGTCAAGATGTCAGGGATTCAGCCGCGTTGCAAACGCAATGCGTGCAATTGTGACAACCTGTCACGTTGGGCGGCAGTGAGGGCGTGCCCGCGGCGTGCCATCACCTTTTCGGCGGTGGAAAGCATGCGCTCAATGTCTTGGGTGAGCATCTCTTGGGTCCGAGCATTGAACCAGCTGAAGGCGGGCAGATGCTTGGGCGGGAAGCCAGCATCGAATATGACGCATGCAGGGTCCACCACGGTCCCAGTGTTAAAGGTGGTGCCGATGCCACACTTGCTGTGGTCACCCATAAGCAGGCCACAGAATTGACGCCCTGTCCCGACGAGGTCTTGGGAGCGTTCGCTCCATTGTCGCACCTCGCCGTAGGTATTCTTGAGGTTGCTTGACTCTGTGCCTGCTCCGAGGTTGCACCACCGCCCTATGACGCTGTTGCCGAGAAAACCATCGTGGGCCTTGTTGGCCCAGCCTTGGAAATTCACATTGGAAATTTCGCCACCGACTTTACAGCCGTCGCCGATAACGGTAGGGCCAGAAATGCGCGCGGCCATCCGCACTGTGGCACCCCTTCCCACAATGAGGGGGCCTTTCAGGTGGGCGCCTGCTTCAATGGTGGCGTTCGGGCCTATGATGACCGGCCCAGCTTCGGCGTCGATGGTGGCAGCCTTGATGGTTGCAGAAGGGGAGATGAGCACCTCCGTTGGCGTTCCGAACACCAAGGATGGGCCTTGGCCGTTCCATGATGTGAGGTCCCATTCTGTCTGCAGTGCTGGACGATCGAACTCAATCTGCTCACCCAAAGCAGCAAACAGTTCGTTGGCACCTTGCAAGAGTCGTTGCGGGGCGCTCTGTGGAATCTCTCGTGCAGTGTCGTTATCGTGGCGTGACCATTGGGCGAGCAACACGTTGTTTTGGGTCAATGATTCACCGGGTTTGAGCGATGACAGCAAGTCCAAAGTGTCTGCTCCGGGAATCCACCGTGCGTTCACGTAAATCCGGTCAGGTCCACCCGCTTCAAGTGGCAAAGAGCGCTCTACAGAAGCCCACCGTTCCGACTGTAAAAAGGCACCAAAACGGATGCCTTGAACACCCTCCACGGCATGGAAAGGATGGAGGTCAACACACCTGTCGTCTTCGAAGAGATGGATTGTGGGCATAGGGAGGGGGTCTGGGGGCCTGTCAAAACTAAGGCCGAGTGCATCTTTCCAGTGAACATTGGCCGCGTTGGTCTGTTCAGATTTTTGTGACAGCGACAGTGCAGGAATTTTCCATCAAGGACCTTGAGCATTTCACGGGTATTAAGGCGCACACCATTCGCGCCTGGGAACAGCGCTATGCGCTGTTGAATCCCCGCAGAACCTCAACCAACATCAGGTTCTACACGTCGGAAGATTTGAAGCTTCTGCTCAATGTGAGTTTGCTGAATCAGCATGGCCACAAGATTTCAAAAATCGCGTCCATGGGCGAGCCGGAGATCCGAGCCGCCATCCGTGGTCTGGGGGCTGCAGTCACCAGCGAAGATCACTGGTTAGGCATGCTCAAAATCAGCATGCTCAATTTTGACGAGCAGCTGTTCAGAAGTGTCTCCAAGACCTATGAGGCCCAGTGTGGACTGAGCGATTTGATGCTCAAGTTGTACCTCCCGTTCATGGGGCAAATTGGAATGCTTTGGTTGACGAGCGCTATTTGTCCTGCACACGAACACTTCGTGAGCAATTTGATCCGCCAACGCCTTTTCAGGGCAGTGGATGACTTGCCACCTGTGGACGCGGAATACGACGATGATGTATTTGCCCTCTTCCTCCCGGAGCGCGAGATCCATGACATCAGCCTGCTAATGGTGCATTTCTTGCTGAGAAAGGCGGGCTACAAGAGTCTGTTTCTCGGTCAGTCCGTGCCGTTAGAGGATTTAGTTCAAATGGCGCCACAGTTTCCAAACCTAAAGTGTGTCGCTTACTGCACGACATTCCCAGCCGAGAATGGCGTTTCGGATTACCTCCGCAGGGTGATGAGGGAGTCGACGGGTTCAGGAATCCAGTTCCATTTCGCCGGGCGTGTTTTCGCCGGACATGAGAGCCCCTCAGATCATTTGCACCTGCACGGTGACGGTCAATCCCTTATTGGGACGCTGCTGAGCACCTGATTTAGGTCCTTATCCCTCCACATTACCGTCTACACTCTTGGGTCTTTTGTTAAACAAGAGCCCCGAATTCTCAGCGATACAGCTGTTTTGTTCATGAAAAAAGCAAAATAGTTGAACAGAAACTTGGGTCGGCTTCAATTTTGTCTAATCTTTGGACCACAACATTGAACGCTATGTCCTCAATTGAATTCAACAACCTGCTCACTTCACACCAGGAGTTCCTGTCAGGTTTTGCGATGGGCTTCACCCGTGACCGGGATGATGCCAACGATCTTGTCCAAGAGACCTTTGTAAAGGCCTTGCGCTACAAGAACAACTTCAAAGAGGGCACCAACATCAAGGGTTGGCTGTATACCATCATGCGGAACATCTTCATCAACAACTACAAGAAGAAGCGTTTCCAAAATACCATCGTGGACCAGACCGAAAACCAGTACTTTTTGAACTCAGGCCAGGACTACCACCACGATTCTGTGACTTCGTTGATTAACATCGACGACATTCAATCGGCCATTTCTCGGTTGAAGTACGACTTCCGCCGTCCCTTTTCCATGTTCTTGGACGGCTTTCATTACGATGAGATTGCGGAAGAGTTGGACATCCCCATGGGCACGGTGAAAAGCAGAATTTTCCATGCCAGGAAACGTTTGCGCGAGGAGCTTTCTGAGTTTGCCGTGAACTAAACGCTCACTTACTCAGATCTCTTAGCGGAGAATGTTGCCATGGAAGGCGAAAGGGACGCAACCTTTCGCCTTTTTTTGGGTCCTATCATCGGTACCTTTCGTTTCTCATGATTGATTCTGTGCGAGCCACCTTTTCATGCATCACCCGGGCCTTGGCTTTTTTGGGTGCTATCTTATTGCATTCCAGTGCTTCTGCTCAGCTTGAGGTGAACAGTACCTTGACGCCGGATGAGTACGTTAACGATGTCCTGTTGGGTACAGGTGTCGAAGCGACCAACGTACAGTTCACGGGAAGTCCTGTGCAAATCGGTCAGATTACGGGTTTTGACCCCACAGAATTTCCCATTGAGGCGGGCCTCATTCTATCTACTGAAGTCGCCAACAATCCAGCCAACATCGACGATGGCTGCATGGACGATTTTATCGAAGATGGACTGGAAGTGTCAGGAGACCCTGATTTGCTGGACATTGCCAATAGTGTTCCGCCCCTGATTGGGCAGAATTTTACTGTGAACAGTGTAAATGACGTTTGCGCCATTGAATTTGACTTCGTGGCGACCGGTGATACAATCAAATTCAACTACGTCTTCGGTTCTGACGAGTACCTCGCCTGGATCAACAGCCAGTACAACGACATTTTTGGATTCTTCCTGAGCGGCCCCGGTATCAACGGTCCCTATGCTGACAATGCGATTAACCTTGCGGAAGTTCCGGAGTCAGATCCTCAACTGGCCATCACCATTAGCTCGGTCAACAACGTGACCAACGCGGCTTATTACATCGATAACCCCGCCAACGACGTGTTGTGTCAGAATGGATACACCGTTAAGCTCACAGCAGAAAGCGAGGTGGAATGCGGGGAGACATATCACATCCGATTGGCCATTGCCGATGGTTCGGACACCGCCCTTGAGTCTTTCGTCATCCTGGAGTCAGGCTCTTTTGAGTCGAATTCGGTGGTGGAAGTAAACCTCAATATCAACGTAGGGGGAGATTTGGAAACGGACAATCCTGTGATTTTCGAGGATTGCGGTGAAGCGGTACTGACTTTTACCCGCCCCATTGAGACCATCATTGACATCGAGGAGATGGTCATCATTGACTACAGCGCCAGCAGTGCTACAAATGGGGTGGACTTCACCTTGTTGCCGGACACTGTATTCTTCCCGCCTTATGTGACGGTGCAGGAGTTCCCACTCGACGCGTTTGAAGATGGAATCGCTGAAGGTTCAGAGACGGTGGTGATGGAAATCCTCAATCTCGCGGCGTGCAACGGAGGGGGCTTGACGAGTTACTTCGAGTTCGACATCATTGACGAACCCGATCCGCTCGTGGTCGATGGATTTGATACGGAGCTCTGCGTTGGAGACTCAGTGGAACTCCAGCCTGAGGTTTCTGGAGGATACGGAAACTACACGTTCAACTGGGACTGTGACCCTGGTCTGGATACCAACACCATTAACTATATCCCATCAGCTGCAGGGGTCTACGAATGCATGGTGACAGTCAGCGACACTTGCGGCATGCCGTCCGATGATGGGCTTTTCGAAATCACCGTGGAAGAGTACCCTGAGCTCACCGCGGAAATATTGGGTGGAGACGTGGTGCTTTCCTGCAACGGTTTTCAGGAAATTTTTGCTGTAGCCGAGGGTGGAAATCCGCCGTATACCTACTCATGGGAGCTCCAAGATGGCCAGCCAGCTTTCGGATACGGAAACTCCTTTTTCCTTTCCACTTGGCTCAATGCGACGGAGGTCCATGTCATCGTGGAGGACGCCTGCGGACTGACTGCAGAAGGCATGGTCAACGTCAGCATCGATGTGCCTGAGTTGATTGTGGACCTTGACCCCGTCTATGAGGTGAGCTGCAACGTGCCCTTCACCATTACGCCGGATTGGTCTGGAGGTGAGCCATATTTCAACTGGGCTTGGCTGGAGGGTTTTTCCTTCTTGGGATTCAATCAGACCCTCAACTGGACCACCGACAGTGACATGTCTATCACCTTGGAGGTGAGTGATGGCTGTGGTCAATTCGTTCAGGTCGAAACGGAAATCGTGGTGGTGAGTCCAGCGCTGGAAGTGACATTGCCCGAAACCTTGGTGGGACCGTGCACAGAGTCCTTCCTTCTCACGCCAGAGATTGATGGCGGAAGTGGGGTCTACACCTACCAATGGAGCCAAAATTTCAATCCGGTCGCCGACACGGAATCGTACACGTACAACGACGGTTTGTCGACTTCGTTTACGGTGGAGGTGACTGACAACTGTCAGTCTACAGGAAGTGCATCCACGAGCATTGAGATTGTCAATCCTCCCTTGGAAATCGGCTTGCCTGATTCCATCGATGCTTCTTGCGTGGACAACACGGCAATTGCTGTAGACATCCTTTCAGGAGCTGGCGAATACACCTATGCTTGGACAGTAGGGGGCATCCCTTACGGAGGGGACGACCCCCAAATCACCGTTCAGAGTTTTGTGACGACCCCCGTTGAGGTGGAGGTCTTAGACGGTTGTGGGGGAGAAGACGAAACGGCCACATTGCTGGTCATCCCGAACGTCCCGATGACCTTGTCCGTGAGCAATGACACGGTGATTTGTCGCGGTGAAGCCCTGTCGCTGTCAGCGAGTGCCACGGGGGGAGAAGAGGGCTTTGTTTACAGCTGGCCGAGCATCCCGGCATTTGGCGAAAACCAGTATGTCGCACCGAGCAGCACGGTGAGCTATCCAGTAGAGGTGACCGACATCTGTGGAGAGACTTTGACCGCTTCCATTGACGTTGAGGTGCAATACATCTACAGCGATTTCTACACGAGTTACCTGTCCGATACCCGTGTTGAATTCATCGCTACCCCAGACCCTGTCTGTCCTTCTTGTGATTACCTGTGGGACTTTGGGGACGGCACGGGCAGCGACGAAGTCAATCCCGTCCACGAATACGACGGTTTGGGTGACTACTATGCTCAATTGACTGTAACCAACCCGTTGGGGTGCCGTGACAGTGCATACACCTTGGTGGAAGGTCCAGTCATTGTGTACATACCCAATGCGTTCACCCCCAACAACGACGGCATCAACGATGCCTTCCAGGTGGTGATTTCAGACGTGGTGTACTACGAGATCAATATCTTCAACCGTTGGGGCGAGGAGGTCTTTTATAGCAATGATCCCGATGAGGCTTGGATTGGCAACGTCAAGGGCGGTGACTATTACGCCCAACCCGGCTTGTACAATTACCGCCTCCGCTGGAAGGGCTCAAGGACGGATGCCGAGGAACTTTCCGGCACCATTGAATTGATGCGTTAAGCCGCAGATGACCGCACGCCTGCCTACTTTTGGGCATGGCCAATGCGAAGCAATTCCGGGGGGCGTTCATCACGGTGACCTCCCTGTTTTTCATGTGGGGATTCATCACCGTACTGGTGGATGCCCTGATCCCAAGACTGAAAGACGTTTTTGAACTGACCTACCTGCAGGCGGGGTTGGTCCAATTCGCGTGGTTCACTGCGTATGGGGTGATCTCCATTCCTGGGGGGCGCATGATCAAGCGCATGGGCTACAAAAACGGCATCATGGCGGGATTGTCCCTCGCGGCCATGGGGTGCCTGATTTTCTATCCAGCGGCTTCGACCCGTCTGTTTCCCTTGTTTCTATTGGCACTGTTTGTGGTCGCCGCGGGCATTACTGTGTTGCAGGTAGCGGCCAATCCATACATCTCTGTTCTCGGTCCCGAAGAAGGTGCGTCCAGCCGCTTGAACCTGGCACAAGCGTTCAATTCATTGGGGACCACCATTGCTCCCATCATCAGTGCAGGATACCTGCTCGGCGACACGGTCAAATCCGGAGGGGAGCAGGCTGCAATGTCTTCATCAGCTTTGGAGGTGTACCGCACAGCGGAAGCGGAAGCCGTTCAGTTTCCATTCGTCGTCTTGGCTGCGGCTTTCCTTTTGTTGGCTTTTGTCATCCGGAAAGTGACCCTGCCGCGCATTTTAGAAGGAGGGGGCGAAGAGGGGCAGTTATCAGCGCTGTTTTCCAACCGACGATTGATGGCAGGAGCCCTGGGCATCTTCGTGTATGTGGGCGCCGAGGTGGCGCTGGGGAGCTACATGGTGAACTATGGACTCAACCTCAATGTGCATGAGTTGATGCAATCGCATCCCTTGTTGGAGCGTATGGCGGGCTTGGCGGCCTCCATCAAAGGACAGTCCGTGCTTGAATTGGATCCCAAGGGCAAGCTCGGGGTGTTGCTTACTTTTTACTGGGGGGGCGCGATGATCGGCCGTTTCGTTGGTGCTGGATTGATGCAGCGCGTCAAACCTGCCCTGTTGTTGGGCGTATTTGCGACCGTTGCCCTCATTTTGGTGGTGGCCAGCAGCGCAGCAACCGGCCTTGTGGCCTTGCTCATGCTGTTGGGCGTAGGGCTCTTCAACTCCATCATGTTTCCCACCATTTTCACCCTGGGCATTGCTGAATTGGGGGATGCCAAGCCCCAAGGCAGCGGAATTCTGTGCACGGCCATTGTCGGAGGAGCGGTCATTCCCCCGGCTTTTGGGGCGCTTGTCGACGCTTCCGGATTTGGCTTGGCACTGATGCTGCCCGCGCTGTGTTACTCATATATCGCCGGTTTCGGCTTCAGGACAGCGCGACTGGCCCGCTGATTTGGGACTTTCTGACTCGGAAAATCCTGTGAACAACGCTCTTTGAAAGTTTCACAATTGATTTCCTGAGCCTTGGTAGTCGAACCCTTGTGCCTTTCATTGGGAACCCAAAAGCCCATAGAGGTGTTACATACCCAAGGATTAGAACGGATATGGCCAAGAAGAAGAAGAAAAAGACAAAAGAGCTCCAGCCAAACATCAAGGTGAGGCTGGATGGACGCACCGTCATTACTGTGCGTGATCCAAGCAAATTGGATTTCTGGAGGGAGAAGTATCCTAAACTCGAGATACTCGAAGAGAATTGAAGAGCAGCGGCGCGCTCACAATGGCGCCATTCCCAATTGGAGGCTGGATAGCCTCCAATGAAAAAGGCCACCCTTAATGGATGGCCTTTTTCATGGGTGGAGGATTCCAATTATGCGACCTGCGTCAAACGCTCGGTCGACATGCTCAATGCTTCACGTCCCTTCTTGGTGAGCATATAGCCGTTTTTGTTCTGAATCATGCCGTCGAGGTACAGCCTTGTGATCCGCTCTCCGATGCGCGCCTGTCCGACGCTTAAGGTCACATCGCCTTCAATGCGTTTCCAGAAGTTGCGTTCCAGAGAGGCCAGTCGGATGTGCTCTTGCATCTCTTTCTTGTGCTGCTGGACGATGTCGAGGATCATCAAGTCGTGCTTGTCCATAAGGGGATCGGTCTTAGCTGTGAGTCGGAATGGGGAACATCCCCTTCGCATGGGCAAAGTAGGAATGGACAGTTGTAAAACCCACGATTTTCACCATTCAGATATGGACAAATTGTCCACTCTACACGACATGGTGTGTAATCCATGTTCAATCGTAATAACTAAAGACCCGATCTACATACGCGCGCTCACGTTCGGTGAATTTTCCCGGTATGAAGTGGGTGTTGCACCGGACCCGCTTGAGTTGATGTGCGACGCTAATCAGCTGCACCGGGGTGTTGGTCTTCGCGGCCTGCTTGAGCCACTGGTTCAATAGGGGGGAAGCCCCGGAGACAAAGTGGGCATGGGCATCGCCTGTATCGAACAGATGCATGTTAGGGTGGTCTGCAACCTGAGCTTCGGGAAGCCAAGACCCAGAAAAGTGCAGGCGGTGTTCCATCAAAAGGGAAGCGGCACTGTGGCGCTCAAGGCCAGGTGCCAAGACGAGCAGCACCTTGGTGTTCCTGCGTGGAAAAGGTCCTTCACAACGCCATCCCATTCCACGGAGCCAAGTGAATCGGATCCACATTGCGGGCGAAGACCAACCCCAGTGTTGGCTCAGCCTCTTGGCTTTGATCCACAGATACCGAGAACGCCTCATGCGTCGGTAGAAAATGACCAGGGGCCTCTGTGCGTTGGGGCTTCCATAGCGGATGCGAGGGCATCGAGAAAGTCTGAACGAGACATGTGGTGTGCGCCCAAAGTGGCCAAGTGAGGGTTCATGATTTGACAGTCAATCCAATCAAAACCTTCCGATTCTAAATGCCGAGCAAGTGTGATGAACGCCACTTTGCTGGCATTGGAAGAACGCGCAAACATGGATTCTCCGAAAAACATGTTGCCCAGTGAGACGCCATAGAGGCCTCCAGCCAATTGACCTTCGCTGTCCCAAGCTTCGACGCTATGGGCAAACCCAAGGGTGTGCAAAGCACTGTAGGCCCGCTTGAAGTCATCGCTGATCCAAGTGCCTTCCCCAGGTCTGTGGGCGCACCCCTCGACCACTTCATCAAACGCCTGATCTAAGGTGATGGAAAAGGCTTGTTTTCGGATCAGTGCACGCATGCTCTTGCTCACCTTGACTGCGCCGGGGCGGACGACGGCACGAGGATCAGGACTCCACCACAAGAGAGGGTCTTCCGGGGCAGACCAGGGAAATATGCCGCGTTCATAGGCGAGGAGCAACCTGTCGGGTGACAGGTCTCCTCCGATGGCGACCAAGCCATCCTCCCGAAAGCTTTCTGCAGGGGGAAACCAACATTCTGAACCCAATTGGTACATGGCTGGGCGAAATTAGGGCCGACAAACAGAAGAAGCCCGAACATGGACGGTATAGGACCTGACGTCAATGGCGTGAATTGGACAGCATGGGCTGAGGCAGGACATCCCTTGCCCGGGGAGACGGCCCATGCCCCTATGATGCCGTATGCAAGATCGTCCGCCGCTGAGGCGAGGAGCACAGGCCGAGCGGGCAAAGACTACCGCGAGGCGGCAGTGTTGATAGGAGTGGAGGCCAATGGGACGGTGGCCCTGATTGAAAGGTCACCTGAACAAGGCCCCCACGGAGGGCAGATGGCGGTGCCAGGAGGCGCGCGTGAGCCCGGTGAATCCCTTTTGTCTTGTGCTGTGCGAGAATGGCGGGAAGAATTGGGGCTGCCGGAAGCCTGTGCGCCGTTGCAGGAGCCTGTGGCGTTGACGGAAATTCATGTGGTGCCAAGCCGATTTGTCGTGCGTCCCTTTGTGGCCCCGGTGGTGTTGCCAGCGTCACTAACTCCCGATCCTGTGGAAGTGGCTGCTGTTCATTGGGTGCGCTTGTCCGATCTCGCGATGACCCAATACCGGCAGGAGCAGCCTGTGCGCGTGCAGCTCCCCGGTCAAGAGGCGGTCCGTTGGAAGGCTCCCGGTTTCGCCATGCCCGGTGTCCCTTTCATTTGGGGCGCGACGGCGCTGATGTTGGCCGAGTTGGCGGCTTGGCATGAACGGTGGTCATCGACCTCCTAGGCGCAGTAACTTCGGCCCATGAATGCAAAAAAGGCCCAGGCATTGGCAGAATTGCATGACGGCTTGCACTCGGTGCTGGCCGAGCGACGTGATGCCGCGCTAAAACGGGTTGCCGAGGAAGGCGAGCTGGAGACCATCGCAGAGTTGGTGAAACTGAGGGGAATGACCGACGAACCAGCTGTGAAGGAGGAGATTGGAAAGCTGCTGCGCAGTTTGAAGCTCGAGGGCGCAGGAAACGCCCTGTTGGATGCGGCACTGTTGCCTGAGAACACCGAGCAGTTGGCTGAATTACTCGGTTTTTTGTGGGAATGCGGTGGCAGTGCCGATGGTCACTTGCGCATCCTTTCCACACGCTCAGTCGCTGAGGGAATGGCAGTGATGGTCGAAACCTTGACCTTGTTTGAGGCTTTGCCAGAATGGGTGGAGGATGAGGCGGACTTGCTCGATGCCATGCTGATCTTGCAGCAGGGATTGACCGCCCGCAAAGGGGGCAATGCTGCCGCCGAAGAAGAAATGCTCAAGATGATGCTCGCCGAATTGATGCGGCGGGAGCGCGCTTAACACATCACGTTTGCAACACGCCCGTGCGGTATGGTCCTTCGGGCGGAGCGCCATCTGCCAGTGCAATCCCCTCTGAAATCCAGGAGCGGGTCTCTCTGGGATCGATGATGGCATCTACCCAAAGGCGGGCGGCCGCATAGTAAGGGGAGACCTGTTCTGCGTAACGGCTCTCGATTTCAGCACGCAATTCCGCTTCGCGCTCCTGGGTGATCTCTTCACCTTGCTTTTTGCGGGAGGCGACTTCAATCTGGAGCAGCACGCCTGCCGCCTGGGCGCCACCCATGACCGCGAGCTCTGCCGTCGGCCATGCCACCATGAATTTGGGGTCATAGGCCTTGCCGCACATCGCGTAATTGCCTGCGCCATAGCTGTTGCCGACAACGACCGTGAACTTGGGCACGACAGAATTGGCCATGGCATTGACCAGTTTCGCGCCATCCTTGATGATGCCGCCTTGCTCACTCTTGGACCCGACCATGAAGCCGGTGACGTCTTGCAGAAATACCAGTGGTACGCCTTTTTGATTGCAGTTCATGACAAACCGCGCTGCCTTGTCGGCACTGTCTGAGTAGATGACGCCACCAAATTGGGTGCCTTGTTTGGCGCTCTTGACCAGCATGCGTTGGTTGGCCACGATGCCCACGCTCCATCCGTCGATGCGCGCTGTGGCGCACAAGATGGTCTTGCCGTAGTCGCGTTTGAACTCGGTGAATTCGCCACCATCCACCAAGGCGGAAAGCAGGGAGCGCACATCGTAGGCTTCACGCCTCGATGCCGGTAACACCGACAGCAATTCATCCCCATCCCCAAGGGGCGGTTTGGGCGTGTTGCGGGCAAAATGACGCAGGCTGGGGCGTCCAGCGCGGTGCGCCATGAGGTTGCGGAGCAGCGCCAGAGCGGATCGGTCGTCTTCGACGACGTGGTCCACCACACCGGATATGCTGCCGTGCATATCGGCGCCTCCAAGGGTTTCGGCATCCACGTCTTCACCGATGGCAGCCCGCACCAGGTAGGGGCCTGCCAGGAAGATGCTTCCCGTGCCCTTCACGATGATGCTCTCGTCGCTCATGATGGGCAAGTAGGCTCCACCAGCCACACAGCTTCCCATCACGGCAGCCAATTGGGGGATGCCAACAGCACTCAACCTGGCATTGTTGCGGAAAATGCGGCCGAAGTGTTCTTTGTCGGGAAAGATCTCATCCTGCATGGGGAGGTAGACGCCCGCGCTGTCTACCAAATAGATGATGGGGAGGTGAAACTCAAACGCAAGCTCCTGAGCGCGCAGGTGTTTTTTGCCGGTAATGGGGAACCAAGCACCTGCCTTAACCGTGGCGTCATTGGCGACAGCAATGCACCTCACGCCGCTGACTTTACCCATGACCACAACACATCCGCCGCCTGGACATCCACCGTGCTCTTGGTACATCCCGTGACCCGAAAAGGCGCCCACCTCGAGGAGGGGTTCACCCTCATCCATGAGCAAAGCCAATCGCTCTCGTGCGGTGAGCTTGCCTTTTTTGTGCTCTTTGTCGATGCGGGCTTGGCCGCCACCCAACTTGACCGTTTGAAGTTGGTGGTCCATTTCGGACAACTTGAGCTTCATGGCGTCGACGCGCTGTTGGCGTTCAATTTCCTCCTGTGGAATGGGCATGTCCGTTCGTTGCGGTTACGCTCAAATTTACGGCCCCGCAGGCCCCCGTACTTTTGGGGTCATGGACTTTCCAAAGAGGAAGACAAACAGAACCCGCCCACTGCACATCACCGCCCCCAGTTTATGGGCGGGACTGTGTGGACTGTGTCTGCTTTTGACAGGAGCGGTGGGGTGTTCCGTTGATTCCGATAGTGGGGCTGCACGAGAAGGACTCGGTCCTTCGGTATACGGTGTGGACTATGCCGTATTCTTTGGTTTTTCTGCAGACCGTGACACACTCTGGCTCAAGACGGCCAATGGCGAGTGGCAGGCGATGACAAGTGAGGCGATGAGCGGTGCCCGGTTTGGAAGCCAGAAGGTGGTCCACCCCAAGGTGGCCACATGGTCCACAACACATGCGCCCTATTTGATGGCTTTGCCTCGCTCCAATGATTGGGTGGCATCGGGCTATACCGATCGCATCGGGGGGCTCGACGCCGCGGGGAAATTAGGTTTGGTCGATTTAGGCGGGGATGGTGGCTTGGATGAGGAAGCCTTGGTCGCCTCTGGCGCCACGGTTCTCACCTCTTATCCTTTTGGCGACCCCATGAACGGGGTGGAGGAGCGCACAGGCATA
>JAKMCW010000053.1 GCA_022428205.1 Flavobacteriales bacterium
CACGTGCTCACGTTGCTGTTGTTGTCCGTTACCGTCATGGTAATGGTGACAGGGCTCGTTGCAATGTGGGTACAATCGAAGGCCGTTTGACTCAACGTCTTCGAAGCAATGCCGCAGGCATCGGAAGAACCGTTGTCCACTTGGGCGGCGGTGATGGAGCCTGCACCAGTGGCGTCAAGCTGAACCGTCAGGTTCTGGCAAATCGCCACGGGATTCACATTGTCCTGAACCGTAATGGTGGCCGAAGCGGTAGAAGTACGGTTACATTCATCCGTTACGGTAAGTGTTACGGTGTTAGTACCCACGTCGTCGCAATCAAAGCTGGTGACATCCAATTCGAGGGAAACTGTGCCCTGACCGCTGTCATTGGAACCGTTGTCCACCTGTGCAGTCGTAATACTACCAGCGCCAGTAGCATCCAACATCACGGTCAAATCTTGGGCCAATGCGATGGGGTCCGTTGTGTCTTCTATAGTAAAGGTCGCGGAAGTCGTGCTCGTGTTGCCACAATCGTCTGTGGCGGTAAAGGTCACCGTGGCGGAGCCTGTCGCACCACAATCATCGGACAAGCCTGCAAAGTTGTTTGTCCATGTCACATCGCCGCAATCATCAGTAGCGCTGGCACCGCCCTTGTTGGCCAGCCAAGTGTTCAAAGCGGTGGTATTTCCTGACCCATCTGACTCAACGGTCTCGTCGCTGGCCTGTGTGTCGATGGTGGGATTCGTTGAATCTTCTACAGTGATGACCTGCACGTGCGGCGTCTCATTTCCGCAATCATCAACAGCTGTATATGTA
Source organism: Flavobacteriales bacterium (assembly GCA_022428205.1). Lineage (GTDB taxonomy): Bacteria > Bacteroidota > Bacteroidia > Flavobacteriales_D > Sanyastnellaceae > UBA8752. Next base: position 796 of record JAKMCW010000053.1, read on the forward strand.
CGTGTGATGGTGTAGCTAAACACACAAGGACCTGGGGAGGTCACATCGTTCACGCTGATGCTCACTTCAGTATCACAGGTATCTGTTGCCGTCAAAGTCAATGCCGCTGGGATTGAACCACAGTCTACCGTTGTGTCATTGGGAAGTGTGCTCGTGAAGACGGGGGCCAAGTCGTCAACCACTGTAATGAGCTGGGTGGCGGTCTCAATCGTCTCGTTGCCGTAACAGTCCTCAGCTGTCAAGGTGAAAGTCCGCGTAATCACCAAACCTCCTTCCGGGGAACTGTCATCAGCTTCAGCGCAATAAGCGTAAGAATCAACAGTGGTATAGGATGCTGTGGCTGAGCCGCAATCATCCGACACCGTGAAATGGAGCTTGCCAGTTACAGCAGTGGAGTAGGTGAAATCGGCATGACATCCGTTGAAGACCACATCATCGGGCTCGTTCAAGGTCACTGTAGGTCCGGTGACATCGGGCGGCGTGATGAACATGGCCTGAGAAATGCTGAACGCATCACTGGCGGGTCCGTGGAAAGAAACAACCTCATCCGGGCTAAACGATCCTGCCGCTGAGGCGGTCAGGGAGTTGGTCGGATTGTTCTTCGCTGAGCTTGACACGGAGGTCAGACAAACAACGAACAGGCTGCAGAGAAGCAATGAAAACTTCTGGTGAGACATAGCGAGACTTTTTGGCTCTCGGAAATTGACACACCTTTTGCCCTTTGTGAAATTATTACACGCCTAATTCCGCCGGCTTTGTCAACGTTTATTTCACTGATAGGCAGTAAACTACACGTCAGCTTGCGCGGAAATTTCCCTCATTATACTCGTATAATATTTGGAATGCCTGATTTTCATAGATGAACGATTTATCATTTCGTCAAATCCTACGCCAAACCAGCCGATGAGGTCCGCGTAAGGGCACTTCATAAGTCGGACCCACTACATCCCATCCAAGCCTTGCGTAAAAGCCCAGAGCAACATGCCTGGCATCGGCCCAAACCCCCTCAACTTCCATACCTCCCAAAGTGCTGATCGCGCCATCGATGACCATGCGACCAGCCCCGCTTTGGCGGTGCGCTTCTGCAGTCGCCATAGCCCGCAACCGATAACAGATTTGATCGGGCAGCGCAGTGTGCGATTGTCTTGAAAACGACGCTATAGAAACCAAATCAGCCCCCCGAAATGCACCAAAATGCAAGGTGCCCTCCGCCGTATCAGACGGCAGTTCACAGCTTGGACCAGCCGACTTTTCAGGCCAAAGAACCGCAGCCCTCAATGGCCATGTCTCGGTGTGTAATACCTGTTTAAACTCGTACTTACTCATTATCTATTGCTGCCACTTATCCCACTTTCTTCGGTCCTTTTTGGTCGGTCTTCCCAGCTTAAACGGGTTTTGCCGCATTACTTCCTGGGTGACAGCTTGTCGCTCCCGCTCCTCTACCGGTGTCCTGTCCTTGGAGTATAACTCGACAAGTTTTGGTCCAACCCGACCCTTGGGAAAGGCCAAAACCTCGAGAATTTCATAATGAGCCCCCGAACGAATTTTGACCTGTTCCCCCACTTTGAGGTCGCGACTTGCCTTGACCACACTCCCCTCGACCTCAACCTTTCCCTCCCTCACTTTTGCCGTCGCTTGGGAGCGCGTTTTGAAGCACCTCACCGCCCACAGAAATTTGTCTACGCGCACACTTTAAAGTTCGACAATCAAACCGATTGCCGGGATAGCCGAACCTGTCCCTGTTTGGATGAAGCGCGGTTGATAACGCGAAGGCATGGCAGGATTGGGCAATGGCGCTCCCGACGCTGGGTCCCGCACAACATCCAAGGCAGGTGGGGCATCGGGCACTTGACCGAATAGATTTTGGATGTCCATGAAGACGTCCAGGCTCCAACGGTCAAAGAACCACTTCTTGTCAATCCGAAGATCCAATTGGCTAAAGGCTGCGTTGCGCTGGGTGTTGAGTGCCGTATAGTCCAAGAATGGCACGCCTTGGCTGTCCCAATAAGCCCTGTCCATGGAGACATCAAGGTCGTAAGGCGTAAAGGGCAAGCCGCCGCTGTACAACCATCGGGCCCCGATCTCCCAATCCCGCTTGAGCTTGGCACCACCCGTCAACGACACAATGTGCCGGCTGTCCCAAGCGCTGGGCGCGTATGCCCCGTCCACTTCAAACTCGCTCCGCACCCACGTGTAGGCCAAGAGGCCATAGACGCCCTTGTACAGTCGTCGTTGGGCCAGCACCTCCATGCCATAGGCCCGGCCACTCCCACCGAAGGTGACGGCCTCGTTGCCCACTACGCCGAAGTCCGCCCCGAGGTTGGCCAGCGCGATGCCTGAATTGATGCTCACCGGCGTGTTGCCATATCCTTTCAAGAAACCCTCGACGCCGAGCGTGGTATTGCGCTCGCTCAAATCGTACCGGAAACCGGCGACCGCTTGGTCGCATCGGGTGTAGCGCGCACCATCCGCATTGACACGGACACCTCCCTCCGCGTATCCGAGAATCAACATAGCGGGCAGCTGAAAGTACCGCCCCACATTGGCATTGAAACTCAGTCCGGGCTTGAGGGTCCAGCGCATGGCGAAGCGCGGACTGAACTGACGGAGTGGATTGCCCATCTCGGCGTTGACCTCATTGCCATCGATGCGCGCCCCACCGCTCAAGACCACCCGGCCATCCGAAATGGTCTGCGAAGCCTGAACAAAGGCGCCATACTCGTGCATGTCAAAGGCACTTTCAAAGTCGAAAGTGACGAGGGAGCCCTCCAAGGCATTGTACCGCTGAACATATGTGCTGTTGTTGAACTTGGCGAACTCATACTGTGCCCCCCACGTCAACTTCAACCCCCCTTCTCCATACACCCGACGCTCCAAACGGAGCTTGTTCTCCATCTCCTGAGACTGATAGTCCAAGGTCAATGGAAGGTTCACGTCATTCTCTTGGTGCTTGAAAGCACGGTTGCTCAGCATGTTTCGACTTGCCACCCAGGTCCACCTTCCATTCTCAGTGAACCTGTCGTACTTCACCCCCATCGCGTAATTCCACTGGCGATTCACTTGGAGCGCATCCAAAATGGCAACCTGGTCCAGGTAGTCTTCGGCAGCAGTGTCCTCGGCGGCTGACAGGTTCAACTGGAAGTCATCGTAAGCGCCTATGCCCAGTACCGTCCAACGCTCATTGGGATTTGACTGGTGCACCCACTTGAATTGGAAGTCATTATATATGGGCAAGAATGGGAGCCCAAGCGCTTGGAACAAAAACTGCAGATAGCTCCTCCTGGCACTCAGGATTAACGAACTGTTAGGCCCTGTCGGACCCTCAAAGGTCAAGCCCAGGTCACTCGTCCCTACCACAGCATTGGACGTCCATTCGTCAGTCCGGGCGGTCTTGAACCCGAACTCCATGACACTGGACAATGCATTGCCACGTGTTGCAGGAAAGGCGCCAGAGAAGAATTCAACCTCCTCCACAAGGTCCACATTGATCATGCCAACGGGCCCCCCGCTCGCTCCCTGAGTGGCAAAGTGGTTGATGTTGGGGATCTCTATGCCATCGATGTAGAAGCGGTTTTCGTTTGGCGCACCACCGCGAATGACAATGTCGTTCCGGAAGCTGGGGATCGCCGCCACACCGGGCAAGCTGCGAATGGCCTTGCTGATGTCTCGCCCCCCTCCAGGATTGCGCTTGATTTCATTGGTGCCAATCCTGCGCAAAGACACGGGGGCCTCCTCCTCTCCTTTGCCCACCACTGCGGTCACCTCGGCCGCTTCAATGGCAACGGCCAATGGTGACATTTCCACGGTGAGAAAAGCCGGCCGGGCAGGCGTCAACTCCACTTCGAGGCGGGTGGCCGGCTCGTAACCGATGGAACTGAACGCCAAGTTGACCACACCGGGTGTCAACCCTTCCAGCTCAAACTTGCCATCCAGATCAGTAGAAACACCCGAAGCACTCCCCTGCACCACCACAGAAACAAAGGGCATGGGCGCCCCTGACACCTCATCCACCACGACTCCGCGGACAGCGGCGCCCTGGGCCATCATTGCGGACGCCCATCCCGTGGTCAACAAGACCATGAACACCCCTTTCCAAGCCTTGAACACCCTCCGCATAGAGCATGGGACGAAAAATTGATCGCTGTGCATGGCACATGAACAGCCCAAAAGGAAGCAGGTTCATCCCTGCTTAACTCAGATCCAGGTCGAGCCGGTTCCGCAATGATTCCAAGGCAGGGTTTTCTTCGGCCCAACGCAAATAGCGATCCTTGGGAGAAAGGAAGGCTGGCGCCGCAACGGCCTCGCCCACTGCCACGTCAAACGCAATGCTCCCATTGCCCACATGGGTCCTCACGAAATGCAACAACTCCGTGGCACATTCTTTGAGCTCATCAAACTGGACTTGGTTGGCCACGACCAGACGTAAGGTGGGGTCTTCGAACGTCAATTCGCCGGTCGAGAGCGTCGCCGCCATGCCCATCTTGTTTTTGGTCCGAAGGTCTTCCACCAAGGCAGACCATGCGGCCATCACCTTCTCCTGGTCATAGTCGGCCTTCAACCCCGAGGTATCCGACAAGGCGTCTCCACCCTCTTCTTCATTTAAGCCCGCCCCAGGCGCCAGCATACTCCTGCCGGCCAGCAATGAACCCAGCTTACCCGTTGGTGCTTTGGACATTTTCGGCTTTCCCAGTGTGGTGGCCAAGTCAGCATCCAATTCTGGTGGAGAGGACGGGGCTGCCGTGGCCGCCTCACTGTGGACCTCTGTCGGCACCTCAACAGGTTGTTCTAACGCGACGGGAGCTGCAGCAGCGGTATCAGAAGACTGCACCTCCTGCCCGGCGTTCAACGTTGGCGCTTTAGCCTCAACGGGCACTGTCACTGCCGCGGCCCGTTGGTGTACTTCCACTCCTGCCGCTTCTTCAAGCTTTGCGGTTTCGGCTTGGGCGGCAGCCACGGGAGCGGGCTCCGAAACGGAGACGCGAACCTTGACAACGCCCTGCGGCTCCGGAATCGCTACGCCCCACCCTGTGATGGGAATGAGCTCATTTTTTTTTTGCCCCCTCCGCGCTGACCGCTTCGAGGGAGCCGATGCGCATGAGCATCAGTTCGACCAGTAGTCTCGGATGCCGCGACATCCGGTATTGCTGATCGGCTTCGTTGGCATGGCCAATCGCCCCCACCAAGAAGTGAAGACCACATCGTTGGGACTGATCACTGAAACGATCTACAACAGCGGCCCCGGCTTCCATGAGAGAGAGCGTCGCTTGATCCTTACTGACGAGCAAATTGCGCAGATGCTGCCCCAAACCTGTCACGAAATGGTGCGCATCAAAACCCGCCGCCACCACTTCCTCGAGCTGGAGCAACATGTCTCCAATGCGCCCTTCGAGTGCGGCATCCACGATGCTGAAGTAGACATCATGACCCAACACATTGAGGTGTTGCGTGACCGCACTGTAGGTCACCCCTTCTGCGCTGGACGCCACCATCTGATCGAAAATGCTCAACGCATCACGCATCGCTCCATCGGCGCGCTGGGCAATCACGTTCAGGGCCTCGGGCTCGGAATTCACCCCTTCTTGGCCGGCGACATAGGCAAGGTGCTCGGCAATGTCCCGCGTAGTGATCCGCCGGAAGTCATAGATCTGACAACGGGAGAGGATCGTCGGTAAGATCTTGTGCTTCTCCGTGGTCGCAAGGATGAACACCGCGTGACGGGGAGGCTCTTCCAACGTCTTCAGAAAGGCATTGAAGGCATCCTTAGAGAGCATGTGCACCTCGTCAATGACGTACACCTTGTACTCACCATCCTGTGGTGGGATGCGCACCTGGTCGATGATGCTTCTAATGTGCTCAACCCCGTTGTTGGATGCCGCGTCGAGTTCAAAGACATTAAAACTGCGTTCGGCCTGCTCGGTGGTAAAACCGTTGATGGCATTGGCAAAAATGCGGGCGCACGTCGTCTTGCCGACGCCGCGAGGACCACAAAAGAGGTAGGCTTGGGCGATCTGCCCACTCTCTATACTGTGCCTGAGCGTATCGGTAATGGAGCGCTGCCCCACCACAGTCTCCCACGTTGTGGGCCGGTACTTCCTCGCGGATACCAGAAAGGATTTACCTTCTGCCATGTTTCAAAGGTGCGCAATGCGCGGCGAACAGCCGCGTTTCAATTTTGCACAGGAGGCCCACATTTTGCCTGTGTAGGGGGCGTTGTGAAGAATCCTCCACCAAGCTGTTGCGTTACCCCGGCATTTAGCGTAGATTTGCGCCCCCTTTGCGCCAAGCATAATGACCCGGAATCGATACGAAACCGTCTTCATCATCACTCCAGTCCTCTCTGACGAGCAGACCAAGGACGTGATCAAGAAGTACAAGGAGCTCCTGAAAGATAAGGGAGCCAAGCTCACCCACGAGGAGAATTGGGGCATGCGGAAGCTTGCCTATCCCATTCAGAAGAAGTCCACTGGCTTCTACTACTTGATGGAATTTGATGCGGACCCCACCGCCATTCTCCCACTCGAAACTGAATTCCGCCGCGACGAGCGGGTGATTCGTTTCCTCACCACGCGCATGGACAAGTTCCACGTGGAGTATGCCGAAGGACGCCGGGACCGCGAAGCGGATCGCAGGGAGAAGCCCAAGCAGACCCCAGCGGGAACTGAAACCAAAGCCTGAACGCACCAGATTTTACGATCATGGCCGATAACAAGAATGTCCGTTACCTGAATCCGATCGCCATCGACACGAAGAGCGAACGGTACTGCCGCTTCCGTGAGAAGGGCTTCAAGTACATCGACTACAAGGACCCCGACTTTTTGCTGATGCTCATCAACGAGCAGGGTAAGATTTTGCCCCGCCGTTTGACCGGCACCAGCCTCAAATATCAGCGCCGCGTAGGCAAGGCCATCAAGAAGGCCCGCCACTTGGCTCTGCTCCCTTATCTCGCTGACCAGCTGCGCTAAGCAGCCGTCTAATTCACTGCGCTATGGATGTGATTCTCAAGCAGGACGTCGACCGCCTCGGAGCGAAGAACGACATCGTCAACGTCAAGAACGGCTATGCCCGGAACTACCTGATTCCTCAGGGTTTCGCCATTGCAGCCACGGAAAGCGCCCGAAAGGTCGTCGCCGAAACCTTGCGTCAACAGTCTCACAAGGCCTTGAAAGCCCTCGAGGACGCTAAAGTCATCGGTGAGAAGCTGGCTGGACTCTCCCTCAAAATCGGCGCGAAAGCCGGCGAGAGCGGTAAGATTTTTGGCTCAGTCAACAACATTCAACTGGCAGAGGCTTTGGCCGGTGCCGGCCACCCGATCGAGCGCAAGAGCATCGATCTGGGTACCGAAGTGATCCGCGACTTGGGTAGCTACACCGCCAAGGTGAAGCTGCACAAAGAGGTGGTCGTCGAGGTGAAATTCGAAGTGGTCGCAGAATAAACCTGCACCTTTCTAAAGACAAATCACAGAAAAGGGGGCGCTGCCCCCTTTTTTTGTGCCCAACTATGAGCGGCTTCAAACTTCACAGTGACTTCCAGCCCAAAGGCGACCAGCCCGAGGCCATCCGTCAACTTGTAGAAGGGATTGAAGCGGGGACGCGCCATCAAACCCTGTTGGGGGTCACTGGCTCGGGCAAGACGTTCTCCGTGGCCAACGTCATCGAAAGAACCCAGCGCCCCACATTGGTGCTCAGCCACAACAAGACCCTTGCTTCTCAGCTATACAGCGAGTTCAAGGAGTTCTTCCCCGACAACCTGGTCGAATACTTCGTCAGCTACTACGATTACTATCAACCTGAGGCCTATATCCCCTCTTCGGGCACGTACATCGAAAAAGACCTCGCCATCAACGAGGAAATCGAAAAGCTCAGACTCTCGGCCACTTCGGCCCTCTTGAGCGGTCGGCGCGATGTCATCGTAGTCGCCTCCATCAGCTGCATTTATGGCATTGGAAATCCTGTGGAATTCCACAAGAGCGTCATCGAAGTCAAACAGGGCCAAGTCATCAGCCGCAATGCCCTGCTGCACCGCCTCGTCGAAAGCCTGTACCACAGAACCCGTGGCGACTTCAGCCGCGGTTCATTCAGGGTCACTGGGGATGTTGTAGACGTCTTCCTCGCCTATGCCGACCATGCCGTCCGCGTACATTTTTGGGGCGACGAGATTGAACGCATTGAAACCATAGATCCCGAAACCGGACAAGTGCTGTTTGGCTTTGAGGCCTTGCGGATTTACCCTGCCAACCTCTTCGTCACCGGCAAGGACACCCTCCATCAGTGCATTTGGGAAATCCAGCAGGACATGGCCAAGCAGGTCGAATGGTTCAACAGCCAAGGGCGCTTCATAGAAGGGAAGCGCCTTGAGGAGAGGACCACCCACGACCTTGAAATGATGCGGGAGCTCGGATTTTGCAACGGCATCGAGAACTACAGCCGTTACTTCGACCGTCGCGAACCGGGACAACGTCCCTTCTGCCTGCTGGACTACTTCTCAGACGACTTCCTGCTTGTGGTGGACGAAAGCCACGTCACCGTGCCGCAGGTGGGGGCCATGTACGGGGGTGACCGTTCGCGCAAAGTCTCCCTGGTAGAGCACGGTTTCAGGTTGCCCTCCGCCTTGGACAACCGACCTCTGATGTCGGATGAATTCGATAGCATGCTCCATCAAATCATCTATGTCAGCGCCACACCCGCGGACTACGAACTGGAGAAAAGCGAAGGGGTTGTGGTCGAACAACTCATCCGACCTACCGGCTTGCTCGACCCGCCCATTGAAGTCCGTCCTTGCAAGAATCAAGTGGACGACTTGATTGGCGAAATCCGAAAGACCATCGCAGATGGCGACCGCGTGCTGGTCACTACCCTGACCAAGCGCATGGCAGAGGAGCTGTCACGCTACCTGGACCGGCTGCGCATCTCCTGTTCCTACATCCACTCAGAAGTCAAGACACTCGACAGGATCGAGATCATTCGAAACCTTCGTGAAGGGGTCATTGATGTCCTGGTGGGGGTCAATTTGTTGCGAGAAGGACTTGACCTTCCGGAAGTATCCCTCGTGGCGGTGATGGACGCGGATAAAGAAGGTTTCCTCAGGTCCAACCGGTCACTCACCCAGACAGCGGGACGCGCAGCGCGAAATGTCAACGGCAGGGTCCTGATGTACGCAGACAAGATCACCGACTCGATGGCGCAGACCATAGAGGAAACGGCGAGGCGCCGCGAAAAGCAAGAAGCCTACAATGCCGAACACGGCATTGAACCGCAGCAAGTCAAGCGCTCTAAAAAGACGGTGTTCGAGCAAAGCGAACTCATTGAAGAACGTCCCTCTCCCATGGCCGCCGAGCCTGCCGCTTCCGGTGTGGGCATACTGGAAGACCCCGTTGTGGCCAGCTATGTGAAGTCCAAGGACCTCAAAGCCATGGAGAAGCTGATGGCGCGGACCCGCAAGGAGATGCAAAAGGCCGCCAAAGAACTCGCCTTTATGGACGCCGCAAGGCTGCGCGACGAACTTTTCGCACTGGAAGGCGCTGTCGAGAATTGGTAACTTCGCTTCGCTTGCAACCTGTTTCAGGAATTCTGCGTCCTCCTCTTAACCTGCAAGTTGACCCGTCTGATGAACATCATTTTTCGCGCCCTCAGCGCCTGCCTTTTTGTGGCCTTCACGCTCAGCCTTCACGCTCAAGTGCCGCATGGTGGAGCGCCACTTTGGAACACACCCGGCACCAACATGGACAATCCCGCTTGGCCTGTCCACCGCATGCCCGCGATTGACATGGCGTCATTGCGTGCAGCTGACGAGGTGACCGACGCTGTGAAGAGTGCCCCTTGGCGGTTTGGACAAGAGTTTCCAGTGGACATCGCACTGAACGACGGCACCTGGCTGAACATCGAAGGCGCTTCGGTGTGGAGAACACAAATTCAAGCACCAGGCGCCCTCGCCATCAGCCTTTCATTCTCTGAATTCAAGGTCCCCAAGGGCGCCAAGCTGTTTGTCTGGAGTGCGGATCACACCGAATACATTGGCGGGTTTGACCACCGCAACATGAAGACTTGGGGCGGCCTCGCAACCGGGCTCGTAGCGGGCGACGCAGTGGTCGTAGAACTCCATGTCCCTGATGGCCTTGAAGATGCAGTCAGCCTTCGCATCGCTCAAGTGGTGCACGCCTACCGCGACATCGCCGGAAAAGCTGCCTTGGCGGCAGAAGCATTGGGCACCCAGCGCGGGCCCTTCGGCAACAGCGGTGAATGCAACATCAATGTGAATTGTCCTGAAGGGGCCACATGGCAGTGTGAGAAGCGCTCCGTCGCCCTGATTGTGCAAGGTGGATTTGCCGTTTGCACAGGCGCTTTGGTCAACAACACCGCCCAAGACGGCGCGCCCTTGTTCTTGACTGCAAACCACTGCCTCGGCGGCAATGTCGGCAACTGGACCTTCTATTTCAACCATGAGACTGAAGGTTGCGAAGGCAATACTGGACCGACCAATCAAACGGTCAGCGGTGCAGAATTGCTGGTGAGCAATGGTGCTTCGGACTTTGGATTGTTGCTGCTCGACGAGCAGATTCCGGCATCCTACAACCCGTTTTTCGCAGGTTGGGACGGAACAGACGCCGAGACCGTCCAAAACACGACCGGCATCCACCACCCCGGTGGGGACCTGAAGAAGATCTGTATCGATGAAGACGCCCCTTACCACGACAATGCGGCGGGAGCTGCGGTATGGTGGATTGACCAATGGGAGGATGGCGTCACAGAAGGCGGCTCTTCCGGCTCCCCCCTCTTCGATCAAAACCACCGCATCATCGGCCAACTCTACGGCGGTGCTGCGGCCTGCTCTGGAACGGTGAACAACGGTCAATTTGACTATTACGGCCGAATGGGGGTCAGCTTCAACAATGGCATCACGGAACACCTAGATCCACTGGGCTTGGGTGTAGAAGTGCTGGATGGCTATCCCAGTGCCGGGTGCGTTACGAGCTTCGAAGTGGACATGGGCGTAGGCATCGCCAGCGCGCCGGAGGAAGTCCTCTGTGGCGGTGGCGAAGTCGTCATTGAGGTGACCGTCAGCAACTTTGGCACCAGCCCCTTGACCTCAGCGGTGATTGGCTACAGCGTGGACGGCGGTCCTCAGCAAACGGTCAACTGGTCCGGCAACCTCGACCAGTACGAGAGCGAGACGGTATCCCTGCCGGCCATCATGGCCACAGACGGCACCAATACCGTAACCGTGACCATCGTTTCGGTCAATGGCCAGCAAGATGAAAACAGCTTCAATGACGCCGCCAACGTAGAGTTCAGCGCTTTTTCTGGTGAGACCTTTGACTTTACCCTCGAGTTGGTGTTGGACGACTATGGCAGTGAAACCACATGGGAGTTGAGACGGTTGGGCAACGTGGTATACTCAGGTGGGCCGTATGAGGACGACCAAGACCAATTGGTCATTACCGTGCCGATGTGCCTTGAAGAAGGGTGCTACATTCTGCAGGTGGATGACAGCTATGGCGACGGCATGTGCTGCGATTTTGGAGAAGGAAGTTTCACGGTCTTGGACCCCGAAGGCGATGTGGTGTACAGCGGTGGCAACTTCACCGATTCGGACCTCGAGCAGTTCTGTACGAGCGCCATGTCGACCGGAGACATCGCCCCCATTGCGCTGAGCGCATGGCCCAACCCCGCCAGTACCACTGTGCGTTTCTCCGGACTTCCCGCCGGAGCGGTCATCGCGCCTTTTGATGCCCTGGGCCGTTCTCTGGCTTCGCCTGTTCAAACAATGGGTGGAATGCACACCCTGGATGTCAGTGACCTTCCACGAGGCTGGATGGTGGCGCGGATCACCTCGGCCAGTGGGACATACGCTGTGCGCTGTCTCTTGCGTTGATTCCATGATGCGCAGATGCCCCATTCTTTTGTTGTTGGTCACCGCCTTGATGGCAGGGTGCTCCACCCATAAAGGAGGGGCCATGTCCACGGCCGATACCCCCGGAGGATCGGCGCCGGCATCGGATCCGTTCACTGTGGTGTCCTTGGAAGTTGTGGCGGACAGCCTGATTGCTGAATTGCGCTATGGCGGTGGCTTCAAGGACCACGATTTCACCCTGACTTCGGGCGGCGCGGCCACCAAATCGCTGCCCCGACAACAACCATTGCGCATCCTTCACGACGCCCATGGAGACATGGGGCGCGCCCTGATTACAACACGGCAGGCCTTCGACCTGCAACCGTTCCGCGACCCGTCGCAACCTGCGATCCGCCTGTCTATTGATGGCTGGGACACCTTGGTGGACTACCGTTACCAGGACTAATGATGGCTGCCCTGTGGAACATCGGGGCCTTAGTCCTGTCCGCATTGCCCGCCATTGCCCGCATCGCTTGGGACCTGCGCTGGCACAAGGCCCTCCGCCAGTTTGCACTGTCTTCAATAAGGGAGCCCCATGCAGAGGGAGAAGCACCTGCAACCCGCAGCGTCACCTTGATTGTCTGCACCCACAATGATTTGGCGGCCCTGTCCTCCATGTGGGAGGCATGGCGTGGACAGCGCTTCCCACAGGGCTGGACTGCAGAATGGCTGGTCGTAGACGACGGATCTACCGACGGCACGGCAGCGTGGCTGCAAGCACAACCTGCGGCACCGGAGCTCACCCTCCTTTTTCACAAAAAATCGGCGCCCGGCAAAAAGCAAGCACTGGAAGCCGGCATCCGAGCGGCACGGCATGACAGTCTGGTCCTGACCGATGCGGATTGCACACCTGCACCACAATGGGCTTGGAGCTTGGCCTCCGCCCTTGCCCATGCGGACAAGGGCACCGATGAGGAGCGGGCACACGCAACCCCCAAATGGGACGTGGTGCTCGGTACATGTCTGCCCGATGGCGGACCGACATTGCTCGCTTTTGACGCCTTGCGGGTGGCGTTTCAGTACAACGGCGAAGCGATCATCGGCGAGCCATACATGGGCGTGGGCCGCTCCATCGCATACCGACGAAGCACTTGGGAGGCTTGTGGCGGATTTGACGGCCACTCTGACCTGACCAGCGGCGATGACGACCTGTTTGTTCAAGATGCCTTGTGCGCCGGGTTCAATGTGGGCCTTGCCCCTTGTCCAACCGCCGCCACCCAGGTGCAATCGCAACCCGCTCCAAACGCCCGGGATGGCTGGAACCGCAAGCGGCGTCACCTTTCGACATCAGGGCGTTATTCGCGCCGCTCCAGTGTGAGACTGGGATTGGATGCCGCCTTGGACTTCACGGTTGTCTTCGCCGCGCTCTACGCCCCCTTTGGCCTTTTGCACAGGCACGTTTGGATACCCGCTGTACTCATGGCCCTTGCAGGCACCGTTCGCGCCTTTACCTTGTCCTCGTTCTCCCGGTGGTGGGGTGACGGTGCACTTCCAATGTGGCGGTGCATGCTGTGGGGACCCATTCGATGGACCCTCCTCGCCCTCGCTACTGTGCAGAACGCATTCACCTCATCGCCAACATGGACGCAGCGGGCACCGATAAGAAGGTCGTAATCGACCACCTTTCAGACAAAGCCAAGTATGACTTCGGCTTGATCAGCCGGGCTTTGGACAAACATGACCAGGCTGCTTTTGCCGAATTGATGGAGCGCTATCGCGAACCCATCTACTACATGTTGCTCAAGATGGTCAACAACCAGGATGACGCCGAGGACCTGATGATCGAGACCTTCGGCAAGGCATTCAAGCGGCTCAAGCAGTACAGCCCCCAGTTTGCCTTTTCCACTTGGCTCTTCAAAATCGCTTCCAACGGCGCCATCGACTTCATTCGCAAAAAGCGGATCAAAGCCCTCAGCTTGGACAAAGGGTTTACGGATGCCGAAGGCGACACCATGGAAATCCAAGTCGCTGACGACGGATTGGATCCCGGACAGACGCTCGAAAAGCAACAGCGCGTCAATCGGATGCGTGAAGTGGTCGCACAGCTCAAGCCCCGTTACCGCCGATTGGTCGAGCTTCGGTACTTCGAGGAGTACAGTTACGATGAAATCTCACAAGAGCTCAACTTGCCACTCGGCACTGTGAAAGCCCAGCTCTTTCGCGCCCGCGACATCCTTGCCGGCGTGCTGGAAACGGACCGCGAACAGTTTTAAGCGTGGCCCCTTCCGACCTGGATTTTAGGGCCGTTGACGGCATGCTCAACGCACTTTCTATGGAGTGCCATGAATTTGGTACCCCCATACCCGCACTGACCGAGCAACAGCGTCAACAGTGCGCCATGCTCGGCCCATTGTTCAGAGAATGGAACGCGCGCATCAACGTGATTTCCCGAAAAGACCTCGATCAATTCTTTACGCGGCATGTACTGCACAGCCTGTCGATGGCGCGCATCTTCCGGCCGGAAACCGGGGCTCGGATCCTCGATGTGGGCACGGGTGGCGGTTTTCCTGGGCTGCCTCTGGCCATCCTCTTCCCAGATGCCGCATTCACCCTATGCGACTCCATCGGCAAAAAAATCAAGGTGGTCAATGCCGTGTCTGACGCCCTCGGCCTCAAGAATGTCGAAGGCAAATGGGCACGGGCGGAGTCCTTGACTACGGACCCTCCTTTTGATTTCGTCGTCAGCCGCGCTGTGACCCGCATGGCCCCATTTCTCGATTGGGTGCGCCCCTTGTTTGCGGAAGAACAGCGGCACGGGCTGCCCAATGGCGTGCTCTATTTGAAGGGGGGCGACCTCTCAGAGGAACTGTCCGCCGTGCAGGAGCCGGTGCAACAATGGGCACTTTCGGCCGTGCTCGACGACCCTTGGTTTGAGACCAAACAGCTCGTGCACGTGGCGGTCTAAAAAGAATGAAGGGGGCATTACTGCCCCCTCCGAAACCTGCAAGGATATTGAAACCGATGCAGCGTTTAAAGGCCGCATCCAGTGTATAGACGACACCATATCCAATCGTTGCCTCAAAAAGCGAAAAAAAAATTGGGCTGCTGTTTTTCTCCGCCGTTCACGCCCATGGACTTCGGGCAGTGTCCCGTCCAATCAAGGACTAAATTGTGCGAGCAATGAAGGAAGATTCCCCAACGCCAGAGCTACCCGATGCCGAGCAGCTCAAAGCACTGGGCCGCAACACCATCAGTGAAGCCTTGGGCATGGAACTGCTGTCGGTCCAACACGGTGAGGTCGTTGGACGCATGCCTGTGGATGCCCGGACACACCAGCCTTACGGGCTGCTGCACGGCGGTGCCAGTGTGGTTTTGGCCGAAACCCTCGGGTCGGTGGGGTCCCACTACATCGCCGCACCACGCGGCAAAGCAGCCGTCGGTGTTGAAGTCAATGCCAACCACCTGAGGAGTGTGAAATCTGGATGGGTCACAGGCACTGCGCGCTTGCACCACGAAGGAGGAAAGCTCCACGTGTGGCACATCGAGATTACCGACGAGCAAGGCAAAGCGGTCTGCACAAGCCGGTTGACCGTGATGCTGATCCCCGCACCTTCAAAGGAATCATGACCACAGCACAGGATTTGGACGGTTCGCAGATTGAGGTGTTGTTTCACAAGCCCGGGAGCCCGCACATTGAGAGGCTCATGCCCGAGCAAGACGGCCCTGTCACCTTCCGGTTGCACCCATGGGAAAGGGCAGCCAAACAGAAGGAAATGACCGTCTGCGGACGCCTTGAAATCGAGGAGGTACTGGTTCGCGACGCCCGGCCGACCGTCAAGACTTCGGTGGCACACCTCAACGGTACTGAACGCAGCGCGCACATCGCCTCCATCGAAGCCGCACAGGCTGCAATCGCCAAAGGCCCGCTCCGGAAGGTGGTGCTGAGCAGCTTGCTGCGTGTGAAGGCGTCAGGACTAGACAATGTGGACGTCGTCCGCAGACTGGCATTGGCGCACCCCGACTCCTTGACTTGGGCTTGTACCCACCCCTCTATCGGGACTTGGTTTGGCTCTTCTCCGGAACCCCTCGTGCAGGGAACATGGCCCCATTTGCGTACCGCTTGTCTGGCCGGAACAAGGATGGCTCACCTCGGCGATGTCACCGACCCTTGGACGGAAAAAGAGCGGGAAGAGCAAGCCCTTGTGACCGAAGGAGCGCTGGCTGCATTGAAGCATTCAGGTTGTCAAAACATCCAAACCAGCGATCGTCAGACGATACAATACGGCCCCATCGAGCACCTCAGAACGTGGGTCGACTTTGAAGCCACGCGTCCACTGAATGAGATCATCGCCGCATTGCACCCCACACCCGCGGTGGGAGGCACGCCCAGAAAAGAAGCTTTGGACTTCATCGCCCAGCATGAAGACCACGACCGGGCCTACTACACCGGTTGGGTGGGTGTTGAAGAAGGCCAGGACCTCTCGTTCTATGTCAATCTGCGCTGTGCCCAACTCCGCGACGGCGTGCTGACCGCATACGCTGGAGGCGGCATCACAGCAGCTTCCAGGCCTTCAGCAGAATGGGACGAGACCCGCAACAAGCTGCGCTCCGTCCTCGACCCCATTGTCCACTGGAACGAATGAGCGCCACGGAGACCCCCGCCATCGCATCGGCCTTGCAGCTCGTGGCCGGACTCCGAGATGCGGGCATGGCCGCCGCGGTAGTTAGCCCAGGCTCCCGCAATGCACCATTGATCCAAGCTTTTGCCACTTTGGGCATTCGCACGGTGGTCGCTTTGGATGAACGCTCTGCTGCTCACCACGCACTGGGCTTGGCGTTGACCTTGAAACAGCCGGTGGCGGTGTGTTGTACGAGCGGCACTGCAGCGCTGAATCACGGCCCTGGCCTGGCGGAAGCCCACCGCTCAGGCCTCCCCCTCATCAGCCTCACAGCCGACCGGCCCGCAGGTGCAGACGGGGAATGGCAGAGCCAAACCTTGGCCCAAGATGGCGTTCACACCCCTCATGTGAGGGCCTCTTTTACTTGGGATGCCCCGCTGCAAGCTGATGGCCAGACCCTGCTCGAAGGCATGACTGCGGCCCTCAGCTGCGGCCCCATTCATGTGAACTGCCCTTTTGAGGAACCCCTGTACGCGGCAGCTTCGGCATCTGCTGGCGACCCTGCACCCACCCACCCCGCTGAGCCAGGCCAGTGGAATGGCGACCAAAGCGAGGTGCCCCTTTGGTTTTCCGCCCGCATGGAACAGGCCGCCAGGCAAGGAGAACGCGTGCTGTTGCTAGGCGGAACGCACCCTTGGTCCCTTCCCACTCCTGCGCTGAAGATTTGGGGCACATTCGCCGCTTTGGTGGGCGACACGACCAGCGGACTCTGCGCCCCGGGAATGACGACCCTCACTGCCTGCGACCGCTGGCTGTCGGCAGTCAATGCATCGGGCCGTCCATGGGCTGACTTTGCGCCAGACTTGGTGGTCTCCTTTGGTGCGCCCTTGCTCTCCCGTCGCTTGAGGGGCGCCCTCGCCCAAACGGCTCCCGAGCACCTTCACATCGATCCGGGCGGAAGTGCGCCGGCGGCCTTTTCTGCAACGGCCCGCAACGTCAGTTGCAGTGTGCAAGCTGCTCTCGAAACCGGCGCAAGGGCCTTCACGGACACCTCCCCCGCGCGTTCGAACAGCGAAGGCCAGCCGTGGCACACATCATGGTGGGATTTCGAATGCACAGTGCGGGAACGGCACCCCAGCGCTTTGCAACCCGCGCCTTGGAGCGACCTGATCGCCCACCAACTCTTGCACGCCGCACTGCCCAAGGGCTGGGGACTCCACCTCGGCAATTCTACGCCGGTGCGTTACGCCCAACTTTTTGAGCGCCGCGGAGACCGTCATCCTTGGTCCAACCGCGGGGTGGCCGGCATTGACGGATGCAACGCCACAGCCGTTGGCGCTGCGTTGGCTGGACAGCCAACCACCTTGATCACAGGTGAGCTGGGTTTTCTCTACGATGCCAACGCATTTCACATCCACCCGCAACCTGACAACCTCCGTATCGCCGTGATTCACAACGGCGGAGGCGGGATTTTTCGGTGGCTGGAAGGCCCTGAGCGCACGGGATTGGCCGAGAGCCACTTCGAATGGCAACACCACACCGAATTGCGCCCGCTTTGCGACCTCCACGGCTTGATTCATGAGCGTGTCACAAACGCGAAGGGCCTCAAGGCGGCACTGGAAGACTGGTGGGAACCTTCAGTGGCGGGAAAGGTGCTCGAAATCGTCACACCTGGTCCGGAGAGTGCCGAGGTGTACAAGCGCTACATGGCAGCCGTACAGGCGTAAATTGCGCCCGCATCACACTCCGCCCATTCGCAACAGAACAAGGAGGTGTGCTGCGTTGTCAATTGAATCAAACCACAGAACATGTCGAACGAAAGAAAGTGGGAGGTCATCCAACCCTTTGAAGACATCCGATTTGAATTTTTTGAGGGCATTGCCCGCATCACCATTGACCGTCAACAGGTCTACAATGCGTTTCGACCCGAGACCAATATGGAGATGCTCGAGGCCATGGAGGTCTGCAGAGAGCGCCAAGACATCGGTGTGGTCGTGCTCACGGGCGCAGGAGACAAAGCCTTCTGTAGCGGAGGAGACCAAAACGTGAAGGGGACCGGTGGCTACATCGGTGACGATGGCGTTCCGCGCTTGAACGTCCTGGATTTGCACAAGAAAATCCGCTCGTTGCCCAAGCCTGTGATCGCTGCGGTGAACGGCTATGCCATTGGAGGCGGGCACGTCCTGCACGTGGTCTGCGACCTCACGATCGCTTCGGAAAACGCCATTTTCGGACAGACTGGACCGAAGGTGGGCAGCTTCGATGCTGGCTTTGGCTCAAGCTACCTCGCCCGTCACGTGGGGCAGAAAAAAGCCCGTGAAATCTGGTTCTTGTGTGAGCAGTATTCTGCCCAGGAAGCCGAAAACATGGGCATGGTGAACACCGTTGTTCCCCTCGACAAACTCGAAGAGACTTACGTCAAGTGGTCGAAGACCATCATGAAGCGCTCACCGCTTGCCCTTCGCATGCTCAAGCGCGGGCTCAATGCTGAGCTCGATGGTCAAACGGGTCTGATGGAATTTGCCGGTGATGCCACCCTCATGTACTATCTCATGGAGGAGGCGCAGGAAGGCAAGAATGCCTTCTTAGAAAAGCGAGATCCAGACTTCCAACAATACCCGAAGTTCCCCTGACTTTCGGATGTTCCGCGATTTCATCCAAGCTGCGCGCCTGCGCACCCTGCCCCTTGCGAGTGCCTCCATCCTGACGGGTGGGTCTCTTGCTTCGGCCACTGGAGACGTGGGTTTTGTGCGGTTTGTGCCCCTGTTCTCCGGATGCCTGCTGACGGTGATCCTCTTGCAGGTCCTGGCCAATTTTGCCAACGACTTGGGCGACTTCGAAAACGGAGCCGACCGCGTCGCAGGCAAGGAACGAAGCGACCGGGCCGTAGCCTCAGGGCGCATCACCGCCACCGCGATGAAGCGTGCCGTCATGATCACGGGGGCCTTGGCCTTCCTCACAGGCATCGCCACCGTAATAGGCGCTGTGGGAGATGCCTGGGGGCTGCTGCTCCGATGGGTGGCGGTAGGTGCTGTCAGCATCGCAGCAGCGTACACCTATACGGCGGGCAAGCGTCCCTATGGCTACAGTGGTCTCGGCGACATCAGCGTGCTGGTGTTTTTCGGGTTTGCCGGGGTCGCCGGTACAGCCGCCCTGATCACCAGAGACTGGGACCCTTTGTGGTTGCTTCCTGCGCTGACCATTGGCCTGCTGAGTGTTGCCGTTCTCAATCTCAACAACTTGCGCGACCACATTTCAGACGCCGCAACGGGCAAACGGACTTTGGTGGTGCGGATGGGATTTGAGCATGCCAAGCGCTATCACATGCTCCTCTTTGCTTGCGCATGGGTCGCCTTGTTGGTCTTTTGGAGGTTGGATGCAAGCGGGCCATGGAGGGGACATCTCTGGTACGGTTTGTTTGGCCTTGTTCACGCCCGACACGTCGCTTTTGTCTACCGCACGAAGGACCCATCAGCACTGGACGGAGAGCTGAAGAAAATCGCCCTGAGCACCTTCGCCATTTCTCTGTTTCTCTTTCTCAGCGCCTCCGCATGACCGGCCTTGACATCCGCATCGTGGAGCATTCGCTCCAGTTCAAAAAGCCTGCGGGCACCTCGCGGGGCACCCTCACCGAGAAGCCCAGCTTCTATGTGGTCGCACGCGACCTCGAAGAAGACGGACGGGTCGGCATTGGGGAGTGCAGCTTGATCCCTGGCCTTTCGCCCGAAAGCGCCCAGCGCGCCCGGTTGGAACTCAAAAAACTGGCGGCTTCGGGCACCCTCGACCCCAAGTCGATGAGCCTCCAATATCCCGCTGTCCGCTTCGCTGCAGAGACCGCCTTGATTGACCTGCTGACCGATGGAACGGGGACCTTGTTTCCCGGCCCCTTCACGGAGGGGCGACCTGTCCCCATCAATGGCCTCATCTGGATGGGGGATGTGGCCGACATGGTCGCCCAAGCAGAATCATTGATCGCGCGCGGATTTGACACCCTGAAGATGAAGGTCGGCGCCCTCGATTTCGAACAAGAATTGGAGTGCCTGTCCGCCATTCGCGCCATCGCCCCTGCCAACAAAGTGACCCTTCGTCTCGACGCCAATGGCGGACTCGACGACGAAGACATCTCTGTGACCTTCGGCAAGTTGGAACGCCTGGCCAAGTTCGATGTCCACAGCATGGAGCAGCCCATTCGTCCCGGACAGTGGAAGAAAATGCAAGCCATTTGCATAGGATCGGCCATACCCATTGCGCTCGACGAGGAACTCATCGGCGTCCATGACACCGACCTGCGCAGGAACCTGTTGCACATCACCAAACCTGACTATATCATCCTGAAGCCCAGCCTGATTGGCGGATTGGTGGAAGCCAATCATTGGATTGACCTCGCGGAGGAAGTGGGCGCCAAGTGGTGGGCAACCAGTGCACTGGAAAGCAACATCGGCCTCAATGCCATCGCGCAATGGGCCGCCGATGCCATTTTGGAACACCCGGAACCCTTGCCGCAAGGGCTTGGAACCGGCAGCCTATTCACCGAAAACATCCCTTCTCCGCTGCGGGTCATGCAAGGCACGTTGCGCATGGATACTCCGGCTGCGCCTCTGAACGGCACACCGCAACGCTGGGATTACGCACGCATACTGTCATGAACGACACCTGGCGCATCACGGCGCAAGGCGCAGTGGCCCAAGGAACGGCTCCCCGCGACTGGCACTCCGGGTTTGATGCCGTGTTGGAACAATGGAGACAAGGCGCACCTTCCGCCACAACATCTGGCAGCACAGGGCTTCCTCGGCAACACAACTTCACGCCCGCTTCCGTCCGCGCTTCAGCCGAATCCACGGCAACGCATTTCGGACTGCAGTCGACAGCTGGCTCCACCGTCCACGCCTGGTCCGCTTTGCCGCCTTCAGGCACCGGCGGGCGCATGATGGTTTGGCGCGCTTTGGTCCTCGGATGGGAGCTCACTGTATCCCCGTCCAGCGCCTCGCCCACTGCACCCCCGGCGGATGCTGTGGATGGCCGCTATCACTTTGCCGTGGCCACGCCCATGCAAGCCGCGCACTTGCTCGAATCGGGACAATTGCAGCGGTTTCACACCCTCCTCCTCGGAGGTGCACCTGTGTCCGCAGCGCTCGAGCAGCGCCTCATTCAAGCTGCAGAACTTGCCGAGGTGACGATCTACCACGGTTTCGGCATGACCGAGACCCTGACGCACATTGCCACCCGAGCACTGGGCGAAAGCGCCTATCGCGCCTTACCCGGCATCCAAATGGCCACCAACGCAGATGGGGCATTGGTGGTCCATGCTCCCGAACGGGGGGTTGACCATCTGGTGACGCGGGACGCCATTGACCTGCTGCCCAAAACCGAGGGGACCGACACCCCCGCCTTCACATGGCTCGGACGCCTAGACGACGTCATCAATTCCGGCGGACTCAACCTCCACCCCGCCGTCATCGAAGCCGAAATTGGCCCTCGCATATCCCCCCTGCTGCATGGCCGACGATGGTACGTGGCCGGAAGGAAGGACAGCCGGCTCGGACACAGCGTGGCCTTGATATTGGAAGGGCCGCAAGACTTCGGTTTGGAAGAAGCGGTCATGAACGCTGTCAGTGAAATGGGACGGTCGCGGCCGAGGTCGTTGGAATTCATGGCCCGTTTTGAGGAAACCGACACCGGAAAAGTGCGCCGGAAGTGATGCACTTCGCATCTTCGCACCATGTCCCTACCCCGCCTCGTTTTTGCCACCCGCAACCCGGGTAAAGTCAAGGAAATCGCCGAGCTGCTCGACGGTCATTTCGACGTTATCGGCCTGGATGACATCGGATGTCATGAGGACGTACCCGAGACCGCCGACACCATTGAAGGCAACGCCATACAGAAAGCCGAGTACGTCAAGGAGCACTATGGTGTGGATTGTTTTGCAGACGACACCGGACTCGAAGTGAATGCCCTCGGCGGGGCGCCTGGGGTATATACAGCGCGCTATGCAGGTCCTGCGAAGGATGCGGGGGCCAACATGGACAAGCTGATCGGAGCCCTGGCGGACCAAAGCGACCGGGGTGCCCGTTTCAAGACGGTCATCGCTTTGACGGGTGCGCAGGGCACGCAAACCTTCGAAGGCATCTGCACCGGCACCATAGCCCCCACCAAAAGCGGAGCGGACGGTTTTGGCTACGACCCTGTGTTCGTTCCCGAAGGAGGTACGGCCACATTTGCCGAAATGGACGCAGCCACCAAGAACAGCATCAGCCACCGCGGAAAAGCCGTGCGCGCCATGGTCGCGAAACTCAAGAATGGCGGTTGACAACGTGCGCATTGGCCCTTCGGCAGACTCAGCTTCTGCGCTTAGGTTTGCACTACATTCCGTCTGAGGAATACCCTGAGGAAACATCAAGATGAACTACCTCGATTTCGAAGAGCCGATTCGCCTGCTCCGGGAACAGCTCGAGCAAGCCCAGAACATCGGTGGGCAAGGACAAGTCGACATGCAGAGTACCGTGACGGACCTCGAGCAAAAAATCGACGAGGTCAGCCACGAGATTTACGCCAACCTGACGCCGTGGCAGCGTGTGCAGGTTTCGCGTCACCCGGACCGCCCATATACCCTCGACCACATCGAGTCCCTCACGGATGGCCGGTTCATGGAACTGCACGGTGACCGGAACTGTAAGGACGACAAGGCCATGGTCGGTGGGCTCGGGATGATTGACGACCTGCCCGTGATGTTTGTGGGCCAGCAGAAAGGAGCCAATACGAAGCTCCGCCAATACCGAAACTTCGGCATGGCCAACCCTGAAGGATACCGCAAGGCCCTTCGCCTCATGAAGTTGGCAGAAAAATTCAACCGCCCCGTCATCTGCTTGATCGACACCCCAGGAGCCTATCCTGGTCTGGAGGCTGAAGAGCGCGGCCAAGGTGAAGCCATCGCCCGCAACCTGATTGAAATGATGCAGCTGCGCGTTCCTGTGATCTGCGTGGTCATCGGTGAAGGGGCGTCCGGCGGCGCCCTCGGTATCGGCATCGGAGACCGGGTCCTGATGATGGAACACACGTGGTATTCGGTGATTTCACCGGAATCCTGCTCCAGCATCCTCTGGCGTTCTTGGGACCACAAAATGAAAGCCGCCGAAGCCCTGAAGTTGACAGCCGACGACATGCTGGGACACAAGCTCATTGACGGCATCATTCCCGAACCGCTCGGAGGCGCTCACAATGACCGCGAAACCGCCTTCAAAAGCGTCAAAGAAGAGATCATCAAGCACCTCCGCAAGCTGCGCGTACAGAACCCCGATAAACGCATCGACGCCCGTATTAGAAAGTTCTCATCCATGGGCGTCGTCCAAGCCTAATTCGCGTTAACGGAACCCTTACTTTTGCCCGCGATACGATTCATGAAAATGCAGTACACCCTTCGCCAACCCCTGGCATTTTTCCTCCCCGCCCTCGCTCTGCTCCTCTTACTGCCCGGATGCGGTGGTTTGGGCAAGATGGAAAAGGCCATTGAGGAATTGAACATCACAATGAACCCCGAGCCTCTGATCCTTCAGGGCAGCGAGGTCGAACTGAACCTGTCTGGCACCTTCCCTGAGAAGTACTTCGCCAAGAAGGCCATCATCGAGGCCACTCCTGTTTTGGTGTGGGACGGTGGAGAAGCCGCCTTTGAGACACAGGGCTTCCAAGGTGAAGATGCCGCAGGCAACTACACCGTGGTGGCGTTCAAGTCCGCCAAGTCCTTTGACTACTCAGCCTCCGTCCCTTACGAAGAAGGCATGGAAGACGGTGCGCGCCTTGAGTTGCGCATCAGCGGCACCATGGGCAGCAAGACCATGGATTTCACTCCTGTCGTGCTTGGTGATGGCGTCATCACCACCCAAAACTGGGTGCAATCCGACGACCGCTTCGTCGTGGGAGAGGATGATTTCCAGCGTGTGGTGTCTTACACCCAAGAAGCCGAGATCAACTACGAATACAACCGCTCTCGCGTGCTCTCCAAAGAACTTCGTGATGCCGACATGGTCGACATGAAGACCTTCATCGGTTTCGCTGCGGACCACGACAGCGTGATGCTCAAGCGCACTGCTGTGAGCGCCTATGCCTCTCCAGAGGGAGAAATCACATTGAATGAAGACCTCGCCCTTGAGCGCGCCGAAAGCGCCAATGCTGCCGTGGCCAAGTTGCTCAAGCGTGCCAAGATCGAAGTAGAGGAGGGTTTCTACGGCAACAATCCGAAAGGAGAGGACTGGGAAGGCTTCCAGACCTTGATGCGTGCTTCAGACATTGAAGACAAGGACCTCATCCTGCGCGTGCTGTCCATGTACACCGACAAGAACCGCCGGGAAGAGGAGATCAAGAACATCGCGAAGACCTACCAGTCGATTGAAAAGGAAATCCTTCCTGCATTGCGCCGCTCTATGGTCACCGTCCACTACGACATTGAAGGCTATTCTGACGAAGAGCTGATGGACCTCGCCATGAGCAACCCCGACACCCTCACCGTTGAGGAAGTGCTTTATGCCGCAACGCTGTTCGATGGCAACGACGACAAGCTGAAGGTCTACCAAGCGGCCAGCCGGGTGCACAGCGGCGATTGGCGCGGCCCCAACAACGAAGGCGTTTGCCTCATGGAGATGGGCAAACTCAACCAGGCTGCCGACCGTTTCATGGCGGCTGATGAGCGTGGCGACAGCCCTGTCATCAACAACAACCTCGGTGCCGTGGCCCGTATGAAGGGCAACCTCTCCGATGCCAAGCGCTTGCTCTCAGGAGCCTCCGGAGCAGGTGATGCCGTGAAGTACAACAAGGCCATCCTCGCCATCCAAGAAGGCAACTACAGCCAAGCGGTCTCCAGCTTTAGCGGAGAGAACACCGTCAATGCTGCCCTCGCCAAGTTGTTGAACGGTGATGCCAACGGTGCAAAGACCATCCTCAACAATGCCGATGACGACAGTGCGGTTGCACACTACGTGCTCGCCATCGCCAATGCCCGCCTCGGCAATAGCGCCGAAGCCAAGCAGCACCGCGACAAGGCGGTAGAGAAAGACGCAGGACTGTCCGGCAAAGCCAGTGCAGACCTCGAATTCCGCGACCTCGACTGAACGGACTGAACTCCGTCAAAAAAGCCCCGGCCTGCGATTGCGGACCGGGGCTTTTTCTTGCACCCTGCTGAGGTGATCGGCTCAACCGACAGGCGGGCCCATTGACCGGTATGCTTGCCAACAGACCATGCCCGCAGCCACCGAGACATTGAGGCTGTGCTTGACCCCAAACTGGGGGATTTCCAAAACGCCATCCACCGCAGCAAGGACTTCCTCCGTGCAACCCCGCGCTTCGTTGCCCAATACGATGGCCCAACGCTCGCCTCGGAGTGGTGACCACTGATCGAGCGCGATAGAATTGGAAGCCTGTTCCAAAGCAAACACACGCACGCCCTTTTGCTGCAACTCCCGGATCGCTTCTACGGTGTGTTCATGACCAGACCACGTGACGTGATCCGCAGCACCGAGTGCGGTCTTCAAGATGTCACGGTGTGGTGGCCTGGCGGTGTAACCACACAGATCAATGCCCTCCAACCGAAAGGCGTCGGCCGTGCGAAACACCGACCCTACGTTGAGGCCACTGCGGATTTGGTCCAAGACAAACCGAAGGGGCAGCTTTTCAGCCGCTACAAAAGCGTGCGGATCCAGCCTGCCCAGCGCCTCCATGGACGTGGCGCGGTGCCCTTCTGCCATCAGTAGATGCGAAGGCTGTACGGCATGCGCGCCTGGATGCGGTCATTCGGGGCTGCAGTCAACAGCGCCTCCACTTCGAGGAGTGGTGCGATGACGTCATTTTCGATGCCCGCAGCTTCGGCGATGGCCATGGCAGCTGACACACCGGCGAAGTCCTCGAGAAACTGCTCGAATGGATCCACAGCTTCGGGAAGCTCCAACAACGATGGGTCGTCAATGTCTGCGAGCTGCGCAGCCAAAGCGACGGCATCCTGAAGGTTCCCAATGCCATCAACAAGTCCGATGTCCATGGCATCTTGGCCGGTCCACACCCTTCCTCGGGCCACCTGATCCACCGCTTCCACGGTCATGTCACGGCCTTCCGCCACGCGGGCGATAAACCCATTGTAGATGTTGGTCACGCCATCATTGATGGCCGCCAAGGCTTCTCCTTGCACCGGCGTATGCCCATTCATCACATCAGCGTGCTCGTGCAACTTGACACCGTCGAAATCAAGACCGATGCGCTCGCGCATCAATTTTCCCGCTGAGGGCAACACACCAAAGACGCCAATGCTACCGGTGATGGTATTGGGCTGGGCCATGATGTGGTCTGCAGCACAGCTGATGTAGTAACCTCCGCTGGCGGCCA
>JAKMCW010000055.1 GCA_022428205.1 Flavobacteriales bacterium
TATGGTCCTGCCGAGGACGGTGGCTACCCCTTCTGATATGTTCCGCAAGTTCAAAGCTCTCTTCTCTATGCAAGATCAATACACCTACACTGAGGCTAAGCTTCAGGCTATCTCTGAAGAGCTAGGCCGTAACTTCCGTGCTGCCTACAATAACCCCGCTGTCGAGTGGGACGAGTGGAATCAAGCCCTCGATGCCTACAAAGCTGTCCGTAGGCTGATGCCTACCAAGCCTGACGGTAAGCGTCTGGGTCACATGGAGGCCCACCTCTCGACGCAGTGAATATAGGGGGAGAGGCAGAGGGTAAGTTCGAACACCCCATAAGACAACCCCACAAAAGCCTCTCCCCCATCTGCCATTTTGGCAGCGGCCCCCAATCCATCGTAAGTGCTTATATAGCAAGGGTTTACGCGCCACACTTTCTGCTCTAAACCCTTGCACCAAAGGCCAGGATGCCCTACTATACACATATGGAAGAAGACTACGATTGGGATTGGGACAAATACATGGACTGCGTTATCGACGCTTCTTGGGAGGACGAGTGATGGATCTGGACGAATACGAAGAGATGCTCGACGCCCAGGAGGCGGAAGAGATGGACACCCTCTGCAACTACATCGACTGGGAACTTTGGCGATGAGGTTTCTTCTTGCGCTCATTCTTTGCACGCCTGTCCTTGCGGATGGATACTCTGCGATTCGAGATAAAGATGGCAGGGCTAATGCAGACCTTTATCGGGATGCTATCGAGGTAAACATTCGTCCTGAGTGTCGCACTAAACTTGCTCCGATTGTTGCTGCTATTAGGTATGCCGAGAATGGAAAGAAATATCAGTATGGTATCATCCACAATAAGTGCAAGCCTGGATACCGTAACCAAGCTGGGTGGTGTGCTGCTACTGTTCAAAAGAACTATGATCGCTGGGTCAAAGCAGGTAGTAAAGGCGACTTTATTACTTTCCTTGGCAAGCGTTATTGTCCCGTTGGTGCTGATAACGACCCGACTGGACTCAATAAACACTGGATCAAGAATGTGACCCACTTCACTAAGAAGTTTCGCTGAATAGAACTTGACAGCAGGCGCACCACGACCTACTATACTAATATGGACCAGCACGACAAGAACCTTGCCAAGCGTAGGAATCACCTTCGCAATATGGAGTTCGCCCGTCGAGCCCATAAGATCACCAGTAAGAAACGCCAACAAAACAAAACTGCCTGCCGAGGTTGGAAGTATGATCGATAAAGTCTACACGCTCACGATGAAAGTGCGCCATGAAGGCGATACTCTTATGGGTATCTTTGCTACCAGGGAAGGTGCCGAGGAAACTGCCATGAAATACATGGAGGAGAGTTATTACTCTTGGACTCCCGATAACCTCACTGGTAAGCTGCCTTTGATTTGGTCTTCGGATTTGGATGCAGATCTTTGGATTTGTGATGAGGAAGTCCAGCCTTGAAGATTATCTTTTTCTTCTTCATGCTATTTGTTTATTCTCTCCTCGTTGCCGCTGGTCAGGCTGATCGCGCAGCAGGAAGGTAGCCTGCCATTTTGGCAGGGGCGGCGGCGCCGCCGTAAGTCCTTGCAGGACAAGGGTTTACGCGCCACACTTTCTCCTCCTTTCCCCTTGCGAATCTAGGCCCAGCACCCTACTATACAGGCATGGAAGACATCACCATCGCCTGCGACCTCTGCGGCACCTCCCACCCCTACCACGCGCTTGGTAACTTCGGCTGGGGCAATGTCCTCATGTGCGAAACCTGCGCTCAGGCGCAAGCCGAGGAGTGGGATCACTACGCCTCGCAGAAAGATTCGATGGATGCTTGACAAACCAAACCACAAACCCTACTATACAGACATGAAGATCAACTCTCGCTACTACAGCAACCGTCCCACCTTCTCCCAGGTCCCTGGCTACTGCAACTCCAACTACTGCATGGTCCGCACCGTCCGCTCTGGCATCAAGAGCTACAGCATCATCAACTCCCGCACGGGTGAGTTCGTGAACTCCGGTGTGACCCGTGACCACGCCGTCAAGGTTTGGAACCGCACGGGGGTCTTCGGCCTCCCTCCGATGGCTAAATCTGCCTGACGAGGCGCTCGGGAGGGTGATCACCGACCGAGTCTAAAGAAAGCGAGTGGCCCTCGGGAAAGGGCTGCCCCTCGGAGAGGCATCTCCGGGGGGTTCTTTCGCATCCTGCCATTTTGGCAGGGGCGGCGGCGCCGCCGTAAGTCCTTGCAGGACAAGGGTTTAGGACGGCGATTTCTTCCAAGAAACCTACAGTAGACCCTTGACCCTGGTCGATAATAGAGTATAATGATCAACATGAACGACAGCGAGACCATCGACCAGTTCCTCCCCTTCGCCAAGGCTACCGCTTCCAAGTTCTGCGCTATGCCTTCGGTCGCAGCCCAGTATGATGTGGACGATCTCACTCAGGAGCTTCTCATCCGCGTGATCGACAAGATCCAGGAGTTCGACGAGTCCAAGGGCATGAAGCTCTCGACCTACGGGTGCCAGATCATCAAGTGGCGTGCGGGCGAGATCCACAAAGCGTGCGTTATCAAGGCAGAGCGTGGCGAGGGTTACCTTGCCTCCATCGACGCTATGGACGGCACCTCCGAGGATGGCGGTCGCTCCGACGATTGGCACCCTGCGACCTACGATGACGCCTCCCTGCACTACCTTGAGTCGCTCTCTGAGCGGGACCGCGATATCGTGATGCGCCACACCGTCAACGGTGAGAGCCTGCGCTCCATCGGTCGCGACTACGGGGTGAGCGGTGAGGCCGTTCGCCTGTGGCATAACGCCGCGATGGATCAGGTCCGAGAGGCGTTCTAAGTCCTGACCCCGCAAGGGGTTACACCTGCCATTTTGGCGGGGGTGCCCGCGCCGACGTAAGTCGTTGCAGGACAAGGGTTTAGGACGATAACTTTCCGTCGATTTCTATTGACGCCCTAGGTTTGGACTCCTACTATAGGGGCATGGTTACCTTCCTCACAAAAGACGAGATCAACTCCCGCACCCCTTCCGCCTTCGCGACTGAGCCTCACCCGTTCATGTCGGAGCGTTACATCATGGTCCCTACTGAGCAACTGATCGATCAATTGCACGACGCAGGTTGGGGCGTGGTCGAGGCGAAGCAGCCTCGCACCTATGGCGGCAAGCGTTCCGCCTCGAACAAGAAGCACATGCTGGAGTTCGAATCCTACGATCGCAGCATCCTCATGGACGATCCGCGCACGGGGGACAAGGTCCACCCTCGGGCTCTGCTCACCAACTCCAGCGATGGCACCTCGCGCCTCACGATGGCCGCTGGACTGTTCGCCATGGTCTGCTCTAACGGTCTGGTTGTCCAGACTGTGGACCTCGGGTCCTTCAGCCATAAGCATATCGGCCTCACCATGGAGGGAGTGCAGGAGGCACTTGGCAACCTGACCGATTCCCTCCCTCGCATCACGAACTCGATGCAGTCCATGTCCGAGACCATCCTCGACAAGGACCAGCAGCTTCTGCTCGCTGATCAGGCTCGCGAGGCTCGCTGGGGCAAGGAGTCCACCGTGGACTCGCGTCTGCTGCTCGATGCTCACCGCACCGCCGATATCGGCAATGACCTCTGGCGCGTGTTCAACCGTGTGCAGGAGAACACCATCCGTGGGGGTTTCAAGGGTGAGGGCCAGAAGCGTCCTGCTCGCGAACTCACCAACCTCGACGCTCTGAATCGCGTCAACCTTGCCCTGTGGAACTCCGCCGAGGCTATGCTCGCGGCTGCCTGAGTCAAGGGTAAAGTCGGAAAACCGACAGGCACAAGTCCTGGCCCCGCAAGGGGTTAGGGCCTGCCATTTTGGCGGGGCCACCGCGCCCGCCGTAAACCCTTGGGAAACAAGGACTTAGGACGCTAACTTTCTTGGGATACTTGTTGCGCGGGTTAGGTGTGGGCACTACTATACAGGCATGAAGCTTGAGATGTTCACCACCAACAACGGCACCCGT
>JAKMCW010000102.1 GCA_022428205.1 Flavobacteriales bacterium
CTCTGGTGGCACCCCAAGGGTCTTGAGCAGATAGCGGCAGGCCGTCACAATCGGTTGTGCTTCCCAGCCGCAAAGCAAGTGCATCGAAATAGCTGTCGTTGTCTTCACCGGCAATCCGGGTCCCCTGAAGTTCCAGGCGCACGGAACGTGTCGCGGCGGGCAACAGGCTTTCTATGGCCACAGGAACCCATGTCGCCGAAGGCATTTCAAACCATCCCGTCTCTCCGAGTGCTCCGTCCGCATCATCCAGGAAGACCATCCGCATGGCAGGGATGTCAGCCCCGCTCCAATCGCTGAGCATTCCCTCAGCATAGGCCACCTGCACGCCAGCATCGATGGAGTCTGCAAATGCGCTGACGTCCACGTTTTGGTGCATTCGGGCCAGGTCGCTTTCTGTGCACAGGCCACCCACCGCGAAATAGCGATCGCCGGCGAAGGGATTGACGCCATTGCATTCTCCGGTGGTCAGCGACTCGGCAACACCTTCTGTGACCGTCCAGCCCTCCAAACCCTGCTCTCCACCGGGATTGACGAGCAGGTTGTCGCCCTGCAGCGATTCAGAAGTGAAGAAAGGCGCAGGGGCTGTCCATGGGCTCCATTCCAAGGAGCGGTCCCGATAGCGCACCCGCCAGTACAGCGCGGCGTTTTCTGGGAGTCCTGGCATGGACTCCGTGGTGAGGGATTCTCCCGCTTGTGTGTCTTCGTTGAAATACACATTGCGGTGCCGCTCCCAAACATCTGCCAGCGGTGCGTTGAAACCATTGATGTCATCGGATACTTGCCATTGGGTGGCCCCGTGCAAGGCGCCCGAAGGTCCGCTTGCAAAGGGCGAGGCGGCCAGCACGATGCACTCGGGCGGCTGGGTTGTGCCCATGGGTGCCACTGCGACAGGAGGTGGTGGGGTCAGCTCGGCCTTGGTCACCACGAGGCTATCTGTGCAAACGTTGTCCAGCGTCTCGGCATTGTCGCCGCGGCTGAGGCGTTTGACGGTAAATTGAGGGGTGTCGCCCGCTTCTACGTCCACTGCCACGAACCCCCAGTCGTCGGTTGTGATTTCAAATTCCTCGTAGTCGAACTGCGGCCATTCCCCCCAGTAGTCGATGGCGCCTCCGGCGGTGGCTACGTTGATCCAGAGATGTTTGTGGTCTTGTGATTGCCCGCGGGAGTAGCCGTGGGTATGGCCGAAAAAATGGATGCTGGGTTTGCCGCAGCCGTCGGTAAATGCCTCGAGTTGCTCTACGACCTGTCCTGTGAAATCGCTCTCTCCAGGCGTCCAGAGTTCGCTTTTGTGAGGGTGGTGAAGTTGGGCAAATACAAAGTCGATGTGGTCCATGGTACAGGTGGACGCCAGCACCTCAGCCAACCAGGCCAGCTGTTCTGGACCGTCGTAGGGCCCATTGGAGTCCAGTCCCATGAAGCGAACGTTGCCGTAGTCCTTGTGCCACCAGTGTTCCTCGTAGCCAGTGGTGCCGTTTTCCGGCAGGTGGAAGTACTGGAAGTAATACGTGGAATTGACCTCGTGATTGCCGAGAACCGGATAGAGTGGGACCTGGGCAAAGAGGTCATGTGAAGGGGCAAAGAAGTCGTTGGCCCATTGGCTGTAGTTGTTGCCATTGACGACGAGGTCTCCGGGAATCATCACGAGGGCGATTTCATCGGAAGTCTCGCCACCGAAGTAGTCGAGCACGCCGTCATGGACGATCTGGTCGAAGACGTCAGGGTCGTTTCCGCTCTTCTGCATGTCGCTCATCGCGACGAAGGTGAAGTCGGCCTCTGCGGTGTGAAGGGGTGGGGTCTTGAACCGGTGGGTCAGGGTGGACACCGGGCCGCTCGCCACCCGATAGTAGTACGGTGTGTTGGGGGTCAGGCCTTCGATGAGGATGTCGTGCATGGCGCCACCGGGTGAGGCGGTTCCGTCAGAAGTGACCACGTTGCCGAGGTCTTCCGACGGCCCCCATTCCAATGTCGCTGTGCCCGCATTTGCGCTTTCCCACATCACGCGGATGGCCTCCGGTTCCGCGTCCTGGAGGTAAGGTTCCACATTGAATTGGCCCATGGCCAAGGATCCAGACATCAACATTCCAAGCAGAAACAGACTTCGCATGGCAACAAGTTAACGGACATGCCACGGTTGTCGAGAACAGTCCCGAGAAAGCGCTGCAGGAGCTGTTCTGGAGGTTGAGGGCGGCCCATACAGCCGGCCATCGGCAGAAAATACAGGCAAAAGGGGGAGCGGTGTCCCGAAAAGCGAGACCTTCGCGCCCAATTACAGCACGTTGAATTCATTTGCCAACCTTGGCCTCTCGGCCCCCATCCTCGAAGCCATTGGCAAACTCGGTTTCGAAACGCCCACGGAAATCCAGCAGCAGGCCATCCCGCACCTGATTGAAGGAGACCGTGATTTCATTGGCCTCGCACAGACTGGTACGGGCAAAACTGCGGCGTTTGGCTTGCCCTTGCTCGAGCACCTCGATGCAAGCCAGGACCATGTGCAAGCGCTCATTTTGGCGCCCACCCGTGAATTGGGCCAGCAGATCGCCGAGCAGATCGCATTGTTTGCGGGCCGCATGAAGGGCATTCGCACGGTGGCCGTGTATGGTGGCGCCAACAT
>JAKMCW010000106.1 GCA_022428205.1 Flavobacteriales bacterium
GCCTAGGAGAGCTCGAGCGGCGTCACGCGCCTTGCCGATCGCTGATTTGTATCCCTCAGGTGGCTTCCATTGGGACTCGGGCTTTCCTTGGTTGCATGCAGCGGACTTCAACATGGCCTTGAACTTGTCGCACTTCTCCCTGGTGTGCTTGTCAGAGCCACAGTGAAAGCACTTATTCCCCCAATCGGGAACCAAAGACACGCGGCTGCCTGGGGATCTCGAGCGCTGAGGACTCGAGCGGCGGCCGGGCCCAGTCGGGCGTCTTGGTGGGGCCTGGATGGCTGCGACTGGCGGAACAGCAGCAGCGGCAATCAGGGGCTGGACAGCGGCGAAGAGGTGCCTGGCCCAATCCGGAGAATCGGACATGTCTGGCACAGAGGAACTTTCGGCGGCTTCTTGAAGACTCCCGATTTTGCCGCGGGCCGTAAGTTCCTTCTTCCTCACCTCAGCGAGATGTTCGCTGGTCAAAATCAGCACCCTGTTTCTGCACCACTCTGCAAGGGCTCGATGACCGGAGTTGTTGAGCTTAGGCTCTTTGAGTATTTCCGTCCTCAACTCCTGGGGGATGATGTCTAAGAACATCCCCCGCGTCATGTGATGAGCGTGCTCGAGCTCCTTGCCGAACTGGTCAAACAGCTCATACCAGCCATCGATGTGCTGGCTGACATCTTTGAGCTGCTTGCATCGACCATACTCGCGAAGACACGTAGTGCCCGCATAGTCGATGATCTGGCCTTCTCCCCGGAACTCTTTGTGGAGCCTGCGCCACATGGCAAAGCCATTGCCCTCCTCGTGTTTGCCTCCAGCGAGTTGGGCTCGGCGCAGGTAGAGTTTCTCGGGGATCCAGTCGACGATCACCTGCTCGAACTTGATCGCGAGATCCCGGGCATTCTCATTGAAGGGGCCCAGGACCGCATGTTGGATGGAAGGAAAGTCGAGCGGGTCGTCGGTGGCGGCCAGCCAGTTCAGGACCTGTCGCCAACATGGGTGCACCTTCCCCATGTGGTCGATCATGTGGCCGGTCCATGACCCAAAGTTCTCGGCGGTGCCCGTGAATCGCCTCAGCGAGTCACTCTTGCGGTGCATAGCCTTCTGGTCGCCCATGAATTGGTCGGTCTGCATCTGGCCAAAATGGCTCGCAGGACCGGGCATACCAGGATGGGCTCTCGCTGGGCAGGGCGCCGCGGACTGAGGGTGTGGTGCAGACTGCCAGGCATTCTGCTGGAATGGAACCTCTGCCTGCCGATGGTGTTGGTTGAAGCGATGAGCTGCGGCAGGGTTCCATCCAGGAGCGGCGGGCTGTGTGAAGCCCGGGCCAGTGGTGTCGTAGCTCGGCGGATTCGCCGGAATGTTCCATGAGGGCGGGACACCTTGACTGGCGCAGCGTTGGACAGGATCCACTGCAAGCTGCGAGCCCATGAGATTGTAGGGCTGAGATTGACGAGTGGGCTGAGACTGCATACTCGGCATGGGTACCGAAGTTGCAGCTGGACAAGGAGTCGGCATGGTCCGAGCTCGATATTGTCCCCACGTGTCATTCTGAGGCTGCTGAAGCGGATCAGACTGAGCATCTTGGGTGGGAGGACCACCGGGAGAAAGCTTGAACATCGATGGTTGTCCACCAGCCGGTGCGGCTGTAGGAAGAGACGCGGCTCCGAGTCCTTGTCCGAAGTAATCAAAAGAAGGAGGAGCGCTGGCGGCCTGAGGACGTCCATCGGCGAACAGAGAAGGTGGAGCTGCGGTCGGCTGAGTGGCCGATAGATGATGCATCGGAGATGGTTGAGCGACGGTGGGATCAACGGAACCGGGCACTGGTGGTGGCGACATCGGCGCCTGGGCAGTTGGTGATCCTTGTCGCATGGCGGCCTCATACTCGTTACGACCCGTCTGATGGACGAACTGGGTCAGCGAGTTGATGCTGGATTCCAACATCTCCGCGTAGGCACGGAGTTGTTCGAAGAGAACCAGCGGCGTGGTGAGCTTCTCGAAGGCCGGGAACGTCTCCTCAACCCACTGGCGATTGCGTTCGACATGGGCCTTGAGCTCGGTGGTCAGCACAGTCTCATGGCGATCGACGTGCGTCATGATCGTGGTAATCTTCTCGTCCATGGAGGCGAGATGTTGACCTTGCTGGCGCTGCGCGCGCTCGATGGTAGACATCTGGTTCTGGACACTGCGAAGGGCCTCGAGCCAGTCCTGATGTTCTTCTGGGCCGGCTGGCTGAGAGCGACCATGGAAACCGGGGCGATGAGCATCGCGACCGTGAGGAGAGTGACTGCGCTCGCGGCGGCGCTGATCAGCTGAGCCGACAGGGGCAGAAGCGGGTGGAGGCATACCCGCTCCGCTACCATGGCGGAAGCGGTGGGCCAACGGAGTGCGGGAGATAGAAGAGGTAGGAATGGGCAAAGCATTCATGCCGCCGGCCCTGAGCGCTTCCAAGCGTTGCGAAAATTGGGTTGGCTGGGTAGTCAATCCATGCACTGGTGGCTGAGGCCACGAAGCACCACGAAACGAGTTGGAAGATGACGCCATGACTGAAATTGAAATTTACCAAACAAATGAATGAATGATATTTTCGGACGAGAACTGATCGCAAGGTAGCTAATCTTGAAACACAGTTCCTTGAGCCAAACGCGCCAGAATGCAGCGGATGGAACAAGACACGGTAAAAGGGGCCGCGACGTAGCCGGTATACAAAATTGTGTAGGACACCCTGTCAAACTACATGTGCATCATTGACTGCTGAATGGTGACTGCTGGGTTGCCGGCGCTCCACGCGAAAATTGTCCGGTAATCAACCCCAAATCTCGTTGACACTTTTTCCCCGTGACGCCCCGAGATTTCACACTATGATGTGGCACAAAAATGGGCAATTATGGGCGTCCGGGTAAACAAGCAATTTGCACAAGCCATTGGGCAAAGGTCTGGCGAATGACAATGTAAAATGTATACTACACACATGACATGTATCAGGCCGAACATCTACCT
>JAKMCW010000115.1 GCA_022428205.1 Flavobacteriales bacterium
CGTTGGACTCTACGACGAGGTGAACAGTGACTTCGGGCGTGCCCTAGTAGTCGAGCTTCGTGGATCCCCTGGCCCTTCCGGACTCACCACTGACCTTCTACGGCAACTGTGTCGCCTGACGGAGGCAGGTGGTGAGGAGCTATGTGATGCCCTTGCCCTTTTGATCCGGCGGATCGGCGAGGAGGAGCTCCCTGCAGAATGCCTGGCCCCCCTGACTTCCAGTCGGCTTGTTGCACTGAACAAGAAGGGTGGCTCGATCCGACCAGTGGGCATTGGTGAAGCCACTCGTCGCAAGGCTATCGCACGTGTGATGAAGATTGAGGTCCAGGAGTCATGCGGAGCGGTCCAGCTTTGTGCGGGGCAGTCTGCAGGCTGTGAGGCC
This sequence comes from Flavobacteriales bacterium, assembly GCA_022428205.1. Lineage (GTDB taxonomy): Bacteria > Bacteroidota > Bacteroidia > Flavobacteriales_D > Sanyastnellaceae > UBA8752. The sequence continues at coordinate 383 of JAKMCW010000115.1, forward strand.
GCAGCACAAGCGCTGCAGGAGCTATGGTCGAAGACGGAGACTGAGGCGGTGTTGCTTGTTGACGCGAGGAACGCCTTCAACCAGATGTGCCGAGCCGAAGCTCTGAAGTCTGTCGATGCGCGCTGTCCGGCCCTGGCCACTGCACTCCGCAACCTGTATGGCGCCAGCTCCGACCTGCTGATGGAGAACGGCCAGTCGCTGCGATCGGAGGAAGGCACTACCCAGGGCTGCCCGCTTGGCATGGCAATGTTTGCTATCGGCTCCATGCCTCTTATCGTCAGCGTTGCCACCGACGGGGTGATCCAGATCTGGTACGCAGACGACTCGGCTGGTGCAGGCAGCATTGCGGATCTGCGGTCATGGTTTGGTGCTTTGGTCGAGAAGGGCGCACAGTATGGTTATGAAGTGAACACATCGAAGACTGTTGCCCTGGTGAAGCCACAGTACCTTGTGACCTTCAAGACAGCCTTTGAGCCCTTCCTCGGCGGCGACAGTGGCATCAAGGTCGTATCTGGTGATCTCTCCGATGAGGATCTGGCTGACAGCTTGGCCGAGCCGCAGGATGTTGACGACGAGACCTCTGCGGCGAAGATAGGACAACGATACCTCGGTGTCGGTCTCGGGACCCCTGTCTATGGGCGAGCTTTTGTGGAGGAGAAGGTGATGGGCTGGGCGCGTGAACTGGTGACCCTGTCGATCCTCGCTACGACCCACCCTCACGAGGCTTACTCTCTTCTGACCCGGTCCTTCGTCCCCCGTTGGCGATTTGTCATGAGGACAGCCGAGGTGGATCCCTCCGTGTACGACCCTCTGGAGACGGCTCTTGTGGAGAAGTTCTTCCCCGCGGCATTTGGGTGGACGCCCCAGGGCGACGAGGTGCTCCGCGAGGTCTGTGCCCTCCCGACGAGACTCAACGGACTTGGTATCCCTATCCCCCGAGAACTGGCGCAGAAGGAGCGAGCAGCTTCAAGGGAGTGTGTAGGCGAGCTCGTGGATGCGATCACTCGTCAAGACCGAGCCTACCGTCAGGACAGCAGGAGCATCCTTCTGCGGAAGCAAGAGGCGCGAGAGCGGAGAGAGAAGATGACGAAGGAGCTGGCCAAGTCCCTTCTCACGAAGCTCTCAGGGCGCATGCGCCGCTCGCTTGAGGAAGCCTTGTCGTGTGAGCGCCAAGTCGACTGGATGTCGCATGCTCCTCTGCAGCACCTTGGGTTTCTCCTCGACCGGCAGACCTTCCGTGATGCCGTCGCGCTGCGCCTCGGCCTCGACTTCCCCGACCCCCTTCCTTCGACATGCCCAAGCTGTGGTGCCGACTTCGACCTACGACATGCTTTGAAGTGCAAGTCGGGCAACTGGGTGAAGCGGCGACATGACGAAGTTAAGAAGGCCTGGATGACTTTGTTCAAGCGCGTCTCGCCGACTGTGACAGCTGAGCCCTTCCTGGGACCGCCTGATGGAATGAAGAAGCAGTCCACCACACGCGATCTCGAGGCCCGGTGCGACATCCTAGCCACCGGCATCTTCGCATCGGGGGACCTTGCCCTCTTCGACGTGGCCGTCATCGACACATTCGCGGCTTGCTATATGGACAAGAAGTCGATCACCGTGTTGAAGGAGAAGGAGAAGAAGAAGAGGGACAAGTACGAGGAACGAGTGGCGGCCATTGGTGGCTCTTTTGCCCCACTCGTGTGCTCAGTGACAGGGGTCATGGCACCTGAGGCGAGCAAGATCCTGACGCTCGTGGTGCATGGCCTCGACGCAGAACGTCCCGAGATGAAGAGCACTGCGAAGATGCTCCAGGTCGCCCTCCAGATCTCTGTCCTGAAGGCTACCTCTCTCGGCCTTAGGGCTCGCGCTCGCACTCTCCCTCCAAAGAGCGCGCAGTCCCCCAGCCTCATTGACTGCCCCGTCTCCCTTGCAGACGCGCGGCCTCTTGCCGACGATGCCGCGTCCGCTTTCTAATTGGCCGGCGCAGGGACACCCACCACTGCTGATTTGACCCTTTGACTGACACTGTATCACCCACCCCACTGTCACACGCCCACACAATTGTATCACCACACACCTTACAGTAATTCACACACACGCCTGCCTGCCCGTATCATTCATTGTTGGCCAGTGACTTCTAACCTTGTCTTCCCCGTCCCAGGTCTCCTCTTCTCCTTTTCCTTCCCCCATCAGATTCTTCAATCAATCAATCAATCAATCAATCATTCATTCCTTCACGGAACAATCAGGGATGGGGCCCCCTGGCGTTGGATACGGTCCTCACAAGGTTGGGAACACACACACACAAACACAC
>JAKMCW010000127.1 GCA_022428205.1 Flavobacteriales bacterium
GACGTAGGTAAATCACTGAGGCATTCTACCGAGTAATTACTGAGGTCCGCGTCAAAACTCAACGGACTGTCGCAAGGGTCTGTTGAGCTCGGTTGTGCCCACCCTATCAAAGGCACAGCGAGTGTGAAGAGAAGGGCAGTACAGGCCCTGTGTAGATGTTGTAGCATAATAAACGTTTTGGTTTACGATATAAAATTAGACCCTATATATATCTCATTCGTCTACGCTTACAAAACCTCCATATGGTTGTCGATGAAGTATTACATCCTGCGGTCGAACAATTGAATTTTGTCGACCAATTCGGCCATAATTCGTTTTCGTCATGATTTATGTCTGTTTACATATATATTTTGAGCCTTCAGCCTAATTATTGGGGCCATATACACTGATGGGTCTTCCTTGGTCCGCTGAACGCTACTTTTGGGCGATGTCCAAAGGCGACAAAACAGCTTCAGCCGCAATGAATCGGCTGGGTCGAGAAGATTGGAGGCGCATGTGCACGGCACGGGCCATGGCAGACCTGTACGAAGCCCATGCCAAGCTGACTTCCAAATACGTCCACGCCTGTGCCCACGGACACGAGGCCATTCAACTGGCCGCCGGAGGGCTGCTCGAACCCCAGGATTACGCCTACGCCTATTACCGGGACGATGCAATGTTGCTCGCCATGGGCATCTCGCCCGAGGAGCTCATGCTTCAACTCTTCGCCAAGGCGACTGATCCATTTAGCGGAGGCCGCACTTACTATGGCCATCCCGCTTTGCGCCGCGAGGGGCTCCCGCGGATTCCGCACAACAGTTCTGCAACGGGCATGCAAGCCATTCCAGCCACTGGCGCCGCCATGGGACTTCAATACCGAGAGGCCCACGGCTTGGGCCAAGAAGTCCATGGAGAGCACCCCCCTATTGTGCTGTGCTCGATTGGAGACGCTGCCATGACGGAAGGGGAAGTTTCAGAAGCCCTGCATATGGCCACCCTGAAACAGCTGCCCATCCTGTTTTTGGTGCAAGACAACGAATGGGACATCTCAGCGCATTCTTCAGAAATCCGCTTTGCTGATGCCAAGACCACAGCAAAAGCGTATCCCGGACTTGAAGCGCGCACCGTCGCAGGGCACGATATGCTGGCTGCCAAGGACACCATGGAGTGGGCCTTCCGCATTGTGAGACAGGAGCGCCGGCCTGTTTTGGTTCACGCCAAGGTTCCACTGCTCGGACACCATACCAGTGGTGTCCGGCGCGAATGGTATCGCGATGACCTCGACGTTCATGCCGAACGCGACCCACTCCCCCATTTGCGCGCAGCGCTGGTCAAGGCTGGTTTTTCAAGCGAGAAGCTGGACGACATTCAAGAGGCGGCAAGGGCTGAAGTTGCAGCGGCCTTTTCTGCCGCTCAAATGGCACCTGACCCCGACCCCGAAATCCTCATGGACACGGCCGTGGCGCCCACGACAATTCTCGAGGAATCCGGACAGCGGGAAGGAGATGACCCGGCGGCTCAAATCATGGTGGACCAGGCATTGCATGCCATGCAAGAGATTCTGACCCATGACCCATTGACGCTGCTTTACGGTCAAGATGTGGGAGGGCGCCTGGGAGGCGTTTTTAGGGAAGCAGCCACCTTGGCACAGAAGTTTGGCGACCATCGTGTGTTCAACACCCCGATTCAGGAGGCTTTCATCGTCGGAAGCACAGCGGGCATGAGTGCAGTCGGACTGAAGCCCATCGTCGAAATCCAATTTGCGGATTACCTGTGGCCCGGCCTGAATCAGCTGTTTACCGAATTGTCCCGCAGCTATTTCTTGAGCAATGGCCAATGGCCCATTCACAGTGTCATCCGCGTTCCAATAGGCGCATATGGTTCTGGAGGCCCTTACCACAGCTCCAGCATAGAGAGTGTCCTCACTGCAATCAGAGGAATCAAAATCGCCTATCCCAGTTGCGGAGCGGACCTCAAGGGTCTGCTCAAAGCCGCAGTCGCAGACCCCAATCCGGTGGTCATGCTGGAACACAAAGGACTGTATTGGTCCAAGGTGCCAGGGACAGATGCTGCCAAGACCATAGAGCCTTCCGAGGATTATGTGTTGCCCTTTGGGTCGGCGCGAACCGTACTTTCTGCCTCATCTCAAGAGGAGACCAAAGTCGCCATTGTCACCTACGGAAGGGGCGTTCACTGGGCCCTCGAAGCTGCACGATCATTCCCTGACCGCATTGAAATCATCGATCTGCGGACGCTCGCTCCCATCGACTATGCGACTGTTCTTGCTGCTGTGGACCGTTGTCACCGCTGTCTGGTCCTGACCGAAGAACCGCCCCAAGGCAGTTTTGCGCAGTCCATCGCTGGACATATTGGTGAAGTGGCGTTCCAAAAATTGGACGCCCCAGTGCGCTGCATGGGGTCAATGGAGGTTCCTGCAATCCCTCTGAACGAAACCCTCGAAGCCGCTGTTTTGCCCAACGCTTTGAAAGTGGAGGCGGCCTGTCGTGCCCTGCTCGAATTTTGATGCCAACCTGCGGTTCATTCCCCTGAATGGTGCCTTGAAACCGCAGCAGGGGAATTGACCCTATTTGCATTGAACATCAGGACCTTAAAGTGGTTTTACCCTAGAACGGAGCTATGCCCCTGTCCAAAACACCATACTTAAGGGATACTCCCAAAACAGTGCCGTGCACTGTGCGCGAAGTCAAGCGCATGACCACAAAGAGTGTGGTGGTGACACTGGATCCCGGTCTCAACCTGCCACGGTTCAGACACGCCCCAGGCCAGCGTCTGACTTTCAGCCTCAATGTGCACGGATCCCCTTGTTTTCGCAGCTACAACCTGGTCAACCCGGTAGGACAACTGCCCCAGATTGCGGTCAAACAAGTCTCCGAGGGAGGAGCATCACAACTGTTCAATGAGCAGGTACAACCCGGCGATGTCTTGGAGGTCATGCCACCCAGTGGTCATGTGTATGAGCGGAAGTTGGACTACACTGCCCACCACATCATGCTCTTCGCTGCTGGGAGCGGCATCACCCCGTTGATCTCCATTGCGCATCACGCGCTCATGGCACGCCCCGATCACCGCGTGACCCTGGTCTTTGCCAACTCCACGCCCCGGGACATCATGATGCAATTCGAACTGGAACGCATGGCCAAGTCCAGCCGATTCGAAGTGTTCCATGTTTTGGGTGATGGTGCAACGGGCGAAGACCTCTCCACAGGTCGATTGGACCACGCCAAGCTGAACCGCCTTTTGGAACAATTCCACATCAGTGGACTCCCCCACCTTGCATTCCTTTCAGGTCCCCAAGGTTTTATGGCACTGGTCGAAGAGGTCGCAAAGGCGCAGCCTACACCATTGGCCACCCGGCGCTACTCTTTCATGGATCAGCCCTTTCTCCATTTGGAGGACCGCAGCGCTACCCAGCGCACATCAGAGGTTTCAGTGACCATGAATGGGGTCACCAAAATCATCGAGCAGGTCCCCCGAGCCATGACACTTTTGGGGGCCGCCGATGAAGCGGGCCTGGCCATGACAGCCAACTGCCGGAGCGGCATTTGCCACAGGTGCAAGGCCAAGTTGATTTCGGGACAAACCTTGCAAAAGACGCCAGCGGCCACCGAGCGACAGGTTGAGGCTGGTTGGATTTTATGCTGCCAGCAGCGGCCTGCCAGCGGCCGGGTCGAAATTGAGATGGGCTGATTAAAGCCGATTGTCAATCATCGTGGTACCGGGAAAACGCGCCTTGTCGAAGCTAAAGGCGCCTTCGGGAACCATTCCATCGCCATCGAACGACTCTACCAAATAGAAGACGTCCGTCCCCTCGCGGCCTTTCACCACCAATTTGACCACCTGCAGGGCTTCGGCATCAATGATGCACTGAATGGTATGAAAGCCGCGGTCCTCGGCGCCTTCAGGATGCAGATCGACACGGGAATAAGCCTTGCCTTCCATCTCCACTTCGCCTTTCCACACCTTCTTGAATCCATCCTCCCAGATGGTGAACATGCGGGCCGGATCTACGCCGTCTTCTGCCACCGTCTCCGCGTCATCGATGTAGCACTCCCCCATTTCGGGCTCATAAGTCCACACCGTCTGGCCATCGCAGACAATCACATAGTCTCCGAGCTCTAAGTGGTAACGGTCTCCTTCGATCCACACCTCACCACCTTGCTCCATTTCAAAGTCGCTCTGTACATCGACCATCCTAGACGTGTACACCGCATGGATGTTTTTGTATTGCTGCATTTTGGCAGAAATGCTGCTGAGCAAGTCGGCAGCTTGAGGGTCATCCTGTGCGTAAAAAACGGAGGGACAGGACAGTAGAAAAGCCAGGAGGGCCCAAACGGGAGACAGGAATCGCTTCATGTGTGGCGGCGAAATTAATCGGTGATTTCTTCTTCAGAACCACTTCCACGCAACAACTGTTCCAAAGTGGCTTCGTCCGGCACCAAAACCTTTCTCGCCTTTGACCCCTCAAAGGGACCAATAATGCCCGCTGCTTCTAGCTGATCTACCAATCTACCCGCACGGTTGTACCCCAATTTGAGCTTGCGCTGGAGCAGTGACGTGGACCCTTGTTGGTGGAGCACGAGGATTTTGGCCGCCTCTTCAAACAAACTGTCCCGGTCCTCTCCAGCGATGTCCGCCATTTGCTCGCTGTGCTCGTCGGGCACCTCTGGCAACATCAATGCCTCTGGGTATCCGCGCTGACTCCCAATGAAATCCGTGATCGCCTCCACCTCCGGTGTGTCCACGAAGCCACACTGCAATCGAATCAGGTCATTGCCTGTTGACAGCAACATGTCTCCCCGACCGATAAGCTGGTCGGCACCACCGGCATCGAGGATCGTGCGGCTGTCTACCTTGGAGGTGACCCGGAACGCAACGCGGCCGGGGAAGTTGGCCTTGATGGTGCCCGTGATGATGTTGACGGATGGACGCTGCGTTGCGATGATCAAGTGGATGCCAATCGCCCTCGCCAACTGCGCCAAACGAGCAATGGGCATTTCCACCTCTTTGCCCGCTGTCATGATCAGGTCGGCAAACTCGTCGATGACCAGCACGATGTAGGGCAAGTACCTGTGGCCATTCTCAGGGTTGAGCTTCCGGCGCACAAACTTGGCATTGTACTCCTTGAGGTTGCGACACTGTGCATTTTTAAGCAGCTCGTAGCGCTGGTCCATCTCCAGACAGAGGGATTTGATGGTCCTGACCACTTGGCTGTTGTCGGTGATGATGGCCTCCTCGGTATCCGGCAATTTGGCGAGGTAATGCCGCTCGATGTGGTTGAAGAGTGTGAGCTCCACCTTCTTCGGGTCTACCAGCACAAACTTGAGCTGGCTCGGGTGCTTCTTGTAGAGCAAAGACACCAACATCGCATTGAGGCCCACGGACTTACCCTGGCCTGTGGCTCCGGCCATGAGCATGTGGGGCATCTTCGCGAGGTCGAATACATAGGTCTCGTTTGAGATGGTCTTTCCGATGGCGATGGGCAGGGCTGCATCGCTGTTTTGGAACTTGTCGCTCGCGATCAATGAACGCATGGAAACGACGTCCGGATTGGAATTGGGCACCTCAATACCGATGGTACCCCGGCCGGGAATCGGCGCGATGATCCGGATGCCCAGCGCCGCAAGGCTCAGTGCAATGTCGTCTTCGAGGTTCTTGATTTTGGAAATCCGAACGCCCGGAGCTGGGACCAATTCATAGAGGGTGACGGTCGGGCCAATCGAGGCCTTGATGCTGGCAATTTCAATGCCGTAGTTGCGCAGGGTATCCTCAATCCGCTGCTTGTTGGCTTCGAGTTCCTCTTGGCTCACCTCCGTTTTGCCTGAGCCGTGGGATGCCAGCAAATCGATGTTGGGCAGCTCAAATCGGCTCAGGTCCAAGGTGGGGTCGTATTCGCCAAATGCCTGGACTTTGGCGTCAATCTCGTCTTCTGTCAAAGCCGCTTCCTCGGCGGCCACTTCCACCTCGAGCGTGGTGGTACTCTCGTTGTTGGGCAACGGCGGCTCCGCTGCGGGTTCAGGTTCGGGTTCAGGTTCGGGGGTGGTATCAAGTGCTGCAGCTGAAAGGGGTTCAGGAACGGGCGTTTCCTCTGCTGCATCCTGGATGGGAGTGGACTCCTCCTCCTCCGCTGCCATCGGAATGCGCTCAGGCTCGGCATAAGGATCCCATTCTTCCGGCGCCTCTTGGGACTCATCCTCAGCCGACGGCACAGTCAATTCGGCATCTTCTTCTTCGCTTTCATCCCGCACTGTTCCTTCATCTTCCCAAGCCTCGTCTCGGGCAAAAAAGTCGCGCAAACCGCGGGATACAGAGGGGTGTGCCACCGCCCAAATGGCAAAGGCAGAAGCCAAAACCATCACAGAACCCGCTACACCCAAGGCGAAACGGCTCCACTGGGTCAACCACAGCCCAACAGCCCCAACCAGGTGATCGTTGCCCCAACCTGTAACGAGACCAGTCTCCGCATCAAAACTCAAGGTCAACAAGCCCACCGTCCAAGGCAACAAAAGCGCTGCCACGCACACGCTGCGAAAGGCCCTTCCCAAGTGCGGGACGCGTTCTGGGGCCAGCAGCCGGACACCAGCCGCCGCCATCCACACCCCAAAAAGAGGGGCTGCAATACCAAAGCCGCCGCGCATGAAGGCAAACGCCCAACGGGCACCCAAAGCGCCCAACAAATTGTGAAAACTGCCTTCACCAGGCAATGTCTGGCTTTGGATGATGCGGATGTCTTCGGCGCCCGTCAAAACAGCGCTCACTCCCGCCAGCACCATAAAGACTCCCATGGCAATGCTGGCAATGCCCACCGTCTGCTTGACGCGGGGATCGCGCATCCAAGCTGTGCGTTCGGCCCATTGTTCCCGACGCTCTTCTCTACGGGCATTCCGCTCCTCCATGCGAACGCGACGCTCTTCGGCCCGCTGCTCCCTTTTGGAGGGTCCAGATTTGCGGCCAGATGCTGCTCCCGCTTTCTTTTTTCGGGTTGGTTTGGATGCCACCTTGGCCGCTGACGACAATTCAGCATCGTCCAAACGCCGGTTTCTCGGCGCGGCCTTGGCTTTGGACTTCCTTGATTTGCGGGGGACTGCGGCGCGTTGTGACATCATTTCGAAAGTACGGGGGACACCGGATGTAACGCGCGATGACGACCTTGCTTATTCACAAGAGGATTTGGAAGAGGAAATACCTATCTTTGCCCTCCATTTTCCCGGACCATGGCGAAGAAAGGTAACCGCGTACAAGTCATCCTCGAGTGCACCGAGCACAAGACCTCCGGCATGCCCGGCACGTCACGTTATGTGACGACGAAAAACCGTAAAAACACTCCGGATCGGATTGAGTTGAAGAAATACAACCCAATCCTCCGGAAGATGACGGTCCACAAGGAAATCAAGTAACCCCTAAGTTGAGAAACAATGGCTAAGAAGACCGTCGCATCGCTCCAGAAGGGAGGTGGAAAGCAGCACACCATGTGCATCAAGATGTACAAGAGCCCCAAAACGGGTGCTTATGCCTTCCGTCAAGAAGTCGTGCACAACGACAACGTGAAGGCTTGGTTCGCGAACTGATTCCGAACCCTGACCATGCCCTGACGGGCACCCCGAGGGCCGCCTTCCATACCCGTGAAGCCGGCCCTCGTTGTATTCACCCCCTACCTTAGGCACATGTCATTCTTCAAGCGGCTTTTCAGCTCAGAAAAGAAGGAATCCCTCGATCGCGGGTTGGCCCGTACCAAGCGGGGGGTGCTGGAAAAACTGTCCCGTGCTGTCCTCGGTAAAAAAGACATCGACGACGATGTACTGGAAGAGCTCGAGGAAGCCTTGATCACCAGTGATATCGGTGTGGGTACAACGACCCGCATCATCGAGCGCATCGAGGATCGGACTTCAAAGGCCGCATCAAAGTCCATAGACCTGCTCCTGCCCATGCTGCGCGAGGAGATTGTTGGCATGCTCGAAGCCCACCGAGGAGACCAACCGACGGACCTCACACTGCCCGCTACCACCGGGCCCTATGTCTTTCTGATTGTCGGTGTCAACGGCGTGGGAAAGACCACCACCATTGGCAAGCTTTGCCATCAGTTTGCCCAGCAAGGCCTCAAGGTCACAGTCGGAGCCGCAGATACATTTCGGGCCGCTGCCGTAGACCAACTCAAGGTTTGGGCTGAACGTTCCGGCGCCCACTTTGTGGCACAAGGACAGGATGCAGATCCAGCAGCAGTGGCCTTTGACGCAGTGCAAAGCGCCGTGGCCAAGAACCACGATGTGGTGCTCATTGACACTGCAGGCCGACTGCACAACAAGAAGCACCTCATGGAAGAGCTTTCCAAGATCAAGCGGGTGATGCAGAAACTCGCCACCGGTGTGCCCCATGAGGTGCTGTTGGTGCTGGACGGCTCCACGGGCCAGAACGCCATGGAGCAAGCCAAGCAATTCACAGCGGCCACCGAAGTGACGGGTATGGTGCTGACCAAACTGGATGGCACAGCCCGAGGGGGTGTTGTCATCGGTATCGCGGAGGAATTCAAGATCCCCGTGCGCTTCATCGGCGTGGGCGAACAACCGGAAGACCTCCAGGTGTTCAATGCCATGGAGTTCGTCGACTCCCTGCTCCCCTCTTCATTTGGCCAAGAAACCCCAGAAGCATGAGGGCCCGATCCGCAACGCGCCGTCGCGCGCACGTCGTCACCTTGGGCTGCGCCAAGAACACCTTCGACTCGGAGGTCTTGATGCGACAACTCAAGGCCAATGACTTTGACGTCACCCACGACACCCCTGTCGAAGGGGCACCGGTCGTCATCATCAACACCTGCGGCTTCATCGAGAGTGCCAAGCAGCAGAGCATTGACACCATCCTCCAGTTCGCCGATGCGAAGCAAGACGGGAGGGTCGAGCGCGTCTATGTCACCGGATGCTTGAGTGAGCGCTACCGCGATGAACTGGAGCAGGAAATCCCCGATGTGGACGCCTATTTCGGCACCCGGGAGTTGCCAAAACTGCTCAAGACGCTCAACGCCGACTACCGCAAGGAACTGGTTGGCGAGCGCTTGTTGTCGACCCCACAGCATTACGCTTACCTGAAAATTGCCGAGGGCTGTGACCGCCCTTGCGCTTTTTGCGCCATTCCACTGATGCGCGGGAAGCACCGCTCGACCCCGATTGAAGACCTCGTAAAACAGGCGGAAGGGTTGGCTGCCCAAGGCGTGAAGGAACTCATCTTGATTGCGCAGGACCTTACCTACTACGGCCTGGACCTCTACAAGGAGCGCCGCCTGGCCTCGCTGGTGCGCCAGCTGAGTGCGGTGGACGGCATCGATTGGATTCGCCTGCACTACGCCTTCCCCAGCGGCTTCCCCATGGATGTTCTCGACGTGATGGCCGAGCAAGACAATGTCTGCCACTACCTCGACATGCCGTTGCAACACGGTGCCGATCAGGTGCTCAAGAACATGCGCCGCGGCATCACACGGGAAAAGACAGCCAAACTGTTGTCCGATATCCGCACACGCATTCCGGACATCGCGATCCGAACGACCCTGATCTGTGGGTTTCCGGGAGAGTCCGAAGACGACCACAAAGAGATGCTCGACTGGGTGGGCGAAAGCCGGTTCGACCGGCTCGGCTGCTTCACATACAGCCATGAGGAGGATACCCACGCCTACACCATGGAAGACAACGTTCCAGAGGAGGAGAAACGCAGGCGTGTGGAGGAAGTGATGTCCCTTCAAGCGGGCATCAGTGCAGAGCTTAATGCCGCCAAGGTGGGCAAGACTTTCAAGGTATTGTTCGACCGCAACGACGCTGGTATTTTCATCGGGCGCACGCAGTATGACAGCCCCGATGTCGACTGCGAGGTCCGCGTAGAATCCGGCGATGACACCTACGTGCGCTTGGGCGACTTTGCCGATGTGACCATTGAGTCCGCCACTGAATTCGACCTCTTCGGACGTTTGGCATGAACGACATCACCTACCCCGTAATGGAGGCCTTTGCCACCGTGCAAGGGGAAGGCGCCCATACCGGCACACCCAGCTGGTTCATCCGCTTGGGCGGATGCGACGTCGGATGCGTGTGGTGCGACGTCAAGGAAAGCTGGGACCCGGAGGCCCACCCCCGTCAAACGGTAGAGGCGATTGTCAACGCTGCCCTCGAGAGCGGACGAAAGATGGTGGTGGTGACCGGTGGCGAACCCGCCATGCACGACCTGAACCCATTGACGGATGGACTGAGGGCTGCCGGACTTCAGACCCACATCGAGACCAGCGGCGCGCACCCCCTGACGGGAGATTGGGACTGGGTAACCTTGTCCCCCAAAAAATTCAAGGCTTGCCGGACTGAGGTCTATGCCTTGGCCCATGAACTCAAGGTCATCGTGTTCCACCGCAGCGACCTCGAGTGGGCGGCAGAGCACGCCGAAAAGGTCAACGGGGACTGCGGCCTCTTTCTGCAACCTGAATGGGACAAACGGGACGACGCCACCTTCTGGATCTTGTCTTGGATTGCGACCCGACCAGGCTGGCGCATCAGCCTTCAGACCCACAAATACATCGGGATTCCCTGATTACTGGGCGAGCCAATCGACGCCTGCCACCCCCTTGCGCAACCAATCGAGCGTCTCTGCTTGAGGGCTGCCCGGTTTGGCTTGGAAGTCATACGTCCAATGCGCCCGGTCCGGGAGGCTCATCAGAATGCTCTCCGTGCGGCCGCCGGAGACCAGCCCAAACCGCGTTCCCCGATCGTGCACCAGATTGAACTCGACATAACGGCCGCGCCTAAGGCCCTGCCACTCGGCGTCCTCAGCGGACACGAATTGTTGGACAAACGGCTCCGCCCTCTTCACATATATCGCAGCAAATTGTCCCGCCAGGTCTAGACAGAAATCGAGGACCTCCTGCCTATTGGCCTTGCCGTCTCGCCCAATGTGGTCGAAAAAGATGCCACCGACCCCCCTTGACTCCTCCCGGTGGGGAATGCTGAAGTAACGGTCCGCCCATGGCTTGAATGTGGCGTAATCGGCCACCGCGTGCCGGTCACATACCGCTTTCAAGTCTTGGTGAAAGGCCTTGGCTTCCGCCGGTATGACGTAGTGTGGCGTCAGGTCGATGCCGCCTCCAAACCACCACGTACCATCATCCAAAGTGAAATAGCGCACATTCATGTGAATGATGGGCACATGGGGACAATTGGGGTGGAGGACGCTGGACACCCCCGTGGCGGCAAAACGTCCGGCCTCGGTACTGAGCTGTTGCGCCAACGGGGCATTCACCTCGCCTTCCACAGCAGAGAAATTCAACCCGCCTTTTTCGATGACCCGGCCCTCTTTCAAGATCCGCGTGTCGCCGCCGCCGCCACCGGGGCGGTCCCAACGATCGCGCACCACATCCAGCGCACCATCGAACTCACACAAAGCGGAAATCTGACGGTCCTGAATGGACTTGAACGCCTCTTGGACCTCTGCGAGAAACTCAACGTCCATCATGGTAGTCGTCGCTTTTGGGCCTCTGGTGAACCGGCACAGAATTCATCCATTCAACCCATTGGTAATCTTGTTGCCGCAAAATGCGTACGGCTGAATTGACAAGCCCTCCACCCGTTTCCGAGACGGGGATCCAATCAAATCGGTAATGGCCATTGGCAGCCACGCTCGCGGGACGGATCAACACTGGTCCTTGCCCCAAAGCAAGGGGCCATCCAGGGCCATACCCCGATGTCCAGGTCATGGCCTCGCGCATGACGTCGTGCGCCATCCAACCATAGGACTCCGCTGGCGCACCTTTCAACTCAACCATGCGCCGGGCAAGGCAGAAATAGGAGGAATCCATGGGGGCTACAAGCGATGAATCAGGCAAGGTGCCGCCTCCGTCCACGATGGTAAACTGAACGCGGTTCATGAGACCTGCGTCCAAAAAATCAAACTCTCGCCAAGCGGCATCCGCATACAGCACGAACTCCAAAGAGTCGCCCAATTGCATTTCGGTCTGCAACACACCCGCGAAGGATCGATTGGCCTTGGCACCGGGCACCACCAACACATTGCGACGCACATCGGTGAGGGAATCCCGGAGAGACCCCAACCCCCTTGAAGCGACTTCCACCTCATCGAGCAACAACAAACTGTCCTTGACCTGCAGCGCCGCCCAAGCCTCCCGAAATGCCTCCTCCGCAATGAGGCTCCGGATGTCACCGGTCGCCAACAAGAGCACCCGCTCTCCCCTGTGATGCCCTGCGACAAAAGAGGCCAAGGCCTGCATGCGTTGCTCCACTGGCACGAACGGCATGAGCACACCTGGCTCGCCTTCGGCGAGGGATGTCCCCAAGTCGGTCAACGCCACGTGCACACACGAAGCCATTTGGGGCCACGTCCTCACCTCCAAAAACTGCGATCGCTTTAATGGTCCCACAGCGATGTCCACCGGACCACCGAGCGCATCCAAGTCTTCCGGCGTGCACAACAATGCGCCCGCGGTGTCCCTACCTACGTCGAGAAATTGCACATCGAAATGCGCGCCCGCTGGACGGCCTGAGTCCAGGGCCAAGCGAATGCCCGCCGCGCAATCTGCGGCCACATCACGGAGCCGGGCTTCTTGGCGACCCAAGCTGTCTCGGCCCGAATAAAAAGGCAAAAAAACCGCAACACGCAAGGTGTCTCGGGGCCATGATGGCGGCAGCGGCCGAGCGCGAGGACGTTCTGGCTCGACCGTGAGACCGGCACCACCCTGAATGCGGCTGAGCACATCTGGCTGTGGAGAGGGCGAGGACAGCACTGGGGTGGTATCCTGGACCTCAGGGACAGGAGACCCATCCGGCGAGGCAGTGTCGCCCCCTGAGACCACCGTAGGCTCAGGCGGTATTGGAGCCGGAATCCGCAACACGTCGCCTTTGCGAAGGCCGTCTTCGGCCCATGGATTGAGGTCATACAGGGCATTGAGGTCAACACCGTATGCCTTGGCAATGCCATACGCCGTCTCCTTTCTCAGGACAGAGTGCGTCTGAGATTGTGCAGCGACTTCCGCGGCGAAGAGCACAATCAAGGCCAATGCCCCCCAACGGAAGCTGAGGTTCCGCATCACTCCCATTCTATGGTCGCTGGTGGTTTGGAGGAGATGTCATAGACGACCCGATTGATGCCCCGGACCTTGTTGATGATCGCATTGGACACTTCGGCCAAAAAAGCGTGGGGAAAATCCACCCAATCTGCCGTCATGCCATCGGTGGAAGTCACAGCACGCAAGGCTACGGCCTGCTCGTAAGTGCGCTCATCCCCCATCACCCCCACGCTTTGCACAGGCAACAGAATCGTTCCGGCCTGCCAGACGCGGTCGTAGTGACCGTGCTCGCGCAATTTGTCGATCCAAACGCGATCGGCATCCTGCAGCAAACGCACCTTTTCGGGCGTCACTTCACCCAAAATCCGAATGCCCAATCCTGGACCGGGGAACGGGTGGCGCCCCAACAACTCGGGTGACATGCCCATCTCCTTACCCACCCGACGCACCTCGTCCTTGAACAGCATGCGCAGCGGTTCCACGACTTGCAGCTTCATGTAGTCGGGCAAACCACCCACATTGTGGTGTGACTTGATGGTGGCACTGGGACCACCCGTGGCCGATACGCTCTCGATCACGTCGGGGTAAATGGTGCCTTGGCCGAGCCACTTCACATCGTCGAGCAGGCCACTTTCATGGTCGAAGACGTCGATGAATGTCGCCCCAATGGCCTTGCGCTTGCCTTCTGGGTCAGACACTCCAGACAATGCCGCATAAAAGCGGTCTGCCGCCCGGACGCCTTTGACGTTGAGCCCCATGCCCTCATACCCTTCCAGCACCTCTTCAAATTCGTGCTTTCGCAAAAGGCCATTGTCCACGAAAATGCAGTAGAGCCGATCACCGATCGCCTTGTGCAGCAGCATCGCGGCCACACTGGAATCCACGCCCCCGCTCAGCCCCAAGACCACGCGGTCTTGACCGAGTTGATCCTTGAGCTCCTCGACCGTAGAATCCACAAAATGAGCCGGCGTCCAATCCGCCGCACAACCGCAGATGTCGTGCACGTAATTGCGCAGCAGCGTCAGTCCTTCCTCGCTGTGGTACACCTCGGGGTGAAACTGAATGCCCCAGGTCGGCTCATCGGCATATGCAAATCCAGCATGCTTGACATCGCGTGTAGAGCAAGTGATGCGCGCACCGGCGCCGATGTTTTGAATGGTATCACCGTGGCTCATCCACACCTGCTTTCCGGGCGTCATCCCCGAAAACAAGCGGTCGGTCGTGTCAATTTCACTGAGATGAGCACGGCCATACTCTCTGCTGTCACTGGCCTCAACCAGCCCTCCGCCATGGTGTGCCAACCATTGGGCTCCAAAGCAAACACCGAGAACAGGCCATTTGCCCCGCACACCCTCCAGATCAGGGGATGGAGCCTCTGCCTCTCGCACGCTGTGTGGACTTCCCGACAAAATGACCCCCTTCCAACGGCGTCCCAAATCATCCTCTTCTGGTGGTGTGTCCAAAAGATTGCGCCAATCGCCATTCCATGGCTTGATTTCGGCATAAGTATTGAGCTCCCTCACCCTTCTCGCGATGAGCTGGGTGTATTGAGAACCGAAGTCGAGAATGAGTATGCTGTCCATGTAGGCGCGGTGTCCCGGCGAAATTACGCTTGGGGCTAATGCCCACCACATGAACGCTTCTCTCCGCAAGGTGTTGTTTTGCACCGTTCATACACGTCAACCATGCTGTTTACTCCAGACTCGCCCTCCGCCCTTTCGCTGATTCCAGCTCTTCAAGACAGGAAACTCGTCTTGGCCAGCGCCTCTCCTCGGCGCAAGCAGCTCCTGGGCATGTTGGGCATCCCTTTTGAAATCAGGCCCGCCCATGCCGATGAAGTGTACCCTGACCACCTCGCAGGACCGGACATTCCCCGCTTTATCAGCGAGCTCAAAGCACGAGCAGCCGCTGACACCATGGTGCCCGAAGAAATCTTGATTGCCAGCGATACGGTGGTACAAATCGAAGGCGACACCCTGGAGAAGCCGCAATCAGCGGCAGAAGCGGTCCAAATGCTCGAACGGCTTTCCGGCAATACGCACGAGGTCACGACGGCATTTACCCTGGTCGACGGCCGAACGCCAGACGTCCTCATTACCGACCACGACACCACATCCGTGTCGTTTGGACACCTATCGAAAGAATTTGCAGACCATTACATCAAATACCACCAACCCTTCGACAAGGCGGGTGCCTATGGCGCTCAGGATTTGATCGGTGCCTGCGGGATTCACAGCATAAATGGGAGCTTCTATACCGTCATGGGATTGCCCATGCACAAAATTTTTACGGGCTTGAACAGCCTGAATTCCTGAACCCCTCCGCCATTTTCGGTTTTTACGTTTAGTTTTTTTACAACTTCATTGAACAAGGTTCCTATCTGTGGGTTTTAGAGTGTACGTTGAACACGTTCAAAACCACACAATACAAATGAACCTTTCATTATTCCTCGCTGACGCAAGTCTCTATACCAGCGAATTTTTTGACAACGCCACCAGTTTCACCTTCTTCGTGGGCTGCATGGCCATGATGGCAGCGTCCATCTTCTTCTTCTTCGAAATGTCGAACGTCGACAAAAAGTGGAGGACATCACTGCTTGTCAGTGGTATCATCACTTTCATTGCTTTCGTGCACTACTACTACATGCGCGATTACTACCTCGCGACAGGCGACAGCCCCACAGCGTTCCGCTATGTGGACTGGACCCTGACGGTACCACTCATGTGCGTGGAGTTCTACCTCATCACCAAGAAGGCAGGAGGTACGATGAGCCTGATGTGGAAACTCATTTTCGCGTCTGTGATCATGCTCGTGACGGGATACTACGGTGAAGCCGTGTACCCAGGAGATGCATGGCTCTGGGGCCTCTTCTCAGGTCTCGCTTACTTCTACATCGTCTACTTGGTGTGGTTCGGTGAAGTGAAGGAGTTGGCGGCAAATGCTGGCGGTGCGGTCGCTGAAGCCAACAAGTGGCTCGGTTGGTTCGTCCTCGCTGGATGGGCCATCTACCCCCTCGGTTACATGGTGGGTACGGGCGAAGGCCAGTGGTACTCATTCCTGATGGGCGCCATGGACATGGACGTCATCTACAACATTGGTGACGCCATCAACAAGATCGGATTCGGTCTGGTGATTTACGCTTTGGCTGTCAAGGACAGCGCCAAGGGCTAATCCCTCCGCAATCCCGCAAGGAAACCAGGCCCATCCCCTTTCGGGGGTGGGCCTTTCCTTTGCCTTATGTTCGGTGCTCACCCCCCCCTCTTTCACGATGCCCAAACTGTTCGGCGCTGGACCATTGGCCTGATCGGCATCGGTCTCGCCAGCGCGTTGGTCTTGGAGCACTTGTGGCCCGAGGGCCAGCTGGTTTTGGCAGTAGCCCTCATCGCAGCCGTCGGATTGCAGCACGGCGCCCTCGACCACATCCTACACGCCCACATGCACGGCGATCCAGAAGGCCCACTTCGCCAGTCTTTTGCGCTCCCGTATATCGCAGCCATCGGGTTGTGCTGGGTCGCATTTGAATGGGCGCCCCCCGTGATGCTCGGTGTCTTTTTACTGGCCAGCGCGTATCATTTCGGCATGTCCCACCTGAGGGTGGACGCCATGGCCGGGCGGTCTCCCGCCACCCGCATCGGCGGGTTGGTCATGGGACTGGCCATCTTGGCACCGCTGATCACACGCCCGGACGCGCTGACTGTCCTCCGTGATTTTGGTTGGGACCTTGATGCGGGTTTCGGTGGGCGCAACCTCCCCTTGCAGCTTACCTCTGCGTCGGCATTGATCCTGGCCGCCACCTTGCACTCCACTTGGCGCAATGGCCTGCTTGCCCTTTGTGGCGTGGTCCTAGCATGGTGTGTAGACGACCTGTTGCTGGCGTTTGCCTTGTACTTCGCAATCGCCCATTCTCGGGAAGCGTTTTTCGAAGAATTCCAAGAACGCCAATCCACGAGCACGTCTTTTGGTGCGCTTTACCTGCGCAGTATCCCGCTCACAGTGGCATTTGCCATCATGGCCGCAGCGGTCATGTGGAGTGCCCAGCAGGCGATCATCAGCGAGCGCACTGCCCTGGGTTTTCTGCTGGCCGGCACCCTGCCCCACATCGCTGTACTGGAAGGGTGGGTTACCGCCCGATTGCGATAGTGATCAATCGGTGAGCTTGACCCGACCTGTGCCACTGATGACCTCACCTATGGCGCTTGCATGACATCCTGCTGCCCTCAGTGCCGCCTCTACTTCAGCTGCAGCTGAAGGCGCAGCCGCCACCAACAGGCCACCGCTCGTCTGAGGGTCGCACAACAAGTCGCGCTCAAAATCGCCTCCGCCTTCCAAGTCGAGCTCCGCGCCATAACTCGCGAAATTTCGGCGGGTCCCTCCTGGAATGCAGCCCGCCGCGTGGTAGGCCTCCAATCCTGCGCGATCCAATGCCGGAAGCCAGTTGCTCTTCACAGCCAAATCGACGCCTGTCACACGGGCCATCTCGAGAGCGTGTCCTGCCAATCCAAAGCCGGTCACATCTGTCATGGCGTGAACACCCTCGATGTTTCCAAGCGCTGCACCGACCTTGTTGAGTTTGGTCATGTTGTCAGCCGCCGCCTGAAGGTGTTCCGCTTGAACGCGGCCTTTTTTCTGGGCCGTGGTGACCATCCCTACCCCCAGCGGTTTGGTCAGGTACAACCTGTCGCCCACAGCTGCTCCTCCATTCTTCTTGAGCTTGGCCACAGTCACGCGGCCCGTCACCGCCAATCCAAAAATGGGCTCAGGACTGTCGATGCTGTGGCCTCCTGCCAATGGAATGCCCGCTTCAGCGCAAATCGAACGCCCCCCTTCAAGCACCCTGCCTGCCACTTCCGGCTCCAGCTTGTCGACAGGCCACCCCAGGATGGCGATGGCCATCAATGGCTGACCGCCCATGGCATAGATGTCGCTAATGGCGTTGGCGGCGGCGATGCGGCCAAATGTGTGGGGATCGTCCACAATTGGCATGAAGAAGTCGGTTGTGGAGACCGCTGCCGTTCCGTCGCCGAGGTCATAAACCGCCGCATCATCGCGGGCGCCATGCCCCACCAACAACCTTGGATCTTCAGTCTGGGCACCGAGTTGCCCTAAGATTTGATCGAGCACACCAGGGGCGATTTTGCAACCGCAGCCCGCACCGTGGCTGTACTGCGTCAGTTTGACTTCATGTGGGTCCATGCCCACAAAGGTGGGTCAGAGACCCATGCGTTCTGCGGAGTCTACGAGCTGCCTCGCACATTCGGCAAAAGACAAGCCTTGCGCATCGACCGGATGCCGATTGTCCCCGGCCCTTTTTTGCAAACCATGCTCGTAGGTTCTGTCGTAATAAGCGAGGGCGATGCGGGCAGCAGTGGCGAGGTCGCCTGCTTCCAATGCCGCAATGGCTTCTTCCGTCTGGGCTCCGCCCAACTCGGCCCGTATGGCCGCAAAGGCATCCCGCAACAACCCCGTATCGTAGTCACCATACATGCCCACCAGGTGGGCCACACGGTCATCCATGCTTCGGAGCATCTCCAGGGTCGGACAAGCGATCATGCGCTTGTAAAAAGGTTCGGGAAGGTGCACGTTGCCAATCTTTCGGCTCTCATTCTCCACCCAGATGCGACGGCCGGAATCCAACCCTTTGAGTGCCTCCGCCAGCAGATTGCGAAAATGTTCCGACGTCGGCTGTGCATGCCGGTCCAAGTTGCCAAAGGCTGATCCGAAGTGACAGGCCAATCCTTCGAGGTCCACGACCTGCTCACCGGCATCGGCCAAGGCGTGCAACACCGCTGTCTTGGCTGAGCCCGTGTACCCACCGACCCTTACCAATGGCCATTCTTGGCCCATGAAAGCCGGCAAAGTTTGCTTGTATGCTTTGTACCCCCCTTCCAACAGCACCACGGGCAAGCCTGCCGTGCGGAGCAACCAACTCAGCGAGCCGCTGCGCATGCCCCCTCTCCAACAATATAGGTGGATGGGCCTGCGGTCGGGCTGATCGGCAAACAGGCGCTTGGCAGCACGGACCATCTCGGCCATCCTGGGCCCGATGAATTCCAATCCCCGCTCCACCGCCATTTCCCGCCCCTCTTGCTTGTAAAGGGTCCCCACTTCCGCGCGCTCAGCGTCATCAAAGAGGGGGAATGACAGCGCCCCGGGGATATGGGCCTCTTCAAATTCAGCCGGAGAACGCGCGTCCAAAAGCAAAGCCCCTTCTTCTCGGGAACCCGCTATGAACTCTTCTACACCAACGGTTCGATTGGGGACGGCCATGGCCCGCGAAGGTAGACCCCGAACTCATGCTTCAACCGAAGCCTTCTCTAGGCGCCGCACTCGTGTTCTTTACTGCGGAATCCCTGAAGGCACCGACCCGAAGACACGGCACAGGCTTACCACCGCCCAATGAGCGACTGAAATCAAGCCAAAACAGAGATAAACATCAAGGAAAGTGGACCAAGGCATGCGGCAACAATTGTGGGGGCATTTACGGAACACCCATCCAAAAGTTACACATTATGGACGCAAGACAAAGCGCGCGCTGCGCTGGCCCTCCGCATTGTGTACGCTCACCGCATACAACCCGCCTGACCATGTGTCCGTGTCGAGTGCAAAGGGCAATTGCACCCCGTAAGCCGCAAAACAGATGCGGCCATTGGGATCGACCACCGTCAGGTCTCCCTCCCCTGCTCCCATGATTACAACGGGGCCCGAAGCGGGGTTGGGCACCACCGACAACACGGGGGCGGTAGGCGTTGGATTGGCCACACCTACCACTCCGCCGTCGCCGTCACCGAGCCCTGCTGGCCACGGGAAAGGCTGGGCGAACAAAGTGCAGGAGCCATTGGTCGCTGTCAATAGGTATTCGCCTGTTGCATTGGGCACAAGCGTGGCGCCTTGCCCCACCTGAACCCCATCGAGGTACCAACTGAAGCTCAACGGCTGCGAGGACCCTGTCGCCTGGGCCTCCAAGGTGCCCTCGCCGAACGCAATGCTCAATTCGACACCGTCGAGGCAGGGGCCGAAAATGGCGAAGAACTGATCATCGTCGGTCAAGGCCACCTCGGGGAATGGATCGGAGGTGTCCACCAGTCCCAAGGAAGTGTGCAGGTTTTCCTGCCAACCCAAGAAGCCGTAGCCCTCTTCAGGCACTGCAGCCAACCGAATGGGACATTCGCCAAAGTAGAGTCCATCCCAACCGATGTTGAGGCCGGTCATCTCATTGACCCTCACTTCGCCCGCAAAGGGAGGAGACCAATTCACCGTCAAAAGCTTGGGCGCTTCATAACCAAACTCTTGGGCGACTTGCCAGCGTTCCGGATCGGCGCGTTCTTCATTGTGGTTGCGCATGAGCTCAACGCGCTGCTGCCAATACGCCACAGAAGCCGGAGAGCCCCATTGGTCGATGTGGTGTACCATGGCCGGCATCATGAAGGCCTCTGTCATGGCCAAACGGGTATCGAAGACGGCCGAAGAAAACGACGTCTCCAACAAGTCGCACGTCCGCGTCGCGAAGGCACAACGGTATGAGTCGTCGGCCAACACTTTTCGGAACAAGTCCGTAAACCGCGAGTCGTACGGAGGGTTGAGCGCGAGGTTGAGATAGTTGTCGTAGGGACTCGTGCCCCACGCCCCAAAACAAGCATCGGTATCGTAGAGCATGGGGCGCCACAACTTATCGCCTTCGTGGGCCCTGAAGTACTTCACGTTGTTTTGGCCCCACGGCGCCGCGATCCAGTCCACGTTTTGACCGTGGATTTCGAAGATGTGGTAATCGATGAACGACGCCACGTCAAAATTGGCAGCGAAGGCGTCGCGGAATGAAAGCGAGCCATCGGGCATCTCCAACAGGGGATCTACGGTCGCTTCAAACGCACTTGGGCCGCCATTTAGGCTGGCGAAGGCACTGACGAGGTCCACCCCGTTTTTGTCCCATCCAAAGTTGTCTTCGACGTACTGCTCATCGGCTTTTTCTCGGGCACCATAGACGCCCCAATACTCTCCGTTGAGGTAGACCTCCACAGGGCGCCAACCGGAAGCGACAACATTGGTCTCCAACGCCAGCTCACCGTAGAAAGCATCCTGAAATTTATTCTCCCACGACGCCTGGCCACCGTTGCGCAAGTTGAGGTTACCAAAGGCTTCAATGTCAGGTTTAGAAGCGAAGACCGCGTGCTCCAACGGCCCTGTGTATCGCTTCTTGAAGTCCAATCTGAAGGACCGCTGCGCTTCGGCCCGGGACCAGCCGCCGTGGATCTCGAGGTCCAAACGTGCTTCAGCCACCGGCTCCGCGTTGGTATCAAACCATGTCAGCCGACTCTCCTTGGACCAAGGCTCCCAGAAATTGGCACCGAAAAAGGGATAGTCTGGGCCCGCATTTGGCCCCGACACATAGATGCCGGTATTCCAATCCCACAAATGATCGGGATGCGTAATGATGCTCACCTTCTGCAGGCCGTTGGATGGCGCGCCCAAAAAGTAGGTTCGGTCTACCGTGGCGCTGGGCACCATGCCTTCACCAAAGGACCGAATGCTGAGCACTGTGGTGACCTGCGGGCTCCAGCCCCCCGTAAACACGGGAGAGGCCTCCGTAGGCTCTGAACCATCCGTGGTGTATCGGAGCGTCATGGGCGGCAAGTCTTGGCCCGGCATCCCCACGGGTGTGCCCATGGTGGCGGTCACTTGGGCTGCCGAAAACGGGCCTGAAGCGGGCTGCACAACAGGGGGCGGTGCGATGAAAGACATACAGTCCCCGGGATTGACATCGCCGGGGGTCTGCGCTTCGTAGAAACACCAATCTGTCGCTCCTTCAGACCGCCCCATGGAGATGCCGCTGCGCAATTCATGGGGCAAGGTGGCCAGATCGAGCAGTGTGCCGTCTGCATCGGAAAGGATCACCGGCTCTCCCGGCTTTAACTTGAAGTTGGTGTGGAATTCTGAAGGGACGGGCACCCACCAATCCGGTAAAGGCTGGAATGGGACAGGGGTCGGGCCAGATCTGGCCAATCCCATGAAAGGCCGGGCTGTCAGGTCGGAGGAGTTGGCACCGTAGTTGTGCACTTGCACCGACAGCACGTTTTCACCTTCAACAAGCCACTCTCGGGGGTCAAAGGCCACAGACTCGGGCGTCCCACCGGCATACAGCTCTGCTTCATGAAGGTCAGCGGAAGGCGCGTTGTGCGCCACAGAGGCATCCGCCATAGAAGCGGAGCGGGCCACTTCCCGCCCATTGAGAAAAGCCACATAGCCGTCGTCATAGTCCACCGCCAAGAGACCGTGGATCAGTTCGTCGACATTGGCCACTTGGAAACTGCGCCTCATGAAGACCACATTGGCATTGACCTGGACAGCGTCATCACCGTCGCCGTATCCCAAACTTCCTTGACCTTCTGGCCACCCCGCATCGTCAAACTCCAGGGTACGCCAATCCTCACTGAGCGCCTGAGCGGGGGCCAAGTAGCGCCACATGTCTTCGTCATCTGCTGGACATTCCCAATGGTGAATGCCCCCGACATCGCGGCCCGAACACCACACAAGCAAACGTTCTCCGGGCGCCAAGACCACAGAGGGCAGCCTCCACTTGCCCCAGTCATTTGGATCGTCTGAAAGGCGCATCCCCTCCAAGGAGGTGGCCTCAACCCCCACATTGACCAGTTCAATCCAATCTTCTCCTCGGTCCAATCCATCGGCGAGGTCTCCAAATGGGTCTACTTCCCCAATCAACACCTGCGCTTGAACGCCCAATGCCGAAGCAGCAAGCAGCATCACTGCCAACAAACCCGTCCTTTTCGTTGTGCTTTTTTGAGTGTGCCGCATGTCCCGAAATTACGTTGAACCCCAATGAGGTTTCACTCCAAGTCCGTAGGATATTCAATCGATTTGAAGCTTTTCTTGCCTTTTGTGTCGCAACACGGCTTTCTACACCTAGCTTCGCGGCTCATTTTTAAGTTTTACCCCATGCAGGGAACAGTTAAATTCTTCAACGACGACAAGGGCTACGGCTTCATCACTCCCGATGACGGGTCCAAAGATGTCTTCGTTCACATCAAAGCAGTCACTGGCGACATCGCCGATGGCTCTTCTGTCAGTTTTGACATCAAGGAAGGTCCTAAGGGCCTCAATGCCGTCAACGTTCAGGTCCTCTGAGTCCTCTTCGTCCCTGCGTACAACGCAACTAAACTGCCCACTCCGGTGGGATTACGATACCGAAAAAGGCCGGCTCCATGCCGGCCTTTTTTATTTGACCGGCTACCCCAGCGTGCTTACGTTGCAGCATGTCCCAGATGCGCTGGTTGACCCTATACCTGTCGTGGAACGTGACCGCGGGCGTCATTTTCATCGCCACGCATGAAACCATGCGCTCCGAACAAGTGCCGGGCTTCGTTCTCCCGCTCCTGTTTATGGCCATGGCAACGGCTGGTTATTATCTGCTGTATGGGGCGTTGCGAAAGGATATAGCCAGGCGGACCAAACTCCTCGTCCGCTGGACCCAGGGTTTCCACATCCTCTTTTGGGCCGAGGCCATCATGGAAGGCGTGGTCTTCACCCTGCTCAATTTTCACGATACCGAAGCCAACGACCCCTATTTCGTCGCTTTTTGGGCACTGGTTCTCTTGTGGACCATAGGCGGATGGCCATGGCTTTTCCACCAAATGCGCCCCCATTGCAGCCGGTAAGACTTTACCTACACGCGCTAAAACCACTGTGTTTGCTACAGATTCGTGTCCATTGAACACGTCTTGTGTCAACAAGATTATGTTTTTCAATGAAATAGAGCCCGTGTACTTGAGACATTGGATAAAATCAATTCAACTCATGAAAAGAATATTGACCCTTTTCCTCGCAACGGGACTCGTTGCCTCTGCATACGCGCAGGACGCTGCCCAGCCCCAAGGCTCTTGGTACCTCGGTACAGGTGACGCCACGACCTTGTTGAACCTCTTTTCGACAGGAGTGACCATCGCTCCTACTGTCGGTTACGCCGTTGCTGATGACATCGTTCTAACCGCCAAAGCCGGTTTTGGCGGGACCTTTGACGCCCTTGATCTGTCCATTGGCGGCCAGTACTTCATGGGGGATTACTATGTAGGCCTCGATGTGGACGACCCCCTCAACAACCTCGACCTCGGTATCAACGCCGGGCGATACATCGACTTCAAAGACGTCCTGTATGTCGCGCCGCAACTCAACGTCGGCATGCTACTCAACGACCCCATGGTAGGGGTTTCCATTGGATTCGGAACCCGTTTCTGAGCCCAATCACACAGCACAAAAAAGGCGGGCTCTGGCCCGCCTTTTTTTATGCATTCCCTGCTGGTTTCACATCCCATTCAACGCCTGCATGGCGGCGGTTTCGTCCCCAAAAATTTGGGTGAGCCAGATCTTACCATCGGCGTCGAAGTCCCAGCTCTCATAGTAGGTGATGGTCACGGACTTTCGTTCTGTGCTGTCGGTAGCGGGGCGAATCAAATCCCAATCAAAGTAGACGCGCACAGAACCATCCGGCGCACCTGTTTCTGCATTTACCCCGGGCAAAAGGCGTGGTGCTTCAGTGGCAAGGTCGAAGTCATACTTCGCGAATGCTGCAGTCCACCCTGTCACCTTGTCTTCGAGCGAGGCAGGTTCTGTCTGGCCAAAGGTGGTGGGACGCCACCGCGCACTGTCGGCAAAATGAGACCGAATGGCATCGATGTTTTCGCTGTCAAAATCGCGAATGAGGGCCATTGCCGTCTCGGCGTTTTGGGCAAACAAAGCGTCCGCATCGGATCGCTGATCGCCAGCGGGCGAAGAACAGGCCGCCAACAACAAGGCGGGGAAGAAGTAGAGCAGGTATTTCATGGTAACGTCAAATTGGTAGCGCTCAAAATAGCGCCCTTGCGCTGCAGGTGAGGTGCACCCTCTTTGCAGAGCGCTTCTTTCTACAGCCCTTGAATTGAATCAACCGGGTCAGACGAGTTCGTCCACCACATGCTTGGCGGCCAGCCCCCCTGTTTGTACGGCCCCCTCCATGTAGCCCCAATAATCGCCACTGAAGGCCTCACCAATAAAACCGAGGTTGTCCACGAACCCCACCTGGCGCTCCTCTTGATCACCTTCGAAGTAAAAGTGGTCCATGGCTGCGGTGTACTGCCCGCGGTTGAGACAAGAGTAGCTCCCTTCAAAGCCCGCCTCCTGGCCCCAATTCATGGCCCAAGCCACGCCGTTGCGGGCACCGGGCAATTCAGGGTACAAAGCAGACAAGTGGTCCGTGAAGCCATCGGCCAATGTATCAGCGCTGCTGGGTGAAAGGTCTACCGCGGCATCTCCGCCCAGCAAAAACGTCAAGGACCCATCGCCCGCTTGGAGCGGATTGGTGTCCCAGCAGGTCTGAAGGCCTGCATTGGAGAGCACTTCCCCATCATAGCCAGCGTTGCGCCACGGTGTGCCTGTGAATCCCGCGATCACCTTGGCGTGCACCCCCATCCCAGCCTCTGCGATGTACGTTTTCAAGGTGTCGGGAAGATCCACCCCTTCGAATGCTACCTGCCGCAAAGCGGGCAACGGCATGCCGAGCAACACGATGTCCACCTCTACCTCCTCCCCACCGTCAAATGTGAGGTTGAACCCCCTTCCATTGCGCTTCACCGTCAACAGCCGCGCGCCCGACATCAGACGTCCGCCTGCCTCGCCGCCCAATTCCTGGACCATGGCCTGCACAAGGGCTTGGGTGCCTCCGCTGAACTTGTAACGCTCCACCCCGTCCACATCCGCTGTGCCATCGTGTACCTGAGGGAGGTCCTCGACAAAATGCAACGCCGAGAGTTGTGATGAAGCCCGACCAAACTCCGTCAGTACCGCCACCTCAAGCACGGCGCGCAAAACGCCGCCAAGGCCCAACATGTCCCAATATTCCATGCAGGTCTGCGCATCGAGTTCCGCAGCTTTTGCATCGTAATCGGCCTCCAGGGCCGCCGCATCGGCGAGGAACACCGGCAAGAATGGCGCCGTCGCTTCGACAAGCTCCTCCATGGACACCTCCTCACCGTTGAAGAGGTAGCGCATGCCGTCCAACTCGGACGCCTCCAAATCATCCAAACCAAGGCCAAAACGGTTCACCAAACTGAGCATCCACTCATGCTCCTGGTCTATGAATTCACCTCCCGCCTCGAAGGACCTGCCGCCATTTAAGACACCCTCTACAGTCATGGCCCTGCCTCCAAACCGATTGGAAGCCTCGTACACCTGAGGCGTCATGCCCTTGTCCTGCAACTTGAGCGCAGCTGTCAACCCAGCGAGTCCACCGCCAATGACCGCTACTGTGGTGTTGGCGAGCCTGCGTTCTTTGCCACAACCCGCGCTTGCCATCAAGGGCAGTGCCGCCATGGCGCCCATCACCTTGAGCGCATCGCGACGGGGCATGGATGTCTTCTCGGCCTCATGCTCAAATTGGCGGGCCAAGCTCAGGGCCTGTTCAGGGCCTTCTTTTTTGCCCACGAGGACAGCCGCACGGGCGACGGCGCGGTGTACCCACCGCATTTGCTTGGTTTTCGCCATGCTACAAGGTAGCCCCTCGACCAAGCCCTGCGGCGACCGCCCATGCCTTACTTCTTCTTGCGGCGGTTGTAGATGACGAGAATGGGCAACACCAACGCCATGACCGCGAAAATCATCATTGAATTCATGGTGTCAATGTCGCCCTCAAACTTGGGCCAACAAGCCAAAAGAAATCCGCAGACGGGCGTTGACAGCGCGGGAATAGCTGCCCCATTCCAACTTCACAGACGTTTCAATTACGCCGGGACGGTTCGCATGCAATGCCCTCCCCTGGCTTCTTCTTATTTTACTGGACGCATGAAGAGAAGTGCAAAATCGCGGCGCGTCCTATGGGCCGCCCTCCTTGTGGCGTTTAGCCCGAGCGCGGTGTCCGCCCAGCTCACGGATGACCAGTTGATGGACAGCCTTCAGGTAGATGCCTTGAAGTATTTCTGGGACTATGCGCACCCTACCTCGAAGCTGTCACGAGAGCGGATCCATGTCAATGACCTGGCCTTTGACGAAAACACCATCGCCATGGGCGGCTCCGGCTTTGGCCTCATGAATGTGATCGTGGGCATAGAAAATGGGTACATCCCCGCATCGGAGGGAGTGTCCCACCTGAACACAGCCTTGGATTTCCTGTGGGATGCGGACCGTTTTCACGGCGCTTGGCCGCATTGGATCGATGGAAATACGGGAGCGGTCATTCCGTTTAGCCCCTTGGACGATGGCGGAGACTTGGTCGAAACGGCCTTGATGTGCCAAGCCCTCATTTGTGTGAGGGAATACTTCAAGGACGGCAACGCCACAGAACAAATCGTAGCGCAAAAGGCCGATGTGCTGTGGAAAGGTGTGGAATGGGACTGGTACACCCAAAACGAGAACGTGCTGTATTGGCACTGGTCACCCAATCACAATTGGCAGATGAATTTCCAGATCAGGGGATACAATGAAGCCCTGATCACCTATTTGCTGGCTGCCGCTTCGCCCACTTACCCCATCTCCACCGCCGCATACCACGAAGGATGGGCCAGGGACGGAGACATCGTTTCCTCTTCCAGCCAGTACGGCCTCCCTGTCATCTTGAGCCACAATGGCGCCCCCGGGACTGTAGGCCCCTTGTTTTGGGCGCACTACTCGTACTTGGGCCTCGATCCACATGGCCTATCCGACGCCTATGGCAACTACTGGGATGTGGTCACCCACCATACGGACATCGTCTTTGAGCATTGCGTCGAAAACCCCAACGGGTTCGCTGGTTACGGCGACGATTGCTGGGGATTGACGGCGAGTTACACCCGGAACCCCAATGGCACCACCGGGTACGCCGCTCACCAACCGAACTACGACAACGGCGTCATCACGCCCACCGCTGCCCTGTCTTCCATGGCATACTCCCCCACCGCATGTATGGACTTCCTGCGCTACCTCTACGAAGACACAGCGGGAGAATACCTAGGCGAACTCGGGCCTTTTGACGCCATCTCCCCCCATTACGATTGGAAAACCGAACGCTACCTCGCCATAGACCAGGGGACCATCGGGCCCATGCTCGAAAACCACAAGACCCAATTGTTCTGGAACCTGTTCATGGGCGCTCCGGAGATCAAGCAGGGCCTGCTGGAACTGGGCTTTGTCTCTTCGGAACACGACCTGAACGCCAGCTGCGACGCCGATTGCCCCGGCCCAGAATACTGCGGCCCCGGCACCCATTGGGACCCGATGACCGCCGCCTGCGTGGTCACCAACCCCGCCGACATCAACCTCGATTCGTGCGTTTCTGTGGGCGACGTGCTCGCCATACTCTCCGTGTTCGGACAGTGCTTCGATTGAGCCTTCCGCGCAAGATGCGTTGAGGACGGACCTACCGAAAAGCGTTGCCTGCAAGAGGGGGTGAACGAAAAACGACCCCCGTGAGGAGGTCGTTTCGATGTCGGGATAGCAGGACTCGAACCTGCGGTCTCCTGCTCCCAAAGCAGGCGCCTTACCCCTCGTTCTACTCTGATTCCGTGACGGTTAGCACAGCGACTGCAGGCAACGTGCCAGCAAACGTGCCAACATGTACCACGCTTCACGCGCCGACGGTCTCCGTCTCCAACGCCTCAAGTCGAACACCTTCAAGGTCACCTTCCGCATCGGAGATCGCCGCTGCCGCTTCGCTGACGGCAGACCCATCGGCCTTCCTCTGCGCCCCAATAGGCTGCCCATCCGATACCGAGAAGAGGCCGCCACAGAGCTACTGCTGGCCTTCAAACAAGCACTGGACCGAGGTTGGCGTCCCGACCAAGATGTGCGCCCAGTAACGCTTCAAGAGCTGCTCTCCAGCTACTCCCCTGCTGCAGACCACAGCGAGAAGTACCGCAGGGCGATGATGACAACACGAGATGGCTTTCAAGCCCATCTACAGCGCAAAGAGAAGCTGTCCATGGACCTACACCAACTGACCTCATCAGAGGTACAAGACTACCTCTCTGGCTTCCTCACCCCTTCCACCTTCAACCATGAGCGCAAGCGCCTCTCTGCCATATTGAGGCCAGCCTATGCGGATGCTGGTCTCCCCAATCCCATCACGCAAATCCCGAAGCGCAGGGAGAAGGCCACCCTTCACAAGCCCATCCGAGATGTGGCAGCTGTGCTGGAGGACATCAAAGCCTTCAACTCCAACCTCCACATCTGCTGTCTGCTCACCTATGGCTGTATGCTCCGACCCCACCAGGAGATCCGACAGCTCACCTGGGGGGATTTTGACGAGGGGATGACCAGGATCTCTCTATCTGGAAGCCGAAACAAGAGCGGTCGGAACAGAATCGTCCCCATCCCTCAGTATGTGGCAATGCACCTCCCACCTTGGGGGAGCACACCCCCGCCATCGCAAAACATCTTCAGTCGATTGAAAAAGCCCTTCAACGCTGACTACTTCAAGTCTTTGTGGACGCGCTACAAGGCCCAGAGCGACCTCATCTCACCTGACCAAACCCTATACAGTTTTCGGCACACTGGTGCCATCAGCGTCTATGAGAAGACTGGGAATCTCCGCACAGTGCAAACTGTCATGGGGCATGCTTCTATGGCTGT
>JAKMCW010000128.1 GCA_022428205.1 Flavobacteriales bacterium
GGACATCTTTTGCGGCAACGATGGCGCCATTGCCCTGTCCCCACCGAGTCCCTTGGGTGGCACCTGGGAAGGGCCAGGAGCGAACGGTACCGGGGGATTCCAGACCGATGACGCCACCACAGGACCGGGCACTTACGACCTCATCTATTGGTACGAGGATCCCACCACTGGTTGCCGCGACACCGTGGACCACGTGGTGACCGTGCAGGAGATTCCCACAGTCGACGCCGGCGCTGATACCACCTTCTGCAACCAACCCATCGACGGGTCCCTGCTCAATTTCTCGCCCGGACTCACGCAGGGCGGAACAGGAAGCTGGTCGGGCCTAGGCGCCTTTGCCCCGTCGGTTTCGCCCGACGGCACCGTCGACCCGAGCGTCAGTGGAGCGGGTAACTTCGCCGCCGTCTACACCTTTACGTCCAACACCACAGGCTGCACCAACACCGCCTCCATCGCGGTGGACATCGCCGAACCCCTTGTCGCCAACGCCGGCCCCGACCTCGTCGCCTGCGACAACGCTTTCCCCCTACAGCCCAGCGGCTTTTTCCCCACGGCCGACATCGATTGGACCGGCACCTCGCCCGGCGCCGGCGCAGGCCTGCTCGATGCCGCCACAGGCCTTCTGAGTCCGGGCATCCTCGCCCCCGGCACCTATACCTACTTGCTCTCCTACGGCATCGGAACGTGCTACACGCAAGACGAGATGGAACTGACCATTGATCCACTTCCCGTTCTCAACCTCGCCGCCCCTGACGCCTTCTGCAACAACCTCGGCACCGTCACCCTGACCGACGCTACCCCCCTGGGCGGAACGTGGTACGGGAACGGCGTCCTAGACCCCGCCACCGGTGCGTTTGCCAGCGGCATCGCCCCGGGCGACTACAGTCCGGCTTACTGGTACGAAGACCCCGCGACGGGCTGCCGCGACACCATCGTCCACGCCGTCACCATCCACCCCGTGCCGGTAGCCGCCTTCACAGCCGACACCCTGGGCTGCTCCAACCTGGACCTGCCCCTCACCAACCTCAGCACCGGCAGCAGCAGCCAAGATTGGGACTTCGGCGGGCTGGCCTCCTCAGTAGATTTCGATCCCGAATACACCTTTCCCGGCGACGGCACTTACGCCATCACCCTGCTGGCCGCCAATGCATTTGGGTGCGTCGATACAGCCATGAGCAGTGTGGACATCACCCACCCTCCCGTGGCTGACCTGCTGCTCACCCCGGACTCGGGCTGCGCTCCGCTGGATGTAGATTTTGCCAACTTGAGCGATGCCCCATTTGGCAGCTACCTGTGGGATGTAAATGGGGACACCTACAACCAAGAGGCCCCTCCTGCACTCAATTTCGCACAAGGCGACAGCGTTGTAGACTACAGTGTCAGCCTGGTGGCCTCCAACCTGTGCGGTTCAGATGCCATCAGTGACGCCATTGTCGTGTACCCCACGCCGGTTATGGTGTTTGCCTTTGAAGAAGACACGGTGTGCTCTCCATTCGAGATGAACATCATGAATGCGTCGGTGGGCCTGCCCGACGATGTGACTTGGGATTTTGGTGACGGCACAGGGCATTCAGGGGCAGACCCGCCCGACCACTGGTACGCGGTGGACACCGTGGCCCAAGTCTTCACCGTAACCCTGGTTGGACAAAACCAATGCGGTGCCGATACCACCACCGGTGATGTGCTGGTGGTCCCCAACCAAGTGGAGGCCTTTTTCACCCTCAGCACGCCCGATGGTTGCGCGCCATTTTCGCTCACCGTAGAGGACTTCAGCAGCGCCACCACCGAGGTGAGCTATGCCTTTGACAACGGGGATTTTGCGGCCACACCCGTGGCTTCGACCACCTATTTGGATCCTGGCACCTACACCGTCACGCAATTCGTGACCAATGGATGCAGTTACGACACCCTCCTCCTACCAGTGGTGGTGCACCCTGTTCCAGAGGTGTCCCTTTCGGTGTCTGAACCAAATGGCTGCGAGGGCTCCGACTTCACCTTTGTGAGCGTCACCGACAACCCCGGCAACGCGGATTGGAATTGGGGCGATGGCAACGCAGGGTCGGGCCTGACCGCCACACACCAATACGACGCCCCGGGCACCTTCACAGCCACTTTCTCGACGGAAGCCCCCCTCACGGGTTGCGCAGCCGAAGAGAGCATCGACGTCCAGGTCTATGCCAATCCTGTGGCGGCCATCGCGATAGACGACGGACTGGGCTGCGCGCCATTGAACGTGACCTTCACCAACGCCTCGTCCGGCGGACAGTTCCAAACATGGGATTTTGGCGATGGAAGCGAACCCGGTTTCCAAAGCGGTCCTTCCCACGTGTTTGCCAATGGTGGTACTGAGCCTGTGCAGTACACGGTCAGCCTGGTCGCTGAGGGTCCGCAGCTTTGCACAGACAGCACCAGCGTTGTGGTCACGGTTCTTCCCACTCCCCAGGCCGCGTTTGCTTTGGCGGACATCGAAAGCTGCACTTTTCCCGTCGACATCGTCCCCGAAAACCAAAGCATAGGCTCCATCAACCACAGCTGGTCGGTGAATGCCAACGCCCCCGTCACCGGACTGCAACCCGTCTTCACCGCGGACGCCGTGGGCTCTTATGCCGTAGCGCTCACCGCCGCCAACAGCTA
>JAKMCW010000146.1 GCA_022428205.1 Flavobacteriales bacterium
CTGTTGCTGGTGGCCGTATAGGTGAGCTTGGGGCTGGACCCCAAAAACGCAGCATCATACGAGCTGGTGGCGTCGGCCAGACGGTAGGAGTTGGACGAAAAGTCGAGGTCGAGGTAGGCGGTTGCGAGCGAAAAGGTTGCATCAACGGTAACTGGGTTATCTCCGGGCACCTGTGTGGGTGTAGTGAGATCTAGGTTGACGCCAGAGGCGTTCCGCATGGTGCCCCCAGCTAAGGACAACGCCGCCGCCCCAGATGTAATACCGCCCGAGGTGTCGATGTCCCCTACTTGCACGACATAATCGAACCGCATCGGAGAGCTGAACTGACCATCTCCGCTGACGTAGCTAGCTATTCGGCTAACACTTCCAACATCAATAGTGTACTCGGGGGTTCCAGTGACAGCAATCGCCTCATCTGTCACCAAAGCCACGGCAATACGATCACCGGTATCTAGCGCTGTAGATTTGGCTGTTAAACCGTCACTTTCGAAGCCTGTTATCTGGATTGTCGTAATCGATGGCTGAACTTCCACAACGTCCGTCACGGTAACCGTCAGGTTAATCGTAGCGGAAAGCCCTTGAGCGTCCGTAGCAGTAATCGGGATGACGTGCGACGTAGCGGTCTCGTAGTCAGCACCGGGGGCTGTGAAGTTAAGCTCACCCGAGGTTGCATCCAAGGAAACACCGGCTGCAGTCGTAGAATAGGTAATGGCAGAACCGCTAAGTCTAGCCGTAGCCTGTGCGGTGTAGAAGACTTCTGTGCTATTCTCAGGGGTACTCGCGGTGAGACCTGAGGTGAACACAGGGACTACATCCATGCCGGTGAACAGCTCTTCTAGTTCGGTCGCATGGTCGGCAATAAGGTTACCGGTTTGGAAATTGCCCCACATCTGGACGTGTGACAGCCATAGTTGCTCAGTGTCCGCCAAGACCGTTCGATTGGCATCACCAACAAGTTGATCAAGCCTGCCGAAAACAAGGTCGGCTCCACTAGGAGCGATGAAGCGTTCGTCATCGTATGCCAACGACTCAAGTGGCTGGCCCTGACGTTTTCCCGACAAGCTGCCACGGGTTGACTTCATGTCGATCGAGAAGGCTACCCTCTTTATACTGTCCACGTTGCCGTTTAACCCAGCAGCCAAGTCGGTGCTGATTGTCGTACCCGGCTTGCCCCACACTAAGTCGTCTACCGACGCTGTCTTTTTACGGGCCAGCCGCCAAGCAGGGTTGCCCGTGCGGGTCGTGGTGGCGTCAAACGTCTCTATCGTGGCCACAGACCAAAAGGTGTTCAGCTTGTACCCGTTAGAAAGGGACAGGGCGATGGTGCCAGCCCCCATCATTAGGTATTGCCGCATGGAAGCGAGCAGCGTGCCGTCAAACACGCAGCCCTCTACGCCATTACGTGTCTCGTGGGAGACAGTACCGGCCCTGACAAGTAGGTGGTTCTCCATCGGTGAGCTGTCTCGCCACCCGTCATAGAACACACCTTCTTTCGGGTCGTAGTAGATGTTCGTCTCGAAATTTGCGGCAGTGAGCCGAACGTCTCCACAGCAGAATGGGATGTCCGTTGGTGATGTCACGGGGACGCCTCCTCAAGTTCTTCATTTAGCTGCCACGCCTCGTGGACGAAGTCCGTGACGTAGATGCTCGGTATTCCGGCCCAGTCGGATTTGATGTTGTTCCGGCTGACGAGGTCTGGGACTGCCGCTGTAGCGCTAGAGTTTTCCATGAGGCCAAAACGCACGAACTCAGTGGTCGTAGCGCCCGGATCAGTGGCAAGGGTAATAGTTGTCGTCAGTCCAGAGCTGGTTACTGAGCTTATAGGAACCGCAGCCCCATCAATGAGAACCTCCACACCGTACACGCACAACGAGCCCGATGAATCAAATCCAGAGGCATCCGTCATGTTGGGGTTGGACGTGGTGTCGATTTCGACCGACCCGTTCATGGACGTGTGTGGGACAGAGATGACGGCCCCTGTGCGCTCAAAATCCTGCGCTCGGAGACATATAGGAAGGCCTGCACGCACCCGCTTGTAGGCGTGGAAGTCCCATTCCCCCATGAGCACTTGGGACTGCCCCGGAGGGTGTACCCTGTCAGTCGAAAATCCGTAGGGGGTAGTTGGGCCGGTTAGGTGGACATTGCTGCGCTGGTCGGCAAAATCTATCGTCGCCTGCATGATGGTGCTCCATGCGCCATTCATGACGCCGCCCATTTGATGTACAAGGTAGGTCGGCTCGTAAGTCGGATTGCCAAGTGCCATACGGGCAGTTTTTGTCACGTCATCAAACCACTCAGCCAGATACGACTGGTACTCGCCGTAGGTTGTGGGCGTCGCGCCCGTGGGTAGGCTGTCGGTCTCTGCCTCGCCGTGCGAAAATGAGACAACGATTTCAATGTCTTCGCAGTCGTGGTCTTGCTGTAGAAGATGTACAGCCTGCGAGAGAAACATCGAAAAGTCCACAAAGACTGTCGAGCCGCCCTTGCGAAGCGTCTGGTAGTCTCTGGCCCCAAGAGCCATGATACCACAGACAGTCGGGACGTCAGCCATCAAGGCGAAGCCATCTACTTTTCCGCCTGCCGACCCGTCAACGGCGTAACCAACGAGGCTCTCGAAGTCTGCGCCGGACATGTTACGTGCA
>JAKMCW010000161.1 GCA_022428205.1 Flavobacteriales bacterium
GACGAGGTCGTGCAGGCTCGGGTCGAGCGGTACATCGCCCAGAACGACAGTGGGCCGACCCTCAATGGATACACCCTTTTCTCTACGCCCATCGAAGGAGCGGTCATGTCCGACTTGGCAGAGATCGACGACTTCTTTTTGGCAGGATCTCCTGGAACCGAATGGCCGGGGTCTTTCCCTACGGTACTCAGTTGGGATGAGACCACGGGAGCGTTCATCGAACCTACTTCTCTGGACGACCCCTTGCACGGCATGGGGGGCGTGTGGATTTTCCTTGCAGGATTCCAAAGTCCGAATTTCACCATGGAGGGGCCGTTGCGCAGCCACAGGGCGGATGATGTCTATGAGCTACCCTTGACCCGTACCGCTCACGGGGTGGTCTCTGTATACCCTGAGCCAGGGCAGTTGGTCACAGGTTGGAACTTTATTCCGAATCCGTACCAAGGTCAGTTGGACGTGAAGCAGGTATTGGATGCCAACCCTTTCATCGAGGACCAATTTGCCATCTTCAACACGCAGATTCAGCAATTTGAGCGGTACTCCTACGAGGCCCTGGACTCCTTGCAGGTCCTGGGTTCACGGTACATCCAACCGGGCAACAGCTTCTGGGTGCGTTTGGACGTCAATCACAGTGCTGAAGTCTTACAGATTCCGGCATCCGCCATTGACAACGCTTCCGAAGGAGGGGCCTTCGTCCGGTCCGACGAGGAAGATGAGCGTGTGTTGGTTGCTGTGGAGAATGCATTTGGGGTGAACTATATGATGGTGCGGGTAGCAGATGACGGCACCTTGAGTTACACCTCCAGAAAAGACGCCAGCTTCTTGCCATCCACCAGTGTCAAAGCGGGCCAGATGGCGGTGTATGCCGATGGCCAGTATTACATCTCCAAACAGTTGCCCCGCGAAGCCGAGTTGCCGCTTTATGTGGTGTCCCGGGCCAATATGGAGACGACCATGCGGGTCGTGAAAGCACCGGATGGACTGTGCGGAAGCATTGTCGATGAGGTCACTGGCATGACCTTGCCGCTGATCGTGGGGGAGGAGATGGTCTTCACCTTGCCTGAGCACGTCGCAGACAGCGCCCGGTTTATGTTGTCTCTCCGTGACTTTGCCCGCACAGAGGCCGAGATGCCCAGCTGTCCCGATACCGAAGACGGCAAAGTGAGGGTGCACGTCGGCGAAGGGGTCACGGCCAACTTGTCCTTGATGGATCCCGGTGGCGCGGTCTTGGCCCAGCATTTCGGGGTAGAAGAGGTGGGTGAGTTCAACATGGTGCAGCCTGGATCGTACACGGTTGTGGTGACGGGAGTATCGGGCACAACCTGCCCAAAGAGCCAGCGAGAAGTGTTGGTGCCCCCAGGAGAACAACCCGAGCTTCTGGGCTTGGACTGGACTGCGTCTCCGTGCAATGCAGCGCCAGTTGAATTGGAGTTCGAGCTCTACGGAGGAGGAACGTTTGGCTGGTCGCTCAATGATGATGATGGTGTCGTCCTGCAAGGTGCTGGCTCGGGAGAGGTGGGCATTGTTGATTTGCCTCCGGGTAATTATGCATTGGATGTCGACCATGCTTGCCTCCAGGAGTGGGTAGAGATTGCCGCGATTGACCCCGATGCGCCCGTTCTCAGTTGGGATGGAAATGAAGTGGTCGTCGCTGCTGAGTCGGGTGAGGCTGTGCTCGAGGCGACATTTACAGGCACGGCTGATGCCTACCGCTGGTACTTGGATGGAGCGATGATTGCCCAGGATGTTGCGATGAGTGAGTTTGTTTCAGGAGAGGGCAACTACGATGTCGTCTTGGAAGCTGAGCGCAACGGGTGTGTCAATCAGGAAATTTTGACCTTCACTGTGGTGTCGAGCTTGCGCGGAGAAGAGGAAGCAGGCTGGAATGTGAGTGCGCGACCAGCAGGGTGGTTGGTTCAGTTTGAAACAGGCTGGAAATCCCTGCAGTGGTCATTGGTGGACGGCACTGGAAGATTGGTCGCAACGGCCAAAGAAGCGGAAGGCCACCAGATGGTTTTGGATTATCCCATGACGGCGGGTGTATACCATCTCGTCTTGCGGACAGACAGCCATCAGACGGCTATTCAGGTGCTGGCCGTACAGCACTGACCCCCATTTTAATCATCCTACTCTTGCGTGGTGGACGATTGTCGACCCGCCGTGGAGGTGTTCTTTGGTTCAGCGAGGTTTAGCATGCTGGATGGTGCTGCATTTATGCCCTCATTCCTACAGCTTATAATGGCACCCCTGACGACTGTGTAGGATGATAACGCATCTAAATATCAATATTTAATGACCAAGTCTATTTATTGGTGCTTTAAGCGATGTCAGGGTGTAGGTGGCTCAGTTTGTGTTCGGTAAGATAAATCTTACTTGATTTGCCTATCTTTCACTCAGCCGTGAGAAGCTAACCAAATCGTACTGCCGTGCGCCACACTTTACCGTTTCACCCCAAGAAGGGGGTGTCTTACTTGCCGTGTATTCGTCCAACCCTCGGGAGGGTTGGCTATGGCGCTTCCATAATGAAGCGTACACCAACATTCCTTGGCGGGTATTTCCGCACAGTGGGCTTGCTCCTGGCAATGCTCTGCGCCATAGCGACTCACGCGCAAACCACCGTTTTCTCTGAAACCGTCAACGAGGCCACTAACGCCACATCAGGCTCATCAGCTGAGGGAATCTCTTGGTCAGGCTCTTGGATTGTTTCAGAGGGAGAGCTTAAGTCTGGTGACTCGAATAACAGCAACAGATATTGGACCATTGATCCCATTTCAATTTCCGGTTCAGGCACGGTGACTTTCCAAGCAGTCTTGGATGTGGTAGACCTTGCAAATGGCTCGGCTTCTTGCTCAGTCGAATTGCAGATTAACGAGAATGGGGGTGGCTGGACGCCCATCTT
>JAKMCW010000035.1 GCA_022428205.1 Flavobacteriales bacterium
AGGCCTTGAGCTCGTCCACAGAAGGTGTGATGCTTGCCACGCGGTCTTGAGAATAGAGGATGACCGTTTCTGTGGTGGAGCGTTCTCCAGTGTTATGAAGGCTCACGGAGATGTCGATGACATCGCCTATTTGGTAAACGCTGTCGGTCAAGGCGATGGACGTTGTCTCCACGTTGGAGTATGACAAGCCGCTTCCTAAGGTGTACAGGGGGTAGTAGGAGCCCCATTCCAAAGTCGCACTCAGGTTTTCGGTGTGCTTGCGATCGTGCGTAAGGTGCGCTGATGCGTGGCGTGGCCAAGTAAAGGGGAGGCGGCCTGAGGGGTTGAAGTCGCCGATGAGTACGTCAGCGATGGCGCGGGCACCATAATCACCAGGGAGGTAGGCCATGACAAACGCGTCGAGCATCGGCTCCATGTCGGAGAAAGTCCTCGGACGTCCACCAGCATAGACGCCAATGACTGGAATTCCCTTTGCATGAAGGGCTTTCACCAGATTCTGTTGGTTGTCAAAAAGTTCGATGTCCTCTACGCTTCCCTTGCCCTCTGTGTAGGGCATTTCACCCAAAAACACCACGGCGCATTGGGTGGTCGAGGGATTCAGATTGCGGGTGATGTCGGCGATGTCTGCTTCGGTGAAATCCATGTCCACTCCTGCAAATGCAATGCGGTCTTCACCAAAGACTTCCCGCATGGCTTCTACAGCAGTGGGACGTCCCGGGGTGTTGTAGGTGGTATCCCTCCCTTGCCACGTTCCGGTCCATCCTCCATTGAGGGCATTCAGGCTGTTGGCGGTAGGACCGGTGACGAGGATCCGCCCCTTGCCACCAATGGGCAGGATGGGGTCGCCTTCGTTGACGGCGTGTTGGCCTTCATTCTTGAGCAAGGTGATGCTCTCCAACGCTGCCCTGGCGGCGGTGCCTTCCAAGCTCTCTTTGGCCGGGTAGTCCTCCAAGGCAGGGGGCATACCTCCTGTGCGGAAAAGGCCGAGGTCATACTTCATATTGAGTATGCGCCGCACGCTTTCGTCGATGCGCGCTTCTGAGACCCTGCCTTCGCGAACCAGCTCCATCAACAGTCCCGGAAATTTGAGGTCTCCGGGAACCATGCTCATGTCGATGCCGGCATGAATGGCCATTTCGATGGCGTCCTTGTAACTCGCAGCCACCTTGTGGCGTGTGAAGAGGTACTTGATGTCTTCCCAATCCGTCACCACCATGCCCTCGAAGCCCAGGTCCTCCCGCAGGATATCCGTGAGGATGTGATGGTCGGCGTGCACGGGGATGCCATTGACTTCGCCACTGTTGACCATGATGCTGGAAGCACCGGCGTCTATGGCAGCGGCAAAGGGCGGCAAAAAGATCTGTCGCAGTTGGCGCTCTGGAATCCAAGCGGGCGTTCTGTCCTTTCCCGTCAACGGCCGGCTGTACCCGACGTAATGCTTCAGTGTTGCAGCAATGGGGGCGGGGCCTTCCTGGTAACCTTTGACCATGGCTACGCCCATGTCGCTGACCAGTTTAGGGGCCTCTCCAAACGTTTCCCAAAACCTCGGCCACCGTGCATCTCTGGCTACATCCAGAACGGGCGAGAAATTCCAAGGGATGCCCGATGCGGTCACTTCAACGGCGGCGTTCTCAGCAAACTTGCGGACCAAGGCGGTATCCCAAGTGGCGGCAAGTCCGATTTGTTGGGGACCCAGAACGGCACCTGAAGTGTAGGTGGCGCCATGAATGGCATCAATGCCATACAGAACGGGGATGCCCGTCGTTTTTTGGGCGGCCGCAGACTGAATGCCGCTGATAAACTCATGCCACTTCGCAGGAGTGTATGCATGTCCTGCGCAATTCAGGATGCTGCCCACTTTAAGGTCCACCAAAACCTCCTTCAATTTTATGGAGTCCAAGGTGTGTGGGTCTTCCAGTTGGAACGGTGTGCCCTCACAGACCATGTCGAGTGCAAGCTGCGTCATTTCGCCGGCTTTGTCCTCCAAAGACATCGTACCAAGAACACTGTCTACGAAAGCAGTCCGCACATCTGTTTTCACCTTGTCTCCTTCCCGTTGGCATCCCACGAGCGCGGCGAGGCCAAGGCAAAGGGATGCTGTGGTGAAGACGTAGGGTAGGCCCATGGTGGCGAAACGAAGTTGCAAGTGTAAGAAATACACTAACGTAATGCACGTGTTTAGGCTTAAACGCCCGTCGGGAGGTTTCGCACTTTCGGAACATCCATTTGGATGCCCTTGGGACTGTGGCAAATCGCGGCAATCCCGTAGCTTTCGCACATCATGAAATTTGTAGAGAAATCAGCCGCCCTGGCGCTGGGGTTGTGCGTGTTGTTCGCAGTTGTGGGTTGTGCTGAAAACCAACCTGATAGCCCGTCCGCCGCTGAGCAAGATGGTCGGATGTTTTACGGCTCCGTGATCGACCCAGCTGGTGCGGTTGATGCTGCTGAATTGCGCAATCTTCTGCAAGATGAAGGGCGGGCAGAATTGCGCTTTGAAGGCGAGGTCACGGCCACCTGCCCGAAGAAAGGATGTTGGATGGATGTGGCCTCGGGCGAGGACACTGTCTTTGTGCGCTTTTTGGACTACGGATTCTTTGTGCCCACGGAAGGTGCAGAGGGCAAGCGGGCCGTCATGGCGGGAGAGGCGTTCTTCGATACGTTGACCGTGGACATGCTGCGCCATTATGCTGAGGATGCCGGAGAGCCAGAAGAGGTCATTGCGGCCATTTCTGAACCTGAGTTGCGCCTGGCTTTCACGGCCACGGGTGTGATGATTGAAGACTGATGATGGCGGCCGGTCATTGGGTGTGGCGTCGCAGTGCTCTTGTGGGCGTCTGTTTGTCAGGGGTTGCCTTGCTCTCGCAATGTGGGGGCGCCCCTTCTGCGCCTGCGCCTCGTTTGGCGCCATTGCAGCCAAATCGCTCTTCTGACTTGGCTGAAGCCATGCGGGAGGCAGATGGGGAGCTTGTTCATTTGCGCCAGGCATTTCTGGAAGAAGGGGCCGATTGGGCAGGAACGCAGTTGACGGTTCATGACTTCAATGCTCTGATGCCAACGGATTCTAGCATGTTGGTAGACGGTTTTCAAGCCCTGGCCATGGCCTACCAGAAGCGGGTGCTGGATTTTAATGCAGCACCGAGTGCGGCAGCGTATTCAGCGGTCGTGACGGGGTGTCTTTCGTGTCACCAAAAAGCCTGTCCGGGGCCTCTTGAGCGCATTGCCAAGCGGGAGCTGCCTTGATGCAGGCTTCCCAAAACCAAGGGTATGAAGTTCAGATTATTGCTTTCCTGTCCTGACCGTCCGGGCATCGTGGCTGAAGTCAGTCAGCTGATCGCAAACAGTGGAGGAAATGTGGTGGCTGCAGCACAATTCACAGACCCCATCTCGCAGCATTTCTTTATGCGCTACGAGGTCGAGGTCGAGGGTGCCTTCGAAGAAGAGTACAAGCTGCGCACGACTTTGGAGCAGGGTTTGGCCGGATTGCTCCGTGCGCCAGAAGCCAGTTTAGTGGTGTGCCCGGCAGAAAGTAGACCCAAGGTGGCGCTCATGGCGTCCAAGGCGAGCCATTGTTTGGTAGATGTCCTGCAGCGTTGGCGTACGAATGAGTTGCCGTGTGACATTGTTTGTGTGATCGCCAACCACCCTCACATCGAAGAGTATGCGGGTTGGTTTAAGGTGCCCTTCCACCATGTTGACTTTTCTGAGCAGGACAAGGCATCGGCTTTCGGCGATGTGGATGCCCTATTGGACCAATACGATGTGGATTTGACTGTGCTCGCCCGGTTCATGCAGGTATTTCCGGACCACTTGGTCGCCAAGCGCGCTGGGCACATGATCAATATTCACCACAGTTTTCTCCCTTCATTCATGGGCGCACGCCCCTATGAGCAAGCTCACAAGCGCGGGGTCAAACTGGTTGGAGCCACTTGCCATTACGTGACGGCAGATTTGGACCAAGGACCCATTATCGATCAGAAGGTTACCAGAATCAGCCACAGAGATACCCCTGCAGATTTGCGCATGAAGGGACGAATGAGCGAGAAAGAAGCCTTGGCGCGCGGATTGAAGTTGCACCTCGAAGACCGTGTTTTTGTGCGGGGGAACCGCACCGTCATCTTCGATTAAACGTCCATTGCAGCCCCGCGCACCCGTTGGGGATCCGCTCCGAAACTTCTGGAAATAAGAAATCCGCACCGTCCACTTCCAGCCGAGGCCTTCTGCTTCTTGTGCGGATTCTTCCAGGCGAGGCCCACCCGAAGGTGTCCTGCTCGTAGAGTAACGGGGGGCTCTCTACGCTTCGCCTTTTGAGGGGCGGTCTGGACCTCTGAACGTCGGGACTGGCGTGGTCTGTGACCATCTACTTGTCCTGGGTGCACCCGGCCTTCCTTGCGGCTGGCTCGGTCCGGTTCGCAAGCGAACCGGGTCGGCTTTCAGAGTTGCCTCTTTGGCCCAAGCACCCCGGGGTACACTGCCTTGCGGCGCGCCATTCCCTGGGCTCATTGGCTCACTGGGTCGCGCGGGGCGCTCCAGTGCCGGGCTTCTGGCCTTGCGGCGTTCTGCCCTTCC
This sequence comes from Flavobacteriales bacterium, assembly GCA_022428205.1. GTDB lineage: Bacteria > Bacteroidota > Bacteroidia > Flavobacteriales_D > Sanyastnellaceae > UBA8752. The sequence goes on from JAKMCW010000035.1 coordinate 4,567, forward strand.
CAAGCTCGTGAAACCGGGGCTTCTTGAGCTCACCACGCTTGCCTTACGAGAAGACGACCTCAACTTGCGTCTCGGTCCCCCGCTGCCGAAGCAGCTCCGGAAAACCGGTGGGGTGCGGTGTCTCTGTTGATTCGGGGTGGAATTGCTTCCTACTGAGCGTAGCTCCGTCCATTTTCAGGACGCCTTTTCTCCAGAGAGGGGCGACGCCAACACCTTCGTGCTGACGGTCAACGGGACCGAAGTCCTTCCTGATGATTTGGCCGAAGCCTTTTCGTCAGGGGTCCGACAGAAAGTTGCCTTTCACCCCCTGGGGGGACACCTCGCCGGAGCGCTGTGTTGCCGTCGTCGACAGGACAATAGTGGGGCATAAAAACGAAACGGACCCCCGATGGAGGTCCGTTGTCGTTCACAACGTGATAACAGGCGTTATCCACAATTGTTAATACTGTTCAGCGTATTCAGCGCGAAGCTACATCCTCTTTTTGTCGGGATACAATCCCCGCTACAAGAGTTTGTAGGCGTTGGTTTAGTGCGCAACCAAGATCTTTCCAGTGGCGACTTTGTTGCCCTGTACTCCTTCGGCGGTATAGATGCCAGCAGGCCAGTTCCGCACATTGAAAATCCAGGCCGCAGGACCTTCCGAAGGATTGACTGTGCGTTCCATAATCAGCTTGCCCATCATGTCTTTGATGCGCACCACCACGGGAGACTCAAAACCAAACCCATCACCCAGGACATTGACGATCTCTCCGGTGGGGGTGGGGTAGATGTTGAAGTCCACCGTGGTATCCCATCCACTCATGCCTGGATTGTTCGGGCCACCATCGCCGTACTCGCAAGATGCATCGTCTGCATTGGCGCTGGCGTTGAAGTTCATGGCATCGGGGTCCATACAGCCCCAAATGGTCAGGATGTCGTCTTCGCAGCCTGCGCCTATGACGAGCGGGTAGGATGCGAAATCACTTTCCTCGAGAGAAAAGGTCAGGGCTTCTGTTCCAGATGTGAGGACCAGCAAACCGCCTCCCCATCCGTCACCGAAAGAGTCATACACTTCGAGTGTGTAGCATCCATCGGGCAAGCATGTTTGATAGAACCCTGCGGGATTACTGTTTCCGCCGTCACCCTCCAGTACACTGTTGCCCAATGAATCCATGATGGCCCAGCTCACTTCGTCAGACCACGGATCGTTTGAGAAGAAGATGCCTGTAACGAGGTTGTCGCCACCGCAGTCCAATGAGTCTACGTTGTCGTAGAGGCATGAGCCATCGTCAATGGTGGCCAGGGGTGTGTAGTTCAGGGCGGAGGGGTCCGTGCATCCAAAGACATCGGATTGAATCACATCGCCACAGTCGTCCGCCCAACCAAATTCGAGGCTTTCTGATGCGGCCCCCTCGAGGCTGCCGTTGGCCCACTCCTCATAGGATGATTGTATCCAGAAGTAGCCGCCATTCCATGAATCGCCTCCGGCATTGTTTGACATGATGGCCGTGTAGCACTCTTCTGGATCCAGGCAGATGTCGATGTAGTCAATGGTGAGATTCGGATAGCCGTCTTGGCTGTAAAGCACATCTCCTTGACTGTCGACAATGGTAAGGGACACTTCATCTCCTTGGGAGAAGGTGCATACGTAGAGTTGTCCTGCGATGAGGTTGTCTTCACAATAGAATGGGTAGATACAACTGCCGTTGTCCTCTGTCGCATTGGGGTCGTAATTCGATGCCTCGGGATCTGTGCAGCCAGCAATGAAGACTTCGCAGTCTTCGGCATTGATGCCCACGGCAAATACAGCCTGGAACTCATCAGCCCCCAACACATAGGTCGTGGGGTCGCCGCCATCGATGCTCATCTCAATCGCTCCTCCATTGTTCCAACCGCCGTATACGTAGAAGTTGTAGCAGCCATCTTCCAGACAGCCATATGATGTCGTGTTGCCTGCGTCGTCGTACCACTGAACGAAATCATTGACGGGTCCATCAGCGCCTTCAAAGTGGCCGGTGGTGCCGCCGAACACATTGCCTGTCAAGGAGTCGAGGGCAGTTCCAGCACTGGTCAAAGCGACGAATGCAGATCCATCACAATTCGGGGTGTACACGCACCACCCGCTGTCTGCAGTGGCATCGGCATCGTAATTCAATGCCTCCGAATCCATGCATCCATAGATGGGCTGTTCTGAGCAGTCACCTTCCCATTGCAGGTAGGCGCCGACGCATTCGAGTTGGCACAGGTTGTCAAAGGTGAGGGTCTCGCCACTGAAGTAGTCATAGCCACAAACTGGATCGTAGACTTCGGGACAGTCGCAAGATTCGATACAGGAACCGTTGTCAAACGTCGCCGCAGGATTGTAGTTCACGGCTTCGGGGTCCGTGCAGCCCCAAACCTCATTGTTGCCTCCGTCACCATTGCTGTCCAAAGGCACTCCGTTGCATTCGGACGCATAGCCCACAGCGAAGGCTGTGTTGCTCCCGGTTGCCAAGGACAGCGGGCCAATCATGACGCCTGAAGCGGCAAAATTTACTGAGATGGTCGCACCGTTCCACCCATCACCAAAGCTGTCGACGAGTTCTAAAATGTAGCAAGAGTCGGTGAGGCAGACGGTGCTGACATAAACACTGTTGCTCTCGTAGTTGCCGCCGGATGCTACGATATCGCCGCTGTCACCGTAGATGTTCCAGCTAATTTCTTCACCCCACATTTCGGTGATGATGGAGACTTCAGCTTCGTTTGGGCAATCTGTTTGTGCAGCACAAAGCAGAGGGAATGCCAACGTTAAGGCGAGGAGGCGGAAAGACGACATGGAGTGGTTTTGTATACCGAGAGAACCAAATTACATCGACAAAGTTGCATGCTTGTCACTTTAAGTACATCAGAACAAGTCCAATTGTGACTGTCCGCCATGCGCTTCTTGTGATCAGCAAAGCGCGGCAAACATGACCAACTCACGTGTGCTTTGCATCCCTTGTGTCGCACCGTTGTGCGATGACGGTGGAAATCATGACTTTTGAAACATGATAGCGTATCGAACAATCATGTTGTGTCTGTTGGCGTATGCAGGGGGCAAGGCGGTGGCGCAAGGAGTGGACAATGATTGTCCCGAGGGCTGGAATTCTGTGGTGGAGCAGTTCCTTGCTGCAGAGGCTGACCGGGATGCAGTGGCGTCTTCGCAAGCTGTGCTTCCGTCACAACGTGAAGTCTGGAAGGCGTGGAAGTCGTGGGAATGGGCGCGCGCATCGGAGCGATTGTCTCAGTTGCCTGCGGATGTGCAGTCTCGCGCCAAAGCCGAGAGAATGAAGGCCCGCAGGCAATGGATGGTTTCTAATTTTAGTTGCCAGATTCAAGCCTCTGGAACGGATACCACCTACTTGATTCAAGTGGACCCCGATGGACGGACATACCGTCATGTGGTGGTGGCACAAGAGGACATGGTGTGGGGTGTCGAGACCAGACTGCAGTCCCTTTCTGCTGATCAGAAAAGGGTGGTGACCGCATATTTCCGGGCGGTGGATGAGGACCGGTGGGAAGAAGCAGAGGCCTGGGTTGCTCGTGCTTCGCTGCCGCGGTTTGCGGGCTATCGCGCGGAGGTCACTGCGTTTTTGTCCGGCAGTGAAAGCATCATGCAAAGCCGGACGAATCAGGTGGCCCATCGCGCTGCCGAATGGGATGAGATGTTCTTGAGGGCGACGGTCGAAGAGGATGATGTTTGGGTGGTTCAGGCGGAATTCCCGTCGGCTGTCAAGCTGTCTTGTGAGATGATGGAAGTGGATGGCGCATGGCGTGTGATTCACCGGTGATGAAGGTGGATCGATCATCCATCATCGCCGCTTTGGAGCAATCCATGCAGGACGGTATCCGGGCTGCACAGGCGGCATTTGAAGAGTTGCAAGGCAGCTTGGAGGGGGAATCGAAAAGCACAGCGGGCGACAAACATGAGACGGGCCGTGCCATGGTGCAAATGGAGATGGAGCAGGCGGCCACACGGCTGCAGCGGGTCGAGAGAATGGTGCGCGGTTGGAAGGCCACGGACCCCAGTGTTACGCGCAATGCGGTGAGGCCGGGGGCCATTGTAGTGACCGATCAAGGTGGCTTTGTGATCGGCGTTGCTTGGGGGGTGTTCCAAGGCCCTGATGCCCGAGATTGGCGCGCAATTTCCTCCGATGCGCCTTTGGCGATGGCTTTGCAGGGTTGTCAGGCCGGGGAGGCTGTCAACTTTAGGGGGCGTTCTTGGCAGATCTTGGAGGTCGGATAGGCATCACCGGCGCATTGGCCATCACAAGATGGTGGAAAACAGTTCGTCAACGTCAAGGCTGTAGCGGCTTAAGGGTCTACCTTCGCAGCAAATTCGAAGATTTGGGACGTTCTCAGGAAACATTTGGAAAGCGCGAAAGAGAAGCTAAACGCGCCAAGAAAAAGAAGGAAAAGGAGCTCAAGAAGCAGGAAGCAAAGGGCAACAAGCGTTCGCTTGACAGCCCAGAAATGTTTGCCTACGTGGATGAGTTCGGACGCATTGTGGATACACCACCAGATCCCACAGAGCGCGAGGAAATCAACCTGGAAGACATCCAAATCAGTGTTCCCAAGGACGAGGACATGGAGCCGGTGGACAAGACCCGTCGAGGTGTGGTCACCATGTTCAACTCTGACAAGGGCTTCGGTTTTATCCGCGATACCGATACACGCGACAGCATCTTCGCTCACGTGACCAACATGAAAGAAGAGGTCAGCGAAGGGGACAAGGTCCAATTCGAAGTCGAGCAGAGTCACAAAGGTCCTTCTGCGATCAAAGTGACCATCATCAAGTAACCCTCAGCACTGGGCAATTTCCCTGAGTAGCCTTCTCCTTGCAATAGGCAAGAGGGTAGGTTCTACGGGCACGCTCCAATCCATGTGCGCGTGAAACGTGGCGGGTTGGGGCAGGTCCCTGTGTTTGCGGATCAGTTTCCACTTCACGGCATCGGCGGTCTCCACTGGCGACAGTGCGCGGGACTCGATGCGCTTGAGGCTCAACTCCAAAAAGGCGTCTCCAGCGCGTTGCACCCTGGATTTGGCGAAGCGATACACCATGAGGTGGCGTCGTGCTACTTCACCATGGGTGACGATGAGGTATCCTTCAGCCAGGTGCAGTGGCTGCACACCGATGGGGGCAAAGTCCACCTTGGCATCAATGAGGTCGTACAAAGACTTGCCCTCCTGCATGGTGGCGTTGAGGTGGGGCAAAGACCTGTCGATGAGTTCGCGGAGGTACTCTTCTATGGAGGAGAGGGGCTGCAATCTGCTGCGGAGCAGCTGTAAACGGGTGAAATCTAAGCCCGTCACAGGACCGTTGTCCTTTCCCTGTTCCATGGCTTTTTTGATCGTGGTCAGCGCTTTGTGGCGGCGTATGACATCGGCCAGAGCAGGGTATAGTTTGTTCCCTTGGAGCTCGGCTTTGACTTTTTGAAGCCAGGCGAGCAATACATATTCCTTGTATTCGGGGTCCAGTATGCCTTCCGTGAGCCATCCCGTGTGCTGTGGGATGACTTTGGGAATGTGATTTGAATGACCAATTTCATTCGACATAATGTATAATTTAACCCATAAATAGATGTAAACAAATTACTGTCTACGTTATTTTTGATTTGAGTTCAGGATTTGGTAACATTAGGTTAACATTGTACGTATAGTGTTGCCATGATTACCCGACTCCTCATCACGATGGCCATAGCGGCTTTCTCTTTTCCCGTTTTGGGACAAGGAGTATCGTGGTCTGTAGGTACGGACCCTACGATGTGGCTGTCCGGATGGAAGCACATTCAAGTGGGGGCGCAATTGCACCCTGAGGTCAGCCTCATTGGAGGCGTTGGTTGGATGGGGAGCGAGCCTGGTGCAGCAGCCTTGATCCAAGGAGGGCAGAGGCCCTCCAGCTTCGATGTGGCTTACACAGGCAATGTCGGGCTTCGTTTGCACCCTACGTCGAACCCAGGCAGCCGATTACAAGGTCTGCTCGGTGTGGATTACAGTTATGAAGTCTTTAGCCGCCGCTCGATGCCGCCATCCAATGGGGATTTTTCAGGCCCCATCGGCTTGCAACAGTATTCTAGAAGTGACCTTAGGTTGCTCGCAGGAGGCCGTATGAACGTGGCCCCGCGGGTGACGCTTTCTGCTCACATGGGGGTCGGGTATTGCTCCCAACCTCAATCACTTTCTTCTGGGCAGGTCGCGGCTACTCCGAACCGGGCACGGCTCTTTGGAATGGAGCTGCTCTTCTGGATTTGAATCCGGGCAGTGGAATCAGGCTGGACGCCCCAGTTCCATCAGTTGCTTTGTGTGCATTTTGACCGCTGCAGCAAATGTCGTTTCTGACCGATAGGGCAGTCCGAATTCTTCAGCGGTTTCCCTCACAATGGGTGCCAGGGCCCTGTAGTGCACGTGACAAATCTGGGGAAAGAGGTGGTGCTCGATTTGGTGATTGAGGCCACCGCTATACCATGTCAGCAGTTTGCTCTTGACGCCAAAGTTGCAAGTGGTCTTGAGCGTGTGGATCATCACGTCGATGTCCATCTTCCCGCCTTTCTCTGCTTTGATGTAGTCGTGGTCTTCCATGACGTGAGCAGGTTGGAACACCAAGGCCAAGGTCAGGCCTCCGATGAAGTGCATGAGCAACCAGCCCGCGATGATTTGACCTGCTCCCAATCCACTGAAGGCGAGGGGCAAGCCCAAAACGATGGGGAAGTACAACACCTTGGCGAGGACAATGCGGAACATCAGGTTATTGTACGATTTGCCCATGCTTTTGAGCAGGTGCATCTTCCGATAGCGGTTGAGGGCGACAAAATCCTTGAAGGTGACCCAGATCAATGTCATGAGGCCGTAAAAAAACCAGGCGTAGAAGTGCTGGAAACGGTGCCAAGGTTTGTGGGGTTTGAGCGGGCTGAAGCGCAAGAGTGGACCGGGGTTGATGTCCTCATCCAAACCATCGATATTGGTGAAGGAGTGGTGCAGCAAATTGTGCTGGATTTGCCACATTTCACTGTTGCCACCCACCAGTTCCAAGACACCGCCCACGAGGCGATTGATCCCTTTCTTCTCACTGTAAGCTCCGTGGTTTCCGTCGTGCATGACCGCCATGCCGATACCGGCCAAGGCCAAGCCCATCACGATTTCAGCCGCCCAGAACATCCAGCCACCGTTGGTAACACCGGAAGCAATCAGGGCAACAGGGCCGAGGTACAATGTGATCAGCAAAACGGTCTTGAACACCATGCTGCCATTGGCCTTCTTGGAAATCCCCTTCTCCTTGAAATAACTGTCGACCCGTTGGCGCAGGGTTTTGGAGAAACCCGTCGTATCGCGTGCAAACCTGACGGTTGGCAATTCAAATTGAGGCTGTGTCATATAACGTGCAAGGTAGGCTTTGCCCCCTTAGAGCTTTGCCAATAGGCTCAAATCAGTCCACATGAGGGGCTTGAATAGCTTCAGGGGATCTTTCGAACGCGCAAAGCACGCGGTGTGACTTCGAGGTATTCGCTGTCTGCAATCCACTCGAGGTATTCTTCCAAGGAGAGTTTCTTGGCCGGAGCGATGCGCAGGCCCTTGTCGCTTCCAGAGGCCCTCATGTTGTTGAGCTTCTTTCCGCGAATGAGGTTGAGTTCCATGTCTTGGTCGCGGGCACATTCGCCGACCACTTGGCCCTTGTAGATCTCCTCGCCTGGTTCGATGTAGAATGTCCCCCGGTCCTGCAAGCGGTCGATTTCGAATGCGCGCGCTTGCCCGGTGTCCAGGCTCACGAGTGAGCCGCTCTGCCGGGTTTCGAGGTCACCAGCGTAGGGGCCGTACTCCTCAAAGCGGTGTGTCATCACGGCTTCACCTTGGGTCGCCGTGAGCACCATGTTTCGCAGACCGATGAGGCCGCGCGATGGAATGCGGAATTCCATGTGCTGGATGTCGCCCTTGGCTTCCATGACTTGAAGCATGCCCTTGCGCATCATCACCAGTTCAGTGGCCTTTCCGGCATTGGCTTCGGGCACATCTATTACGAGGTGCTCGAACGGCTCATGCTTTGCACCGTCAATTTCCTTGTAGATGACCTGTGGCTTACCGATTTGCATCTCGTAACCCTCGCGGCGCATGGTCTCAATGAGCACTGAAAGATGCAGGATGCCCCGTCCGAAAACGGTCCACTTGTCTTCACTGTCGGTAGGGTGAACCCGCAGAGCGAGGTTTTTCTGCAGCTCGTTGTCCAAGCGCTCGCGGATGTGTCGGCTCGTCAAGAACTCCCCATCCTTGCCGAGGAAAGGAGAGGTGTTGATGGTAAACAACAAGCTCATGGTCGGCTCGTCCACCGCGATGCGCTCCATGGCTTCAGGGGCTTCGAGGTCGCTCAGGGTATCTCCGATTTCGAAATCTTCAATGCCGGTGATGGCGCACAAATCGCCGGACCGCACATGGTCTACTTTTTCTTTGCCGAGGCCGCTAAAGACGAAGAGCTCTTTGGCCCTCACTTTGCGGTGTCCGTCTGCAGTACACAGGGCGTAGTCTTTGTTGGCGTGCAACTCTCCCTTGAACAAGCGGCCGATGGCGATTCTTCCCGTGAACCTTGAGAAGTCCAAGGAAGTGATTTGAAGTTGCGGCGTGCCTTCTACATATGGTGCTTCGGGTACTGTTTCGAGGATGACATCGAGCAAGTGTGTCATGTCGTCCGTCGGGTTTTCCCAATCGGGTCCCATCCAACCCATTTTGGCTGAGCCATAGACTGTAGAGAAGTCGAGTTGCTCTTCGGTTGCTCCGAGGTTGAACATCAAATCGAACACCTGTTCCTGAACGATGTCCGGAGTGCAATTCTCTTTGTCCACCTTGTTGACGACCACGATGGGGATCAGACCCAGCTCAAGGGCTTTGCCCAACACGAAACGCGTTTGGGGCATGGGGCCTTCGAAGGCGTCGACCAGCAGCAAAACTGCGTCGGCCATCTTGAGCACGCGCTCAACCTCACCACCAAAGTCGGCGTGACCGGGGGTGTCGATCAGGTTGATCTTGACTCCCTTGTAGTTGGCCGCCACGTTTTTGGAGAGGATGGTAATGCCCCGCTCGCGCTCCAAGTCGTTGTTGTCGAGGATCAGGTCGCCGGTCGCCTTGCGCGGATCGATGACATTGCAGAGGTGGATGATCTTGTCGACGAGGGTTGTTTTACCGTGGTCGACGTGCGCGATGATCGCGACGTTGCGGAGTCCGCTCATGGAAGGGGCGTCGGAATTGAAGGCGCGAAAAAACAGCGGAATCCCCGCCCGGGCACCATGGCAGCTGAAAAATGTGTGTTTTTATGGCCCTGTCGGTACAATCGGCATCGGCACGGCATAATTTCGCCGTCCGTTGAACCGATTTAGGTCCCATATGTCCGTGCTGCTCATCCTCCTTTGGGGGGCTGTGCATGTCATGCAATGGGAGCACCTCCTGGTTCACCACCTCACCCCGGGTGGACACCACCACCATTGCCACCATCATGCGGAAGAGCCAGCGGCTTCTTTCGAGGGCGAAGGCCTTGCAATTGACACGCAGGCGCCTCAATGTTTGCTGTGCGACTGGAACTGGTCACCTGCTGAAGGTGAAAGGCCTGTCGTGTTGCCTACGCTTGGCCCCCCGGTCGGTATTCAAAAGGCGTTGGGCTTTGTCTCAGCGGGTCATACTGCCCGTTTGGCGCTGGTGGGAAGGCAGCGGCGAGGTCCGCCGCAGTGCAACGGCATCTGAACATCCGTTTCACTTTTTATTCCATTCCATGTTTCCAACTCCATTGTTGGACAACACGGCCGTGTACCATGAAGGTTGGCGAACGTTCATCAGGCTTTTCTCGGTCATGGGGTGTGTCCTCATGTTGCCGCCGAAGCCGTCGAACGCTCAGTCTCCTGAATGGGTGCATGGCCATGTTGTCCACGATGACGGGGGAGCACCATGTGGCGATGCGCTGGTTCAAGCGTGGCCTTGTGGTGCCGCTTTCCCTGTCAATTCCCAGGGCCGATTCGATGCCAACTGTCCAGAAGGCATCGACTCGCTATCGGTGATTGCCCACGGCCACAAAGTGGTGGCTGTTGCGGTACAAGGCCGGGTGCACATCGATGTGAGGTTGACTTCGCTCGGTGTCGATTTGGCACACGCGTTGGTTCAGGGCAACACAAGTGGTGATGCCCCTGAGGCCATTTCTGTGCGTCGGGAAGGGGACTTGATGGAGACTTTGGACCGCACTGCGGGCATCCGCAGCCTTGACCTCGGGGCTGGACTGATTCAACCCGTTTTGCGCGGTTTGATGGGCACCCGTGTGGCTGTCCTTGAAGATGGCGTTCCGCAGGCAGGTGGCCGTTGGGGTGCTGATCATGGCATACTCGTGGCCCCAGAGCTGTACGACGGAGTGGAATGGGTGCCCGGCGGAGGCCACATTTGGTTGGGGCCTGCTGCGATGGGAGGGGGCCTGAGGTTGTCTGCCATTCGCTTGTTGTCCGAATCCGGTGAACGCACCCGTGCGGGCTTGGGACATCGTTTTGGGGATGGGCGGCATGGCTTTCATGTCTTGCACCAGCGGCGTTCCGGCGGCCGTCAGTGGCATTTGGGTGTTTCGGCATCCCGCTTTGGCGACCGCAATGTGCCTCAGAAGGAGTTCCAATACATCGGCCGCTTGTTTGCGCTGCCTGATGCGCGTCTGCCCAATACAGGTGGACATGGACTGCACATGGTGGCCGGAGGACGGTGGATAGATGAAGCCTACGGGCAGATTTCCCTTGATATCCGGGCCTCACAGGTTTTGCAAGGCCTGTTTCCAGGGATTGTCGGCATTCCGGATCAATCTGATCTTCTCGGTGATGGCCGTCCTTATGATGTGGCTTTGCCACAACAAAGGGCACAGCGCTGGCAGGTGGCAGGGAAGTGGATCAAGCCAGGACCCTTGGACCGAACGGTTCGGTTGTCCATTTCATCCAATCAGCGCCGGGAGAGTGCACCGCCTCATGCCCATGGTTTCGGGCCTGAACCCGACACTGATTTGAGTCTGCTATTGAATGAATTTCATGCGTTCGCCGAGGGGCGGTGGCAGGGCATTCATGGCGCCTTCGGCGTTCAGGTCGAATGGCTTGATGGACAAACGGATGGTTGGGAGTTCCTGTTGCCAAACCACCGTCGTGGTCGCTTGTCGCTTATGGGAGAGTGGTTCCGTGGCCGCAGCCGTTTCGGAGCGCGGGTTGATGCGGTACACGCTGCTCAAAATGGGCACGTGGAGCCCCTTTATGCCGCTGATGGATCTGTGGTAGGGGACGACGTGCGCGCCACGGCGTTTGAACAGGCGATGCTGGGAGGAACCCTCAGTTGGTATCGTCCGTGGACACTGGGTCTAGGAATGAAAGGGACGTGGACGGCGACGGTGTATTCTCGAGCTCCGGGACAGTATGCGCTTGGAGCCCACGGCATCCACCATGGCACCTTTCGCTTCGAACAGGGCAATCAAGACTTGCGTTCTGAACACAGCGTAGAAATGCGCGGCTCCCTGCGGTCAATGGACGGCCCGGAACCCAGCAGGGTTCAATGGTCTGTGCAGGCGTTTGCGGCTTTGCACAGTGGCTTCATTCATTTGACGCCAACTGCGCAGTTCGCTCCCATTGCCCATGCTGGCCAGATTTATGCCTTCCAAGGACGGGATGCTGTCCGGGTCGGCGGAGAATTCAACCTGCAAGGTGACATTGGTCAGAGCACATTGGCGGTTTCTGGATCACTCCTCGGCCAGTGGGCCATGGAGACTGGTTTGGGGTTGCCTTTTACACCTCCCATTGAGGTGCGGTCAGAATGGACTTGCCCTTTGACGGATCGGTTCACAGCATCCGTTCATCATCGGGCCTTGGCCGCTGCCACCCTGACCGCCCGCAATGAAGCGTCCACCCCTGGGGCCTCACTTTGGGGGGCGGCCTTGACCTGGCGTGGCGCGCATACTGCGTTCACTTTGGAAGGAGACAATCTGATGAATGTGGCATGGCTGGACCATGCCAGTGCGTATCGCGCTTTGGGGCTGGTGGCCCAAGGGCGTTGGGCATCCCTGCGTTTCACGGTAGACGTGAACCGAGGAGATGACCATGATTCAACACAACAAACACAACAATAACAATACAATGAATTTCAATTTTCAATGGGCCTTTGTGGCCGCCATTTTTGTCCTGAGCTCATGCGGCACCACCGACACTGAGCCACCTACCATTTGCACTGAACTGACGGGTACCCCCAGTGTCCTCGACGATGAAATCGAGGCTGAAGCGGGAACCACTGTGACTGTGAACGACGCCTTCTGCGACGACACGGAGCTGGGTGAGGTCCGTTGGGATCTGCATTCTGCCGAAGGGCACGAGCATGAAGGCGAGGAGGAAGAGGGTTTTGTCTTGAACTCAGGAACCGATTGGGCCTTGCTAGAAACACAGGCGCTGGAGGGAACGAGTGCCGGTGGAAGCTTCACATTTGACGTACCATTGACGGCCCGCGGAGTGTGGGATTTGGTGGTGTCCATCGTGGACGCTGAGGGCAATGCCGCTGCTGACATTGTCGGAGAGGTGCACGTGGAAAACGACCACATTCCGGAATTCACCTTGCAAAGTGTGGATGGTGTGGACCCCGCAACGTGGGAAGGTGAGCCCGTATGGGCCCCTGGAAACACGGTCAACGTGGTGGGTGCTGTGTCCGATTCAGATGGAATGGAAATCGCGCAGTTGCTCTTGATCCGTGAATCTGACGAAACGGTGGTGTGGTCTGAATACGTGGATTCTGCCGGAGAGGCCGTGGTCAACTTCAGCAAGGATGTGGTGGTCCCAGCGGACGCTGAGACGGGTGAGTATCACTTCGAAATGGAGGCGACGGACCTCACAGGTGTGGAAATGCACACCGGCTTTCATGTGGAGGTAGAATAATCCGTCCCGCGTTTTTTTTTTGCACCCCCTGCTGCATGCCGTTTTGGCTGTGGCAGGGGGTGTTTGTTTGGCTGTGGTTGACCCTGAAATGCAATTGATGCACTTCAATGGTGGATTTGTCAACGAAGGGGCCTGCTCCGAATGCCGACGACCTAATTTTAGAGCTCACTATTGCACCATGCGCGACACTGTCATTTCCGAGCTCATCGCCCAGGAACACGCACGCCAAACCGATGGCGTCGAACTCATTGCTTCCGAGAATTATGCGAGCAACCAGGTCATGGAGGCCCAGGGCTCTGTGTTGACCAACAAGTACGCCGAAGGACTGCCTGGAAAGCGCTATTACGGTGGTTGTGCTGTGGTCGACGAGGTGGAAGACCTCGCCCGCCAACGCCTGTGTACACTGTTTGGAGCGGAGTGGGCCAATGTCCAACCGCACAGTGGTGCCAACGCCAACAGTGCAGTGATGCTGGCTTGCCTCAAGCCGGGAGACAAGATCATGGGCTTTGACCTTGCCCACGGAGGGCACTTGACCCACGGATCGCCGGTGAATTACAGTGGAAAGCTCTACGACCCTGTGTTCTATGGGGTAGAAGAGGAGACCGGGATCATCGACATGGACAAGGTGGCCGAGACGGCCGAGCGCGAGCGTCCCAAGTTGTTGATCTGTGGTGCTTCGGCATACAGCCGCGACTGGGATTATGCGCGCTTCCGGGCCATTGCGGACAGTGTTGGGGCATTGTTGCTGGCCGACATCAGCCACCCTTCAGGTTTGATTGCTGCCGGATTGCTCAAGGATCCGATGCCCCATTGTCACATTGTGACCTCTACCACCCACAAGACCTTGCGTGGTCCCCGCGGTGGCATCATCATGGTGGGCAAGGACATGGAAAATCCTTGGGGATTGACAACAGCCAAGGGCGCCGTGCGCAAGCTGTCCTCCTTGTTGGATAGCGCCGTTTTCCCTGGCATGCAAGGCGGTCCTTTGGAGCATGTCATTGCCGCCAAAGCTGTCGCCTTTGGAGAGGCGCTTGAGCCTGCTTACAAAGCCTACGCCGAGCAAGTTGTTCGGAACGCCCAGGCCATGGCCAAGGCGCTGACCGACCGAGGTTATCACCTGATCAGCGGAGGTACAGACAACCACCTCATGCTCATCGACCTCCGCAACAAGGACATCACAGGAAAGGCTGCGGATGCCGCACTTGGCGCCGCGCACATTACCGTCAACAAAAACATGGTGCCGTTTGATACCCGGAGTCCTTTCGTGACTTCTGGCATCCGTGTGGGCACCCCGGCTGTGACCACCCGTGGTATGGTGGAATCGGACATGGAGCAACTGGTGGCGTGGATGGACGAGGTGATCTGCAATGCCGAGGATGCTGCAGTGATTGCCAAGGTGGGTGACGCGGTGAAGGCGCACATGTCTCAATTGCCGCTTTTCGCGGAAACGGTGCAGGCCTAAGCCATGCCGGCCTGTCAGGTAGAGGTTGTGGCGTCCACTCCGGAGGACGTTTGTGCCGCTGCCGATGGCGGGGCTGACCGGGTCGAATTCTGCACCCATTTGGGCAGCGGAGGCCTGACGCCAGGCCGTGCGTTGGTTCAAGTTGCGTTGGAAGAGGCGAAAGCCCGCAATGTGGGCATCCGAGTGTTGGTGCGTCCCCGGGAGGGCGACTTCGTTTATTCTGGTGCAGAACGAATAGCCATCCTCAAGGAGGCTGAGGCCTTGATGGCGATGGGGGTGGACCGCGTGGTCACCGGTGGTCTCGATGCAGCGGGATGGCCAGATCAACACTTGATTTCAGCCCTCGATCGCAGCGTTGGACTGCAGCATGTGGTGTTTCACCGCGCATTGGATGAAATCGCGGATGCGAGCGGATGTGCGCGGCGCTTGTTGGAAGCGGGGGTTCAGACTGTGCTGAGCAGTGGAGGTGCTGTTCGTGCGGTCGATGGCATTGGTCGCATTGAAGCGTGGGTGCGCAGTGGCCTTCAGGTAGTAGCCGGCGCTGGTGTCTTGCCTGAACATGCCGAGCCCTTAATGGCCGCAGGCGTAGAGGCCTTGCATGCGAGCTGTCGGATGCCCAAAGCGGCGCAAGGCACAGGTCTTTTTGACCACAGCCGTTCTGCAGTGTCCCGAAAGCAGGTGAGCCAACTGGTGGCTGCTGTTCGTCGCATTTGACGACCTTGGGGCCATGATGCGTTGCCCCTTTCATTGGTGTTCCTGGTCCGCGTTGGCGGTGATGTTGCTTGTCGCTTGCGGGACAGAGGAGCGGCTTCCGGCGGGAGGTACTTTGGCTTTGATACCGGCACCCCAATTCGTGGAATTGAAGGGCGGAGGGTTTTACTGTGAGGGTGTACTCCGCATAAACTGGCCCGAAGATTGGGCTGCAGAACAGGCGGTTGTGCGCTCTTGGTGGGAACAGTCTGGGGTGAAATTGAGCGCCGAGTCATCCGCGAGTTTGTCTTTTGAATGGGTCGAGGAAGGAATGGCAGAGGAGGCTTATACCATCCAAGTGGCGTCCGATGAGATCACCGTAAAGGCAGCGACAGCGTCGGGCTTGTTCAGGGGGTGGATGACCTTGCGCAAGATGATGCCTGTGGCGTGCGAAACGGGTTGTGCATCGGGCTTCACTTTGCCAGCATGTGTGGTCGAGGATGCGCCGGCCATGGAGCACCGGGGGTTGCTGCTGGACGGATGCCGGCATTTTCAGGGAGTCGACTTTGTCAAGAAGCAGATTGATCTGCTCGCATTGCACGGCATGAACGTCTTGCATTGGCACTTGACTGAAGACCAAGGGTGGCGCATCGAGATCAAGGCATTGCCGAGGCTCACTTCAGTGGGGGCTTGGAGAGAGGAAGCAGACGGGACCCGGCACGGTGGATATTATTCGCAAGAGGAAATCCGTGAGGTGGTGGCCTATGCGGCCGCACGGCACATTGAGGTCATCCCTGAGATTGAAATGCCGGGCCACAGTTCGGCGGCGTTGGCGGCCTACCCCGAATTGGGCTGCACTGGAGCACCGTTGGAAGTGCCTGCGCGGTGGGGCGTATTCAAGGACATTTATTGTGCGGGAAACGACAGCACAATGGCCTTTTTGGAGACGGTGATTGATGAGGTGGTCGCATTGTTTCCTGGACCTCGGGTCCACATCGGAGGGGATGAAGCGCCGAAGGTGCGGTGGTCATCGTGTGCCAAATGTCAGCGCCGAATGCAACAGGAAGGGCTGGCAGATGAAGAGGAATTACAGCGGTGGTTCATCGAACGGATGGGCCGGTATCTGGCGACCAAGGGCAAGACAATCATCGGCTGGGATGAAATCTTGGAAGGAGGACTTCCGCAGGGTGCCGCCGTACAAAGTTGGAGAGGTATGGGGGGGGCTGCGGAGGCGGTTCACCTCGGTGCCGATGTCATCGTATCTCCAACGAGCCATTGTTATCTGGATTACCCCTTACGAAGTACGGATTTGGAAGAAGCCTATGGTTTCAATCCGCTGCCGGACTCGCTCGCTCAGGGACCGGGCCGCGTCCTCGGCGGTGAGGGCAACATGTGGACGGAACACGCCCCTCAGGAGCTGGTGGAGTCCAAAGTCTATCCGCGTTTGATCGCGTTGGCAGAAGTGTATTGGAGTGGGCCAAAAAGGACTGCTGCACCCGAGGCATACGCGGACTTTTTGGCGCGTTTGGATGCGCACTACAAGAGGCTGGATGCCTTGGATGTGGCTTACGGATTGGAGTCGCCGCCTTTTGCCATGAAGACGAAGGCTACGCCAAATGGGGCATTGTCCGCGGAGGTTGTGGCCTTGGGTCGAGGTGTGCAAGGGCGGGGGATTTGGCAAGGAGTTGGCCCTGATGCTGATTCAATCAGGGCAGGTTCAGATTTTGTGGTGAGCGGCCCAGGTGAAGTGCTCATGGAAGTAGGGCGCCGGGGCCAATGGACTGGTCAGAAAGTGTCCTTCCCTTTGGATGGTCATGATGCCGTCTTCAAGCCACTTGAATTGTCTTACACGCCGAGTCCGTGGTATACCGGTGGGGGAGATCGAGCGCTGGTCGACGGTAAGTTGGGGTCAGCCGATTTCCGGGACGGTGCATGGCAAGCCCAGCAAGGGGAAGAAATGACAGCGACTGTCGACTTAGGGGGGGTAACGGTTATCGATGAAGTCGGGGTTGGTGTCTATCTCTATCAGGATGCTTGGATATTCTTGCCGGCTGCTGTGCTTTGGGAGGGGTCTCCGGACGGTGAGGCATGGAGCACCTTGGCACGGATTGCGCCAGGTGATGTTTTGGCACGCGATGATCGGCAACAGCGCATGCCGCTGAGGGCCGTCGTGCGCCCTGGTGCTCCAGAGGTTCGTTATGTGCGAATGACCGTCAACAATGCTGGAGTTTGTCCCGACTGGCATGCAGCAGCGGGATCGGACAGTTGGGTTTTTCTGGACGAGATGGTGGTCCGCGTTGGCGCCTGACCCGGGTAATTTGAGTCAGTGCTGTGATGGTCCAATCGAGTTAACATAGGGGTAATACAGGGGCAAGAATTTCTTACTCTCATACTAACCCTTTGGTCTCTCAGGTGTGGGTTGCCGGAGCGAAATTCGCGCCGATTAGAACCCATGAAATACACATCTCTTCTTTTGTTGTCGCTCGCCATCGCGAGTGTCGCGCAATCACAATGCGACTGTCCCCCCATCGGTGACCGACCTGTTGTCAATGTAGCCTCTGGAGGTTCAGGAACCGCGACTTGGACCTGTGCCAACACCTATGTTCTTGAAGGTTATGTCTTCGTTCAAGCAGGGCAAGCCCTGACCATCGAGGCGGGCACTGTCATCAAAGGCGCCGCGGGCACTGGAGTAGACGCTGCGGCCTTGATTGTTTCTCGTAACGGCCAAATTTTTGCTGAAGGCAACGTTGAATGCCCCATCATCATGACGTATGAAGGCGACCCCTTGGACGGCTCTATCTCCTACGACACGCGTGGCCAATGGGGCGGTTTGATCGTCTTGGGCAATGCGACCACCAACTTCGGAGGAGTGGCGCAAGTCGAGGGCATTCCTGCCGATAATGACCAGGCCGCCTATGGCGGTGACAACGACGCCGACAACAGTGGCGTTCTGCGTTACGTTTCTGTGCGCCATGGAGGTGCTGAGCTCGGGGCTGCCAACGAGATCAATGGCATCACTTTTGCCGCTGTAGGTTCCGCTACCGTTGTCGAAAACGTGGAGG
>JAKMCW010000060.1 GCA_022428205.1 Flavobacteriales bacterium
TGAGTGCGGTCGCGCCCACCACGTGGTAGGTCAGGATGTCGGCCAATCCTTCGAGTGCGAGGAGGTCGTCAGCGGTAATGCCGAGCTCGGTGACCAGTGCCGTGATGGCATCGTCGGTGGGAGCAAAGACGGTAAAGGGGCCGTCGCCGGAGAGTACACCTGCGAGGTCGGCCTCGATGACGGCAGCTTCCAGCAATGTATGGTCGTCGCTGTTTACCACCACGTCGACCACGGTGGTCTGGGCTGAAAGGAAGGACCCGAGCAAGAGCAGGGGCAGTAAAAGGGTATGCTTGAGCATGGTTTGTATTTGATGTGATTCATCGAAGGAACAGGAGTGCTTTAATATTGTTCAAGCCAAACGATTTGCGGTATAAAACGAATGTGAAGCCCCTTTCAAATCAGGGTATTACAGCAATGAATTGGGCATAAAAAAAGCCCATGCGCTACCGAGGGCGCATGGGCTAAATGGTCGTCCTTCCACTTGAGAAGGCGGGAAAGCGTTATTCGACGACGATGCGCGTTGGCAGTCCTTGACCGTCCACGGCACCTGTGTAAATGCCAGGAGCGACACCACTGAGGGAAATGTGTGTTGTGGCCCAGCCGAGGTCGGCGCTTAGCACCATCCTTCCGGAAAGGTCACGCAGTACCAATGTGCCTGGCGCGGAGTTGGACTCCCATCGAATGGAAAGGGTTTCGCGCGCAGGATTGGGATACACCGTACACAACGACAGCCCTTCGCGGTCTTCCACCGATTGGATCACGCCCAGTGCGATGAGGATGCCACGGAATTCCTGATGATACAGGTTGGCCACCCGCTCACTGTGTACGATGACGGTATTCTCATCGTTGACGTTCTCCGCAGAAGACGACCAGTTGTGCGACCCTGTGATGACCACAGGATCATTGGCTGGTGAGGCGTGGTCTACAATGGCGTACTTGTGGTGCAGGTCATTGCTGATGTTGTGGTGATACACCTGAACACCATTGGACAGGAGGTTCTCGTATTCACTGCCTGTGGTGTTGATCTGCTCAATGCCCCCAATAGGGTTGACAAAGAAGCTCTGGCCCAATTCGGCAATGGCGTCTCCCAGGTCGTCACGCGTGAAGGCGAGTACGGCAAATTCAAATTCTGAATCGGCCGCCTCAATTTCTTCGCGAATGGCATTGGTCGTACCATCTGAGGGAGAGAAGTACAGTTCCACAGGGACGCCACCTACCAAGAAATCAACCGGCGTGTTCCAAGACTTGTCCGCGCCGAATTTCGCATTGCCCGCGTTGGGCGTCATACCGTCTGCTCCCCACATCTCGTTGAATTCGATGGTGTAGGCACGCGCCAAGCTTTGGTCTTCAAAGACGATGGCGTTGTTGAGGTCCTGCACCAAGTTTCCCGTGGTAAGGTTGGTCGAGCCCGTCAGTACAAATGCACTCTCAGGGTAGTCGACATCGCCGACGATGAACTTGTTGTGCATCCCGCTGCCCTCGCCATCGGTGCGTGGGTGGGTGACCACGGATTCGGGCAGGTTAGAGAGGCCCACATTGGCGTTTTGTGCTTCGTAAATCCAGCGAATTTGTACGCCGTTGTTGGCGGCCGTTTCGAAGGCGTCCTCGAGGGTCTGGTCGTTGAAGTTGTAGGCAGCGACGTCCAAGGTGTGCTGAGCAGACGTGATCCATGCGGCGATGGTATCGTTCATGTCTGTCCCGAGCGAAAGGGCCTCCTCTTGGGTGGCCACCGAGACGTCCACGGCTCCATTGAAGTACACGTGGATGTCACCGGAGGAATTGGACACGGTAGCGTAAGGACGAATGGGAGAAACCGCTGTGCCTCCGTCGGGCAAGGTGGCGGTCGCACGGGCGTAGTAAATGGTGCCCGCTTCGAGGCCGCTGAGGTCCACGCTGTGGTCAGTCGTACCTGCTGCTCCGTTGACGACCTCGCCGAGGGCTTCAGTCAAGCCATATTCGACGGTGCCCTCAGAATCCAAGTCTGTGCTCCAGCTGAGCGTAAACCCTGAAGTGCTCATGTTGGACTGCACCACTGGTGAGGTGTAGCAGATGTCAGAGGCTGGAATCAGGTCCACGGGTCCGCGTGGCAGCAATTGATACCCCCCCGTGCCATCAAAGGAGAATTGGGAGACGATGCCCACCAGGTCCACAGCACATCCGGTCAAGGTCTCTCCTACGAGGCTGTTGCTGGTGCGGACATAGATGATGCCCGTCTCTCCATCTGCAGTAAAATCATAGGTCGCGTTGCCGGTGATTTCCTGGCCCGCCAAGGGGAAGGTGGCACCATTGACCTGTACCAACTGTCCTTCGAGCGATTCATTCATTCCGCTGGCCGAGATGACCTGCGGGGTAGGCACTGTGCCTGGCCCTTCGAAGGTCACATTGGACAGCTCGGGTCCGACTTCCAACAGGCCGTTGTACTCGGTGATTGCCCCGGTCACGGAAAGGGAGTCTCCGATGGCCGGCGTGGCGTCCCAATCAGACCAATCGGCTCCAGGATAGAGGGCGATACCTGCCGTGGCGTCCTGCAAATAGCGAACGGATCCGAGGTTGTCGTCGCTTGTTACCACGCCAATGACGGTCACGACATCTCCAATGTTGTAGTTCTCCCGGGCATCGAGGATGTTGTCCTGCGCGCTCAGGCTAACGGACAGGGCGAGTGCCGCGATGGCACCTGTGAATTGAAACTTCTTCATGGTCGGTTTTGGAGTCCCTTGAGTTCGAGAACCGCACTTAGGCGGATCATGCGCGGTGGGCCGACAAAGATCTCGGCGCGGCCACTGCCCCCCTCGGGACCATAGGGGTTGGGGGCGTATTGTGAATTGTTGCGGGCGTCGGTGATGAAGAGCTCATCTAAGAGGTTCGTCACGCTCAATCGGACGCGCAGCAGGGCATTGTCCGACAGGTCGAAGGCTGTTCCCGCGTTGAAATTGATCAGGTTGTAAGCAGGCGTGACCCACACGTCTTTCGGTGCGCCCTGCGTGATGACATCGCCAGGGGAGAAATTGGCGTAGTGCTGCCAAAACCACGTGCTCCTCAAGGAGAAGTAGGTGCCGCGCTTCGGACGGTAACTGACAGAGGCGGAAACCTGGCGCTGCGCGGCATCGCCCACCTTGACGCCATTGAGGTTGACCAGGGTGTCGGCCACAGCTCCATTGTCGGTGCGGGTGATGAACCCATTGTCGGAGCTGTTGATGAGGTCGACCCGTTCATTGCTGGTCCAACGCCAGTTGCCCCATGAGAACACGCCCTGCACATCCAATTTGGAGGTGACGTCATAGGCGAAGTCCCACTCCACACCGCTGTGCACGGCATCGGCATTGAGCAGGTTGTAGCCCAAGTTGCGGTCTGCCTGTTCGATCAGGGTAGGAGATTCGGTGCCCCAGTCCACGTCTTGAAGCAAGCGGTCGTCTTGAGCGAGCAACAGGATGTTCTCACGGCCTGCGGTCGTCGAGGTGTCAGAATACACGCTGAGGTTGGCATCTTGCCACAAGCCGGACACGCTGTAGAAGCGGTTGACGGCTTTGTTTTCCCATCCGGTGCGGTAAGCGTTGATGTTGGAGGCGAAACGCCCTTGTGCATACTTGACCCCCAGTTCTACAGCCTTGACGTACTGGTTTTCATAGCCCTGAATGACCTCGTTGTTGAGGTCGAAGACGGAATTGAAGAGCGGCGCCCGACTGAGGTATCCCAGATTGGTATAGGCGCTTGTGTATTCGTTGATGTTCTTGTTGGCGCCCGCCTTCACGGTGAAGCTGTTCAGGCGCTCCCAATCGGTGGTGTAAGTCTGCAGGTCAGGATGGTCCGCAGTGAGTTCAGTCCCATCGGCCAAGGCGCCGGTATTCCAGCTGTTCTCGCCGAGGACCCGCCATTCGTCTGTAGAGCGGACTTCATAGGTGGTACCATCCAAGGTCAAGACCCGGGGGCGGAAATAGTCGATGCCGCGGTACCAGCTTTGGGCACCGGAGACGTTGACGAAAGCGCTGTGGTTCAGCTTGTCCCACTCAAGCTGCACGTACGAACCACCCCAGGCCACTTGGCCATCGTCGTAGTAGAAGTACTTGTCACCTTCTCGCAGCGGGGCGTCGAAGTCGGCGTTCTGGTCCCGGCGGTCGTCTGGGGCGTCGTAGTAATCCGCGCCAAACATATCGCCGATGGTGCGGTAGTGGCTACCGGTGTAGTGCCGCGCGTCAACCCCCGCACTGAAGTTCAACTCGTCGCTGATGTCCGTCGTGAAATTGCTCAAGGCGCCATACCAGCGGTGGTCATTGTGGGCAATCCGGATGAAGTTGGAGCCCTTGCGTTCGCCGTTGGCGTCCACGTTGAGCCCGTTGGGCCCAAACTCGAAGAGCTGGTGAGAATCCCAGGTGGGCTGCAAATCGAGCGTGCCATCTGCCAAGCGGGTGCCCGGTGTACTGGCCAGCGCTTCACCCCCGCCCGTTCCAAAACTGGCGTATGCTGTGGTGGTCAGTGTGGATTTATCGGTCATGGCCCACACATCGCGCACCGTGAAAATGGGCTTGAAGTAGTAGTTCTGGCGGGAATTGTACCTCCGGCTTTCACCATATGTGGTGTCGATCTGTCCCGTGGACTCGTTGAAGTTGTAGTAGACTTCATCGTAGTTGACCATGAACTCGTTGAAGCCCCTTCCTCTGGAGACGAGGTCCGTTTCATCAGCCCCATCTAGGATGCCCTGTAATTGGTCTTGGCCTTCGGTTGTGGTCAATTCGTTGGCCAAGTCCGCGTCAAATTCGTGCACCTGCATTTGGTAGGAACGCTGGCCGTGGCGCTGCGGTGCACCGAAGGCCGTGAAGCTCACGTTGTGGTTGCCCATGGTCTTGCGGCCCTTCAGGTAGTAGGCGTATGCTTCGGACTCGAGGCCTGAAGCAAATCCCTGGTTGGTCCGGTAGGAGCCCACAAAGTGTAAGAAGCCTTTTTCCTGACTGCCGAACACACCGGCCAAGCTGTTGCGGAAATAGCCATAGTTGCCCATTTCCGAGAGGTAGGTCAACCGGCCGTTGCCGCTCTCATCACCGCCCGTGAGGATGTTGATGGTGCCGCCTACGGAGGGGATGGCCAACTTGCTCGCACCGAGTCCGCGCTGGACTTGGGTGGTCCGCACCACGAGGTCAAGGCCTGCCCAGTTGCTCCAGTAAACCCAGCCGTTCTCCATGTCGTTCATGGGAACTCCGTCGACCATGACGGCCAAGTTGGTTTGGTCAAATCCGCGAATGGTCACCCGCGCATCCCCGTCTCCTCCACCTTGCTGGGTAGCATAGACACCGGGGGTGGAGTTGAGGATCATCGGCAAGTCCCTGCCGGCCAGTTCCTCCTGGATTTGGGCAGGCAAGACGTTGGTAAACGCCACCGGTGTTTTGCGGTCGATGGCCAAGTCAGCAGCCACAACAGCCACATCGAGGACCATGGATTCCAGCTTGGCATTGACTGTAACGGTAGCGCCGTCGAGCTTCACCTGCTTCTGCAAGGTCTCGTAACCGATGTACGAGAACACGATGACCCCATCGCCCTGGGGAAGGGTCAGTTGGTAGCGACCATCGATGTCTGTAGGGGCGATGACCTCCCCGGCTTTCACATAGGCCCCAATGAGGGGCTCTCCAGTAAAACCATCCGTCACCGAGCCGGACACGGTGCAGTTTTGCCCGTGGACGGCCGATAACATGCCCATGCCGATGGCGAAGGCCAGTGCGAGAAAAGACTTCATGGTCGCTTAAAACTGCGGTGATCAGTGCTTGACCACCTTGCGGTGATGCACTGCGCCGTTGGCGAGTTGTACCTCCACAAAGTAGGTGCCTTCAGCGAGGTCAGCCAAGTCAAGGTCGAAGCGCAGCGCGCTGTTGGCGGCCATGCGGCGCACCTCCATACCAGCCATGTTGCGGACTACCAGAGCGCGCATGGGAGAAGACATGGTGATGGCGAGATCACCTGTGGTGGGGTTCGGGAAGGCCTTGAATGCAGAGCGGTCGGCTTCATCCACGCTCACGACACAATCGCAAACGTGTTGGCCGAGCTCATCAAAGGTGTTGACTTCCAATGAATCCCAGACAGCGAGGACGTCAAAAGCATCGGTGGCGACTACATCACCTGTGGTGACTTCAGGACGGCGCACGAGGGTGTGGTTTTGTGTGATTTCGTCCCATCCCGCTGAACCGGGATCCTCACCGATGACACCGAAGATGTCCATGACGGTATTGGTGGAAATCTGACGGAGTACCATGGCGTCATTGCCATTGAAGTACATCGCGTTGTTTTCTGCATACACTGGGCAGAGCCAAACGTCAGCTTTTTCTGCGAGTTCGTCCCAAACTGGAGCTTCGAAATCGACGCCATCGGGATCCTGCTTGTCGAGCA
>JAKMCW010000070.1 GCA_022428205.1 Flavobacteriales bacterium
TGTAGGCGAGAAACCAAAGCAAGTCTGACAAGACCACGACGCCGGTGCCGATGGATCTGAAGTGTGTTTCCATGGCACACCACTGGATGAGGTGGTCCCACCCGCCGAACAGGTCATAGGAGCCCAACGCCGAAGGTCCGTAATACATCACAAGGCAGGTGAGTGCGGTGGTGAGAAAGGCGACAATCTGACTGGCGGTATTGGCAGATGCTGCGAGACCGGTTGCGACAAATGCCCCGCCGAGCAGCACGAGTCCGAGGTATCCCGCGATGACAGCGCCGCTGTCGATGTTGCCGGGGGGATTGCCCAGATGGTGCAGGATGAAATATCCGACCACAGTCGGAATGAGTGCGAGGGTGACCAGTGTGATGCCGGCGAGGAATTTCGCTTGGATGATGCGCCGGGGATCGAGGGGGTGGGTAAGCAACAGTTCCAACGTGCCTTGATTCCGTTCCTCGGGAATGGCCCGCATGGTGATGGCGGGAATCAGAAACATCAAAACCCAAGGGGTGAACAAGAAAAACGCGTTCATTTCGGCAACGCCATTGGACAGGAGGTTCCATTGGCCAGGAAAGACCCAGTGGAACAAGCCGCCCAGCAGCAGAAATACCCCCAAGACGACCGTTCCGATAACGGAAGAGAGAAATGCGCGGAGTTCTTTTTTGTAGAGGGCAATCATGAATCTGGTTCGAAATTAGGAAGCCCAGAGGAGCTCGTGGCTCTTTGCTTGTGGAGGAGCCGAGAAAAGTGCCTTGGTTGCAGGCCAGACTTCACCGAACAGCGCGCTGTGTCGGTAAGCATCCAAATCGGTTTGACTGTCCCACTTGCTGATGGTGCTGATGCACGCAGGGTCATCCAGTCCGCGGACCAATTTCAGGCTTTGGCAACCAGGTTGTGCAGCAATCGCTGACCGGTGCGTTTCGAACAGGGCCAGAAATGCCGCTGTGTTTTCCGGGGCGAAATACATGTGGACGATGCGAACAATCATCAGCTGATACCAGGGACCAAGGGGTCGAATTCGATGCGCACTGTGGAGCCTACCTTGAGCCCAAACAAACGGCTGGCGCCACCATCTCCCCTGTTGGCGCCATGGTTGATGGCGATTTCAAGCAAACCCATGTGGTTGAACAATGCGACCCGTTCTCCGTCAGCGACGGCGCCGTAGTGTCGGTGAATCCGGTTGACATCCATGCGGCTCGATCGCAGAGGAATGCGGAAAGTGCGCTCCTTCCCCACTTCCTTGAAGGTCCGCTGGTCGATGTTGGTGATGAGGTTGCCATAGGTGTCGACGTGCAACACCACACCTTGAACGTAGTCTTGGCCGATCAAGGGGCGTTGCCATTCGCTTTCTACCCAACCTTCGGCGGGTCGGCCGATAACCGCGGGAACACCGCCTTGTACGAGGTGGCAGGCGACCTGTACGAAAATGTGACGCTCTGGAAAGGTCAAGATGTCGCTTTCGGAGGTGACGATGATGTCATAGATGGCATCGGGATCGCGGTCGGCGATCAAGGAAAAAATGCCGTCATCGAGGGCCACATAGTACTGACCTGCGAGTTCCATGACCCGGTGTACGTATTCGCCGGTCTGATTGGTGTTCATCGCGATGAGGTGAACAGTACCCCGCGGGAAGTGGGATGCGGTGGCCCTCAGCGCAAAGGCGGCCTCGTTGGTGTCAAAGGGCCGGATACCGTGGGAAATCTCTACGATTCGGATGCTCGGGTCCTGAGAAATGATCGCCCCCCTCAACGCCGCCGCATACAAACTGTCCGCGCCGTAATCGGACGTCAACGTGATGATGCGGGGTGTGGCAGGAGGCTGCTCCATTTGACTTCAAAAATGAGCATGATGAAGGAGTAGATTTGCAGTTCTTCTGCGAGATATCACACAACCTCCCCACAGTTTCCTTCAAACGTGAGTTCAGAACGACGATTTACCCTTCCAGATGTGCCCCCGCTAGAAGTCTTCGGGGTGGGGCACCGAAAATTTGCGCTATTGAAGGCACATTTCCCGAAGCTCAAGTTGGTGGGGCGTGGCAATGAAGTGAAGGCCTTAGGCGCCAAAGCGGACATCGATGCTTTTGCGGCCAAATGGGATTTGTTGGTTTGGCACCTCGAGCGATACGGTGCGCTGCCTGAGGATGACCTCGAGCGGCTCATGCGCGATGACGGTGTGGAATTGAAGAAGGCGGCTTCCGAGGATGACACCTTGGTGTATGGCCCCGGTGGCTTGCGGGTCACTGCCCGTACCCCGAACCAAAGGAAGCTGGTTGATGCTGTCCGCCACAACGACATGGTGTTTGCCATTGGTCCTGCTGGTTCGGGAAAAACCTACACTGCGGTCGCCTTGGCAGTGCAAGCGCTCAAAGAGAAGCGTGTGCGCCGCATCATTTTGACCCGTCCCGCGGTAGAGGCTGGCGAGAACCTCGGTTTCCTCCCAGGAGACCTCAAGGAGAAGCTCGATCCGTACATGCAACCGCTGTACGATGCGTTGACAGATATGCTGCCTTATGAGCGCGTAGCGGACCATCTCGAAAAGGGGGTGATTGAGATTGCACCCTTGGCATTCATGCGCGGACGGACGCTGGACAAGGCTTTTGTGATTTTGGACGAAGCCCAGAATTCTACAGTGGCTCAGATCAAGATGTTCCTCACCCGCATGGGACGGTCGGCCACATTTGTGGTTACAGGTGACGCTTCGCAGGTAGACCTTCCCCGGCATCAGGAAAGTGGTTTGCGTTTTGCCCGTCGTGTCTTGCAAGGGGTCGAAGGATTAGAATTTGTTACCCTTACCGGAGATGATGTGGTGCGCCACAACTTGGTCAAGAAGGTCATCAAAGCTTTTGAAGAAGCTGAGGACAAGGGCCGTTCAGGTGGTATGGGACCTTCAATTGGTAAAGTCCCGGCCAAAAAATGGATCCGTGACGACGCAGAAGGCGACACTCCGACGGATTCCGATATTGCACCTACTGAAGGATGATGACCACAATGTCCCCCGAGCCGCTCTATGAGCAGCGATTGCGTTTTTCCGGTGAAACTGCATTTTACCGCGGCAAGGTGCGCGATGTGCA
>JAKMCW010000090.1 GCA_022428205.1 Flavobacteriales bacterium
TGAAAACATATGCGAGTTATCCGCTGCCCACTGCGTGAACTTGCGGTTCTGCATGACCATCGCCTGCTTGCTGTATCTTGGCGCACGGACACCATTGGCAAACATACCTTGCGCCTCGGCATCTAGCCGCGCCATGTAGTCCATCCAAGCGTTGAGCCAATCTTGCTCGATAGCTGCCAATGTCCGATAGACCACCATACAGATACCTGCCGCTGTGGTCGGAACCTTGGCGTTTTTGGGATCGGACTTGATCGACTCCAAGCTAGGTAGCTGATCGGCTAACTTGAGGTGCGCCATCAGGTCCATGCCGCCACGCATACCAATTGTACCAATGAGCAACGCGGTCAGAGACTTGTCGTTGAGCTTGTCGCGCATCTTCATGTAGTTTGACGCCTTGTGCAGAGACCTCGCTGTGCAGAACGATCGACGCCCCTGCGCTTTGGGGTGGTTGATGTAGACGTTATCTTCGGGGTCTTTCACATCGTCAGACGATGCCAACACCTGCGGGTTGTCCTTGACCCATGCAAGCGTGACGTGATCTAGCTTGTGGTTGATACCCCATTCGATCCACTCCACCGCATTCGGCTTGCGCATCCGCACGAATGTCACGCGGTTGCAAGTGTGCGGTAGGAACGTGTCGCCCACATTCTCGAACCCAAGGTTGGTCGTCGCAAAGACAACGCTCTCTGGGTGTAGCTCGTGCATACCAATCATTCGCTCTTGGAACAAACGGTTGAGCGGGTTCTGGATAGCGCGGTTCTTGCCCGCCTCGTCGATCATAATAATGAGCGGCGTATCCTTGAGGTGCATACCAAGCTCCTCGTTAGTCGCAAAGCTAACATAGTCGTTGCCTTCCAAATCCTTGAACTTTGGCAACATCAGGTCGCCTGCATCGGCCTTGGTCGTGCAGTCGAAATAGATCGCCTTGTGGTCAGGCAGATCCTCGGCCAACACCTTGAGGATTGATGACTTGCCGCTGCCCATCTCGCCCTCGACGATGATGGTTGTCTTGTCCTCTGGTGGCAGAGGAACTTGAACTGCGATGGCGTTAGCGATTTCTTCGATGCTCAGTGCATACATTGTATTAGTTGACATAGTTATTCTCCTAATTGATCTCGTGGTCTTGCCACGAGAAGTTGCTGGGTGTCTCAGCACCCTTTGAACCGAGGACAACAGTATCGTTATCCCCGATATCTCCATACATTCTATGGTCGTGCCACATATGTATAAAGTCTGGTTTACCCCACACACGGATTGCAGAGTTATATTCTGCGTCCGTGCGGAAGCCTACGAAGTGTATGTGATTGGTCGATCCCATCATATATCCAACGTTGGCAGCGCAGCGATGGCTGCATCTACTTCGGCTTTTGTCTGCTTGCGCAGGGACTCGTCGTCACGCAGGGCAGCGGGTGTGACTCCAAGCATCGCATCTTCGAGGCGCTCTGCCATAGCAGTCATGTGAGGTGAGTTAGCCACGTTGCTAACTTTGAGCAGCCCGATCATCTCGGTCACGTTGGACACCAACGTATCGCGGAATGTTTTGGCTCCGATCTTGCGGCGCTTGGTACGCCCCGCATCGTCCACGTACTCTATGATATCGGTCTCGTAGTCGAGGCGCTCCGACATGTTAGACAGCGCATCATAGGTACGCTTCCATATGTCACCCATCGCGGTCTCGAACTGCGTGGTGTAGAACTTCTCGTACTTGTTAGCCAACTGGCTAATCCCCTCGTTGGCGATATCCAAGCGGAAGTCACCAGAGGTAGGCAGTGGCATCTCGTCGAGCGTGAATGAGAACTTGCGTGACAACTTCTCTAAGCTTGGGTAGTCGTCAGGGTTCGCAAGATCACCTAAGAACAAGTGCGCATCCTCGACAGCCTGCTCGTAATTATCCAAGAACTCTTGAACCAACTCGTAAAACTTGTTCTGCATACCCGTCATTGCTTCGGTGTATTTGAAATACTGCGCGGTCGGGCATAGCTGCCAACCCGTCTTACCCCAAGGCATCGTCATGCGTGTGTGCA
>JAKMCW010000111.1 GCA_022428205.1 Flavobacteriales bacterium
CGCGTACTGGAGGCACCAGTCTCTATCAGCGAAGATGCCAGCCATTGGACGGTCGTCTTCGGCCGAGACCTCGGTGCCACACAGCTTCGCATGTTGGACGCTGCAGGCCGAGAGGTATGGTCAGGACTGGTCCAGGCTGAGGAAGGGTACGCTTACCGCGTGGCCCGGCCAGATGCGGCAGGCACCTACCTGATGCAGGTTGTGGGCAACAATGGCCAGTGGGCCGTCCCCTTGCTCAACGCCGGTTTCTAAGGCCATTCCTACTCCGCTCCGGTTGCGCCGGGCTGTTCAGATGCACTTCGGAAACAACAATGTCCAAATGGACTTGGTGAAGGACCGGATACACGACTGATTAAGCATGTTTTAACGGTGCTCATTGAGCGTTTCGATGTTGTCTTAAGTGCTGTCCTCCGTCAGGCGGGCAGTCGCAATGTGATTGGCCGAAAAGCCCTAATTTCTGCGCATGAGCCTGTTGAAACCAAAAAACTCGTTTCAAGAAAATGTTCGCGCGAAGCTTTCGATCATACTCGTCATGGTCGTCACTTATGGGTCAATAATTGCGTATACCGAGATAGCTGACTCAGACGCAGAGTGGTCTTGGAACCCTTTGACGCAAGGATTTTGGAGTCATGTGCTTTGGTATGCTGGGTATTTGGTGCTGGCATTTTTCGTGGCTGCGGCATTGTATGAGACAGTGTTGACTCCTCTTAGGCGGTCATTGAGAAAATGGAACGCACCTGATGACAGGGAAGCCGGTGGTGAAAATGCAGATGGCTGAGCTGGTCATCCCGCGAAGGCAACACGAAGGTGCGCGAGCATCCAGCACACAAGTGTCTTTATGAGACTTGCCAACGGTGGTTTGCCGTGCTCAAGAAGTTCGGCTTGACCGCAAAGGCGAAGAAGGCACTGGATGCATTGGGGGTGAAGGAGCATGATCCAGATTTTTGTGTAATCGCGCACCTGTCCCATTGGGACGGGATGACACTGGACGCGGCACCTGTGCTCGCGGCAAAGATTTTCAGTATTTCACGCCATCGTCACTTGGTGCTCTGAACTGCCAGTAAGTACTAGCTCAGGAGTGTCAGATGCACTTGAAGTGGTCGAACGGCTCGGCGCAGTCGTTACAACGGTAGTGGGCTTTGCACGCTGTGGAGCCAAAGAGGCTGATCAATTCGGTGGCCTCGCTTTTGCATTTGGGACAGCGGACTGTTGGGGCTTCACCGTTGAGCGCCCGTTTGTCGGTGGTCTTGCCCGGAGGCGCGATGCCATATGCTTCGAGCTTGGCTTTGGCGCTGTCGGACAGCCAGTCTGTGGTCCAGGCTGGTGCGTACACGAGTTCTACGGAAAGGCTGCGGCCCTCTTGACTGGCCAAAGGGGACAGCTGAGCGCGGATGTCATCTGCGATGGCGTCCATCGCGGGACAGCCCATGTAGGTGGGGGTGATCTTGACTTCGACGCTTGCATCGTTGCTTTCGACGGTGCGCACGATGCCCATTTCCACCACGTTTAAAACGGGAATTTCGGGGTCGGGGACCTCATGCAGCAGCTTCAGCCAATCGTCGGCGCTGCGCATCACCACTTTGCGTCGGGGTAGGTGCGGGGGAGCACCTGCATTTCTGCGAGCAGGTAAGACAGCTTTTCGGTGTGCCGACCCTGCCGGCCACCCGTCTGCTCGGGAGCCGGAGCAGGCCGCTGCAGTTGCGCGGCTTCCAAAGTTTCAGCGAGGGTCGCTTCCCAAGCCGGCCTGAGGCTGGCGGGATTGACGCCCCATCCTTCAGAGGTAGCGGTATCCGTCACGGCGTCAGCATGAAACAGGTCCCCTGCGAAGGGCAAGAGGACATTGAGGCTGGCCTGGACTTTATCGTTGCTTTCGGGAGTGCCGTCTCCGAGGCGGACCATCCAAGCGCTGCTGTGCCTGAGGTGGTATGCGCTTTCCTTGGCGCTCTTTCGTGCGATGGCTGCAATGTCGGCGTCCTTGGAGTGCGCGAGGGCCGCGTGCAGTTGGACGGCATAGGCGTCAAAGAGAAACTGACGCACGATGGTATCCCCGAAGTGACCGTTGGGACGCTCGCAGAGCTGCGCATTGCGAAACTCAGCGGGGGTCCGGTGAAAGGCCAGTGCGTCCTCGTCCCGGCCTTGCTCTTCGGCCCGCCCTGCCATGGTCAGCCAGGCGCGGGCTTGTCCAATTTGGTCCAGGCCTATGTTGGTGAGCGCGATGTCCTCCTCAAGCACTGGGCCATGACCGGTCCACAGACCGAGTTGCTGACCGAGGATGAGGGCGTCATCACCGAGACGCAGCAAGTATTCGTAGCGGGCGTTCATGGTCACATGTTCTTGACCTCGTCAGGGAGGTCATAGAAGGTGGGGTGGCGGTAGACTTTGTCGTCGGCCGGATCAAACAGGACGTCTTTCTCGTCGGGAGAAGACGCCGTGATTTCCGATGCTGGAACGGCCCAGATGCTCACACCTTCCTGACGGCGGGTGTAGACATCACGCGCGTTTTCGATGGCCATCTCGGCATCGGCGGCGTGCAAGCTGCCCACATGACGGTGGGACAGACCTTGGCGGCTGCGGATGAAGATTTCCCAGAGGGGCCAATGTTGCTTTTCCATTGGGGCGGGCTTAAGCGGCGGCAGTGTTGGCCTTCTGCGCAGCGCGCTTGTCGGCATGTGCGGCGGCAGCTTCGCGCACCCAAGCACCTTCGTCCCAGGCTTTGCGCCGGGCGTCGAGGCGTTCTTTGTTACAGGGGCCGTGGCCTGCGATGACTTGCTTGAACTCCTTCCAATCGATGGGGCCGTGCTCGTAATGTCCCGTTTCCTCGTTCCATTTCAACTGAGGGTCTGGGATGGTCAAACCAATGAGTTCAGCTTGAGGGACCGTGAGGTCGATGAACTTCTGGCGCAATTCGTCGTTGGAGAACCGTTTGATGTTCCAGGCCATGGACTGTGCGCTGTTGGGGCTGTTGTCGTCCGGCGGGCCAAACATCATGATGGAGGGCCACCACCAGCGGTTGAGGGCGTCCTGGGCCATCGCCTTTTGTTCGGCGGTGCCCTGGGCCAGGTTCATCATGATTTGGAAGCCTTGGCGCTGGTGGAAGCTCTCTTCCTTGCACACGCGGACCATGGCCCGGGCGTAAGGTCCGTAGCTGCACTTGCACAGGGGTACCTGGTTCATGATGGCGGCGCCATCTACGAGCCAACCTACCGCGCCGATGTCCGCCCATGTGAGCGTGGGGTAGTTAAAGATGCTGCTGTACTTGGCTTTGCCGCTGTGCAAGTCGGCAATGGTGTCGTCCCGCTGCACGCCAAGGGTCTCACACGCACTGTAGAGGTAGAGGCCGTGTCCGGCTTCGTCTTGCACCTTGGCCATCAGGATGGCTTTGCGTTTGAGGCTCGGCGCGCGGCTGATCCAGTTGCCTTCGGGCAACATGCCGACGATTTCCGAATGCGCGTGTTGGCTGATCTGGCGAATCAGCGTCTTGCGGTAAGCGTCGGGCATCCAATCCTTCGGCTCAATCTTCTTTTCAGAGGCCACATAAGCCTCGAATCTTTGCAACAGGTCCATTTCCATGCGCTCCAAAAATACAATGGTAGAGGTGGAGAGAACCCACAAGGGGCATGATGGGTTCTGTGGTCAAGCCATTCATGACGAAATTTGCCGCCAATGTCAGACCGATTCCACAACCTCAAGGTAGCTGAAGTGCGCCGAGAGACCGCCGACTGTGTGTCCGTTGTACTTGACGTTCCTCAAGAGCTTCAAGCCGATTTTGCGTTCAAACAGGGGCAATACCTCACGTTTGATCAAGAAATCCAAGGCGAATCTGTGCGCAGGAGCTACAGCATATGTGCCGGTGTAGGCGAGGAATTGAGGGTCGCGATCAAGCGCGTGCTCGACGGCCGCTTCAGCACATGGGCCAACGCGGACCTCAAAGCGGGCGACAGTTTGCGGACGATGCCGCCCAATGGACGGTTTTATACCACCCTCGACGCTGGCCAGTCCAAACACTATGTGGCCTTTGCCGCTGGATCGGGCATCACGCCGATTCTGTCTCACATCAAGACGGTGTTGTCCATGGAGCCTGGAAGCACTTTTTCGTTGTTCTACACCAACAAGGACCAGTCGAGCGTGATTTTCAAGTCGGAAATCGATGACCTCAAGGACCGGTATATGGACCGCCTGCGGGTCTTCCACTTCTTTACGCGTGAGCCCGTAGATGTGCCACTGTACGCCGGCCGCATGGATGCGGCAAAGGTGGAAGCCGTGCGAGAGGCTTTGCTCGCGGGCACCGAGGTGGATGAGGTGTTCGCTTGTGGCCCAGAGGCCATGATCCACGCGGTGCGCGAGGGCATGGAGTCCGCAGGGGTGGCCGCCGAAAACATCCATTTCGAGCTGTTCACCTCGCCGACGTCCAAGCCTTCTGTTGAGGCGGCTCCAGCCGCCGCACCATCGACTGCTGCCGCAGCAGATGGGGCACAAGAGGTGTATGTGGTCATTGACGGATCCACCCACAAACTGGACTACGACGGGAGCAAGTCCATTTTGGATGCTGGCCTCGATGCGGGCATCGACCTTCCTTACAGTTGCTGCGGAGGGGTGTGCTGCACCTGCCGTGCTTTGGTCACAGATGGGGCAGGAGAGATGGAGGTCAACTACGCCTTGGAGCCTGGCGAAGTGGAGCAGGGTTTTGTGCTGACGTGTCAAACCAAGCCCAAGCCGGGGTCGGCCAAGTTCGTGGTGGACTTTGATCAGCAGTAAGAGCGGCGCCGATCAAGCGCGCTCATCCAATTCTATCCAGCGCTCGGTTTTGGCTTCGATGTCTGCGGTGACCTCGCCGAGACGGGTGGCCAAGCGCTCCAGCTCCTCGTGGTCGAGGGAGGAGGCGGACATGGCTGTTTCGAGCGAAGCCTTTTCTTCTTCGAGGGTGGCGATGACGCCTTCAAGGCCCTCGTATTCGCGCTTCTCATTGTAGCTCAGCCGCTGGCTGTAGTCGCCTTTTGGGGCGGCTGGCCCTTCTGCGGCGCGGGCTTCGGCTGCCGCTTTGGCTGCCGCCGCTTGCTGGTTGGCCAGGGCCTTTTCTTCGGCGTCGGCCTGCGTTCGGTATTGGGTGTAGTTCCCGGGAAAGTCCCTCACGCCTCCCGCGCCGTCGAGCACGAAAACGTGGTCGACGAGTTTGTCCATGAAGTACCGGTCATGGCTGACCAGCAGCAGGCAGCCCGGGAAGTCGAGCAGGAATTCTTCCAGGACGCCGAGGGTAAAGACATCCAGGTCGTTGGTCGGCTCGTCGAAGACCAGGAAGTTGGGGTTGCCCATGAGTACCCTCAGCAGGTGCAGCCTTTTGCGCTCGCCTCCGCTGAGTTTGTGGATGAAGTCGTGGTGCCGGTGACGTGGAAAGAGAAAACGCTCCAAGAGCTGTGCCGCGGCGAGTTTCTTGCCCTTTTTGAGCGGCATGAACTCGGCGATTTCATACAGCGCCTCGATCACCTTCATCCCTTCATCAAAGGAGGGAGGCTCTTGGCTGAAGTGGCCAAACACCACAGTGTCTCCGATGACCACCTTGCCGCCATCGGGTTTGTCTTCGCCGGTCATCAGGCGGATCAGCGTGCTTTTGCCGGCGCCGTTGTCGCCAACGAGTCCTACGCGCTCACCCGGTTTGAAGTGGTAGGTCCAACCGTCGAGGATGGCTTTCTCGCCATAGGCTTTGCGGACACGGTGGAGCTCGAGGATTTTACCGCCGAGGCGCGCGGGGTCCAATTCGAGCCTGACTTCATCTTCCTCCAGCCGCACGGAGGCCCGGGACTTGAGGTCTTTGAAGGCGTCGAGGCGTGACTTGCTTTTGCCCGTCCGGGCCTGCGGTGTGGCGCGGACCCACTCCAGTTCCCTGCGCATGATGGAGCGCGCGCGGTCGCGCTGTGCGTGTTCGTTGGATGACCGTTCGCCTTTTTTCTCCAAGAAATAGCTCCAGTTTCCCGGGTATTTGTGCAGGGTGCAATTCTCCAGTTCGAGGATGGTGTCGCACACCACTTCGAGGAAGAACCGGTCGTGCGTGACCATCAGCAGGGTGGTTTTGGCGCGTGCCAAGTAGCCTTCGAGCCATTCGATCATGCCGAGGTCCAGGTGGTTGGTGGGCTCGTCGAGCAGGAGGAGGTCGGGCTGTTCAATGAGGCATTTGGCCAATGCCACCCGGCGTTTTTCACCACCACTCAGTCCATCGACGAAACGGTCGGTCTCGTGCAGTCCCAATTTGCCGAGGATCTCCTTGGCCTGGGCTTCATAGCTCCAAGCTTCGGCACGGTCCATGGCGTCATATGCGGCTTGCAGGGCCTCAGCGTCTTCGCCTTGGGTGGCCTCCTCATATTGGCGGATCGCCCGCATGGCCGCGTTATCGGCTTGAAAAAGGTTGGCCAATATGGTGCGGTCCAAATCGAGCCCGTGGTCCTGCGAAAGGTGGGCGATGCGCACATTGCCGGCAAAGGTGACGGTGCCCGAGTCTGGGGCTTCGATGTCGAGCAAGACCTTCATCAAGGTGCTCTTTCCAGTCCCGTTGCGGGCCACCAAGGCCGCTTTTTGACCCCGGTCCAAGCCGAAGTGCAGGTCTTCAAAAATCAGGCGCTCACCAAAGCGCTTGGTCAACCCCTCTACCGAAAGCACATTGCCGCCTGCCATGGCGCAAAAGTAGCGGGGGATGAGGGCTAATTTGCGTCCATGTCACAAGAGCCTTTGCAAGAAGTTCGATGGGTGTGCAAATCGTGGTCTGAAATGGACCGTGAGGAACTGTATCGGTTGCTCCAATTGCGCTCTGAAGTCTTTGTTGTCGAGCAGGACTGTGTCTACCAAGACCTCGACGACAAGGACAGGCTGGGGTGGCACGTATGGATGGAACGCGCCGATGCACCTGCGGCACAGGGCGGGCCGATGTTGGCCTGCACCCGTTTGTTGCCCGCTGGCGTTTCCTACGGCGACGAAGTGAGCATTGGCCGGGTGGCAACCGCGTTGGTCATTCGCCGAGAAGGCTGGGGCCAGGAACTGATGCGGCGCAGCTTGGAAGCCATCCATGAGATGTGGCCGGGGGTGCCCTTGCGCATTTCCGCACAGTGTTATCTGGAGCGGTTTTATGCGGACTTTGACTTCGCAGTGGACGGTGAATCATATCTCGAAGACGGCATACCCCACGTTGCGATGACGCGGCCTGCCGGTCCGGCCTGACCTAAGGTATCTTCGCCGCCATGTCTGACCGCCCCTGTGCTTCGGTTGTGGTTCCCTGTCTCAACGAAGCCGCACATATTGGTGCTTGTTTGGATGCGCTTGGCGCGCAGGAGGGCTTGGACCGCCCATTTGAAGTGTTGGTGGTAGATGGGGGAAGCGATGATGGTACCCGCGAGATTTTGGGCCGTTATTCTGCCCAAGCGGATTGGGTTCAGATGTTGGACAACCCGGAACGGGTCACGCCCATCGCCATGAACAGGGGCATTGAGGCGGCCCGATCGGATGTGGTCATCATTTTGGGTGCGCATGCAGAGGTCGCGCCAGACTTCGTGCGGCGCAATCTTGAGTGTTTGAGCGCTCACCCTGAGTCTGGTTGTGTGGGCGGTGTGGTCGAGCAGGTGCACGGTGACGAGATGAGCCGGCGCATCGGGCTGGCCATGTCGTCTCCTTTCGGTGTGGGCGATGCCCGCTTTAGAACGGGCGGTGTGGCTGGCCATGTCGATACGGTGGCATTTGGGGCGTACCGGAAGCCCGTGCTGGAGGAGCTCGGCGGATTTGACGCCTCACTGGTCCGGAATCAGGACGACGAACTCAATTACCGTTTGACGGAGGCCGGCTGGCGGATTTGGTTTGACCCCCGGATCCGTTCCACCTACCACGCCCGCTCCAGTTTCGGCCAGCTGTATGGCCAATACCGGCAATACGGCTATTGGAAAGTCTTCGTCAACAAGAAACACCTCACGGTGACCACATGGCGCCAATTGGCCCCTGCGGCGTTGTTGCTGAGTTCAGCGTTGCTCGCTGTTCTAGGGGTGTTGAACTTGGCGCTGCCACCCGAGGACGGTCTGCTCAACCTCGCTTTGCCAGCTTTGGTCACGGTGTGGTCCACATGGGTGCTGGGTGCGCTAGGCGCCATCGCTTTGGGTGGCGTCAGCGTGGCAGATGCCACAGGGGTTTTTCGCAGCTTCTTCGTGCTCCACCTGGCCTACGGTTGGGGGTATTGTCAGGGCATTTGGGATTTCGTGCTGTTGCGCCGCGCCCCTTCCGTCCAATCAAAGGCTTTGACCCGATGAAGGCATCCCGCCTCGAACAGTTCGAGTCTTTGGGTTGGCGGGCCTTGATGCCGGCCTTGCTGTTGGGGGGCAATGCTGCGGGCATCACGCTGTTTGTCGTGGCCATCCTGCGCACAGCAGCATGGTGGAGCGCCCACCGTTCGGTGTCTTGGGGCTGGCGTCGCGGGGCGATTTGGTGGGTGGCCTACTTCGGTCTACAAATCTTGGGTGGTCTGTGGTCCAGCGATTTATCGGCGTGGAGTTTAAGTATTGAAGTCAAGTCAGCCTTGTGGTTTTTGCCGGTCCTGTTGGCCATGCCCGGACGCCCGGTTTTGAGGGAGTTTTGGTGGTCCGTGGGGTGGTCATTGACCGCGTACTTGACGTGGCGCTTGCTGCGCGCAGGCTGGCACCACTTGGTGTTGGGGACCCCCAGTGAATGGCGCTATGCCCGTCTGTCCGGCGATGTTCACCCCACGTACTTGAGCTTGCACATGGCAGTGGCGATGCTGGGGCTTGGCACGCAATGGGGCCAGAGGCTGAGGCCGTTTGGGCTGTGGACGGTGACCGCGATGTATGCCCTGGTATTGGGCATGTTGGGCTCCAAAGCGGGTGTGTTGGCGGTCTTGGTTGTGGTCGGGTTGCGGCTGTCCATGATGTGGCCCGCGATGTCGGCAAGGGCGTGGGGCCGCATGTCGACGTCGCTGGCAGGGGGGGCTTGGCGATGGATGGCCTTTCTCGCCCTCGTGGTGATGTCCACATGGTGGATGTCCAGCAAACGCTTTGTTGAATTGGGCACGGCGGCCGCAGTGGTGCAGGACGCGGACGTGACCGCGCAGAGCAGTTCAGCGGGGCGCGTGGTGGTGTGGCAGGCTTCGTGGGAGGTCCTGATGGCGCACCCCTTTGGGGTGGGTACGGGTGACGTGCTGCCAGAGCTGATGCACATCTACACACGAGATGGCCACGACTACGCTGCAGATCGGAAACTCAACCCCCACAACCAGTGGCTGCAAGCCGGAGTGGCCTT
>JAKMCW010000117.1 GCA_022428205.1 Flavobacteriales bacterium
GGGGCAGCAGCAACCTGGTGGACGCCTACAAGAAGTGCGAACTGGAAGAAGGCAACCTCGGTATCTATGCACTGAGCGCCATTATCTCAGACAAGGCTGAGCCCAGCGAGGCCCTCAAAGCCAACGTCGTTTGGTCCATCGGTATGGATGCCCCAACAGTGCTCTTGTCCTCCAAACAGATTGCAGCTTTCAAGGCAGGCCACCCCATCACGACGGAGTTCGACATCAAAGCAGAACGCGGAGCCTACCTCATCCAAAGCACTTTTGAACTGGCCGCTGGTGCCAGTAAGGACTGGATGATTGTCGCAGACTTGGGACAGTCCATTCGCGGCGCCATTCGCCTCAAACAAGACCTCCTTTCTCCCGCTGAGCTCAAGGAGCGCGTGCTGCAAGACATCGAAGATGGGTCCGACCGACTCATCGCTTTGGTGGCGGCCAGTGATGGTTTGCAATTGACTGCAGACCGCAGGCGCAACATCCGGCACTTCGCCAATACGATGTTCAACATCATGCGCGGCGGGATTTTCGACGAGAACTACACCATCGAGCGCGCGGACTTTATGGCGTACATCGACAGGGCGAACCACAAGGTGTTCTTCAAGAAGTCCGAAGCCATGGCTGCTTGGCCCGAAAAATTCGACCTGTTCTTCCTTCAAGACAAGGCATCCCAAGATGACGACCTCAATTTCAAGCGACTCTGTGCAGAATACCTGCCACTGAAGTTCAGCCGCCGTCACGGCGACCCGAGCCGTCCTTGGAACCGTTTCTCCATCAACCTCCGCAACGAGGACGACGGGTCCAAAATCTTGGATTACCAGGGAAACTGGCGCGACATCTTCCAAAATTGGGAGGCCTTGGTGCACGCGTACCCCGAGTTCATCGAGGGCATGATTTTCAAGTTCCTCAATGCCACCACCTTTGACGGGTACAACCCGTACCGCGTTTTCAAGGACGGCTTTGAATGGGAGACCATTGAACCCGACAATCCTTGGTCGTACATCGGATACTGGGGAGACCACCAGATCATCTACCTGCTCAAGTTCCTCGAGTTCTTGCGCGCCTACTACCCTGAAAAGCTCGAGGAGTACTTCCAAAATGACTCTTTCGTCTATGCCAATGTCCCCTACCGGATCAAGGCCTATGACGAGCTGCTCAAGGACCCCAAGAACACCATTGACTTCGACCACGAGCGTGAGCAGAAGGTCGAGTTCAAGAAAAGCGAAATCGGCGGAGATGGCGCCCTCCTGCGCGAGACCCACGTCTTTATCTACAAAGTCAATTTCATCGAGAAAATAATGGCGACCATGCTCGCCAAAATGTCCAACTTCATCCCAGAGGGTGGCATTTGGATGAACACGCAGCGCCCCGAGTGGAACGACGCCAACAATGCCCTCGTAGGAAACGGGGTGTCCATGGTGACCCTCAACTACCTGCGTCGCTTCCTCGTCTATTTCAAGGACGTTTTGGCGGCAACGAAACAGCAAGAAGTTCAAATTTCAGTAGAACTGCTCGCCTGCTTCGACCGCATAAACGCCACCCTCAAGGGTTTCCAATCCCTGACGTCCGGCCAGATTTCCAATGCCGAGCGCCGTTCCATTTTGGACGGTTTGGGCAGCGCCTCCAGCGACTACCGCCAGCAGATTTACCAAGAGGACTTCTCAGGCCGAAAATCCACGCTGAAACTGTCCGACCTGTTGGCGTTTGTCGATGTCGCCCTCGGTCATCTGGAGCACTCCATCGAGGCCAACAAGCGCAGTGACGGCCTGTACCACGCGTACAACCTCATGACCGTCGAACAAGATGGCGGAATCGCGATCACAGGTCTGCCTGAAATGCTGGAAGGACAAGTCGCCGTTCTCAGCTCTGGCCTGCTCAACCCTACCGAGAGCCTGGAGGTGCTCGATGCACTCAAAGCCAGTGCGCTCTTCAGGGAGGACCAGTACAGCTACATCCTCTACCCCAATAAGTCACTCCCTCGGTTCCTTGACAAAAACAACATCGATGCGGAGGCGGTGTCCGGTTCAAGACTCTTGTCCAAACTGGTCAAAGAAGGCAATGGCGACATCGTGACACAGGACTGCAATGGCGGATTCCACTTCAACGGCAACTTCAACAACATCAATGCACTGCGCGCTGCCCTGAAAGCGCTGCCTGAAGGCTATGCTGACCTTGTCAGGGCCGAACAGCAACAGATCGAAGCAGTCTACGAAGGCATCTTCAATCACAAGGCCTTCACCGGTCGCTCTGGCACCTTCTTTGGATATGAAGGGTTGGGGTCGATCTACTGGCACATGGTCTCCAAACTGCGTTTGGCGGCGTTTGAAGTGGCCAAGGCCGCGGTCGCTCAATCTGAATCACCCGATGTGGTGGGCCGGCTGTTCGACCATTACTTCGAGATCAATGCCGGAATCGGCGCACACAAGTCGCCCGAACTGTACGGGGCTTTCCCGACCGATCCATACTCGCACACTCCGGGTGGAAAAGGGGCCCAGCAGCCCGGCATGACGGGACAGGTCAAGGAGGATTTGCTCTGCCGGTTCGGAGAATTGGGCGTGCGCGTTTCTGGTGGCCAGCTCCACTTTGACCGCGCTTTGATGCATGCCGAGGAGTTTTTGACCGAGCCTGCTGCGTTTGACTACGTCGATGTGCAACAACAACGACAGACCATAGAATTGACTCCGGGAAGCTTGGCCTATACCATCTGCCAAGTCCCAGTGGTACACAAACAAAGCACAAGCCAACCTGGCATCGAAGTCACCATGACCGATGGACGCACCGAGCACGTGGACGGCCTGATGCTCGACCGGGAGCTCAGCAACACAATTTTCCGGCGCGCCAACGAGGTGGCACAACTGACGGTGATGGCTTAGCCCGCGCGCAATGTGGAAAGTGTCCATCTCCAACCCTAAATCCTGTGGCCCCCAATCCTTCCTTTGGCGTCCAGGCATTCTTATCCTCTTAGCGGTCCTCACGTCATGCGGGCCCACAAACGAGCACGACACCATGCAGGACAAATCGGCATCCGAACTTTTGGGAAACCCCCAATACCCAGCCATTTGCTACGGAGGATATAGGGGCCTCAGCCGCGCTGAGCAGCCTTCCCTCGATCAATTGAAAGAGGATTTGCGCATCCTTCACGCCATGGGCATCCGAATGGTAAGGACCTACAACGTGCAGCTGCCCCACGCGGGAAATGTGGTCAAGGCCATTCACGCTTTGAAGGCAGAAGACGCGCAGTTTGAGATGTACGTCATGCTCGGGGCATGGATAGATTGTGCGGGTGCCTGGACGGATGGCCCCAACCACAACACCCAAGATTTCGAGGCCAACCAGACGGAGATAGAACGGGCCGTGGCTTTGGCTCAGCAGTTCCCCGACATCGTGAAGGTGATAGCCGTGGGCAATGAAGCCATGGTGCATTGGGCCGCCTCTTACTTCGTGCTCCCCAATGTCATCCTACAATGGGTGAACCATCTGCAAGCTTTGAAAGCCAACGGAACGCTTCCTGCCGACCTCTGGATCACCAGCTCGGACAATTTCGCTTCTTGGGGAGGCGGAGGCGCCGAGTACCACAATGAAGACCTGGAGGCCCTGGTCCGTGCAGTGGACTTTGTTTCCATGCACACCTACCCGTTCCACGACACCCACTACAATCCTGTCTTCTGGTCCACGGACACGGCACATTCCGAGAGTGAGACGGACATCGACAGGATTGAGGGGGCCATGCAGCGCGCCTTGGCCTACAGCCAAAACCAGTATGCGCAGGTCGTCAAATACGTCCACAGCATTGACGACACCAAGAGCGTACACATTGGAGAAACTGGTTGGGCCAGTGTCTCAGACGGGTTCTATGGTCCCGAGGGCTCCCGGGCAGCGGATGAGTTCAAGCAAGCCCTCTTCTACCGTGGCATGCGCGAGTGGACCCAGTCCAACGGCATTAGCTGCTTCTATTTCGAAGCTTT
Organism: Flavobacteriales bacterium; assembly: GCA_022428205.1. Lineage (GTDB taxonomy): Bacteria > Bacteroidota > Bacteroidia > Flavobacteriales_D > Sanyastnellaceae > UBA8752. Next base: position 3,963 of record JAKMCW010000117.1, read on the forward strand.
TGACGAACCCTGGAAGAGTGCAGCAAACCCGACGGATTCGGAGAACCACTTCGGTTTGTTCAAGGCCGATGGCGAAGCGAAGTACGCATTGTGGCCGCTGGTTGCACAAAGGGCATTCGAAGGCTTGACCCGCGATGGTCACGCCATCACCAGCAGTTACGCAGGACAGCGCGAAATGCTGGATCGGCACGTCTTGCATCCGGCCCCTTGACCTTTTTTCTCCCCCTTTTCACCATGCCCCATTCATCCTCCCGTCTACTGGTCTCCGCCTTGGTCATTCTGCTCGGGATCGGAGCCAACTCCTGCACCACTCGTGGAGATCATCAGGTCTGGACCAAAAATGGCCAGCTGATGAAGGGCAACGCCTCCTTTTTCATCCAAGGGGTATGCTACCATCCGGTGACCATCGGTGAAGAGAAGCGCAGCTTTGACAACCTCACCGAGGACCTCGCCTTGATGCGGGATATGGGCGTCAACACCATCCGCGTGTACGAGCCGATCGCATCCAAAGAGGTGCTGGATGCCATCAGCGACGCTGGGCTCTCGGTCATCATGGGATTCGGCTACAACCAAGGTGGCGTATTTGACTTGGAATCAGGCACCTACTTAGATTACGTCAGGACCTTCAAGTCCCACCCGGCCATCCTGCTTTGGGAGCTGGGGAACGAATACAACTACCACCCGGAGTGGTTCGATGGTGATCTCGAGGTGTGGTACGAAACCCTGAAGGAGGCATCTGCGGCCATTCAAGCTGAGGATCCCAACCATCCTGTATCTACAGCGCACGGCGAAGTTCCGGATGAAGCTTTGCTGGCCTCGTTGACCGACATCGATGTGTGGGGTTTGAATGTCTACCGCTGGGACGTTTCGTACACGGCCGCGCAAGACTTTGCCAAAGTGAGCGACAAGCCCATGTATTTCGCGGAACTCGGGGCGGACAGCTACATGAAGACAGCTGCACCAGGCTACGACGAAGGCGAGAACCAGGGCGCGCAAGCAGACGCTACGCAAATCTTGATGGCGCCGCTCTTCTCCGATTCTGTGCGAACAGCGGGCGTCGCGGTCTTCTCCTTCACCGACGGGTGGTGGAAAGCCGGACAGCCGGACCAGCACGACGTCGGCGGTTGGGCACCGGCCAGCACCGGCGTCCCGTACGACGGCGCCCCCAACGAAGAATACTGGGGGCTCCTAGACATCCAACGCAACCCGAAGGAAGCCTATGAAGTGGTCCAATCCCTGTTCAACGGCAACACCCCCCCACGCATGACCGAAGGAAGAATCCAAAAAGCGGTGTACGAGACCTCCCGAAACGGAGGGCGTTTTCACGCGATTCCCCAGGACACGCTCGTCCAATGGGACGCACCGAATCCAGAAGAAGTGCGCGTCATCGTGCATGCGGATCAGCGCAAGCAGAAGATCGAGGGATTCGGCGGCTCCTTCACAGACGCCTCGGCCTACCTGGTTCACCAGATGAGCCCAGCGCAGCGCCAGCGTATACTCGAGGCATATTTCGCCCCATCCGGTGCCAACTACAGCCTCACCCGCACCCACATGAACTCGTGCGATTTCTCGCGCGACCACTACAGTTATGCGGCCGTTGAAGGCGACCTCAATTTGGAGCACTTCAGCATCGCACCAGACCAAGAGTTTCTGTTCCCGATGATCCGGTCGGCCCAAGAAATCTCAAGAGATGGCTTCCAGGTCATCGCATCTCCTTGGACCGCCCCGCCCTGGATGAAGGACAACAACGATTGGGTCGGCGGTCGGCTTCGCCCAGAAATGCAACCTACTTGGGCGCAGTTCTTCGTCAAGTACGCCGAGGCCTGCCAGGCAGAAAACATTCCGCTGTGGGGCTTCACCGTCGAAAACGAACC
>JAKMCW010000149.1 GCA_022428205.1 Flavobacteriales bacterium
TACCCCTGCACGGAGGAATACGACCCGGTGTGCGGGTGCGATGGCATGACCTATGCCAATGCCTGCTATGCCATGTATTTCGGTGGATTGGTCAGCTGGACGCAAGGCGCCTGCGAAGGCAGCGGCGGCGACCCCTTAGAGCCGAACACCTGTCCCACGGACATCAATGGCGATGGCGGCACAACGGTAGCCGACCTGCTGCTCGTACTGGGCGAGTTCGCCAACGAGTGTGACTGAGCGACATCCGGCCCCCGACATCACATCGGGGGCCGGCGTCCTCATTCTTCGAATTCCCCGAATACCGGCCAATCGGCGGATTCCACGGCGGCCCGCCAATCGGCGAATACCCCACCGCGGATGCGATCGAGGTGCTCCTCTGCACCAATGACCGCGCGGTCTAAAGCCTTCAGTGCGTCCTGTGCATTGGCTCCGGGCGCTTCCATGCCACCATCGGCATAGCTCATAGCGTGCCAGATGCGGTCCTGAATCCGAACCTCGGCGTCGTACCCATTGAACCCTTCAGGTGTAAAGTATCGTTCATCCAAGGCCGTCCACTCTCCATCCAGAGAATCGGCCAGTGTCTTGATGGGCTTGTACGTGGTGTCTCCCTTGGCCAGCGCCCGCTTGGCATGGCTCATGCGGTCTGAAACAGCATCCCCAGCGCGGCGCATACGCTTCAGTTCCTCGAACACCGCATCTGCGCGGTTGACCACACCATAGACTTCTTCCATGTGGGCGCGCTGGGCGTCCCGCACGTCGGAAGCTGCCGAGCGACGGGGGTCAGCCATGACCTCCACACTGGCCTCTCCCCAAATGGAAGAGGTCGAATCGCCTTTCAATTCCAGGACCATGCGGTAGGCGCCCGGCTCAACAGGGAAACCACCACCTGGGCGGGCGTCTTTGTCACGCTTGCGGCGAGAAGGCCAGAACGTACCCGTCCCACGCATGTCCCAGCGCATCCAATCCATGCCCGCTTCAGGCTCTGGTTCCATGGTGCGCACGGTATCACCCGCGGCATCGAGCACATGCAACAAGAATGTTTCACCCTTGCCCACAGCCTCAAGACTGTCGGCATTGAAATGGCAATGCATCCGTACTCCGCCGCCCTTATTGTCTGCAGACCAATACCCATCTGCAGGGAACCGCTCTCCTGCCGGACGTCGCCACTCCGCCATCACCCCGGGATCAGGGGGAAACAAGGTGCAGGCCGCACCACCAAAGGTCTCATCGGCTCCCGCCTCAACATAGGCGCGGACCACCTCCAATCCATCGATCACGTAAACGCCCCGTCCAAACGTGCCCAAGACCAAATCAGATTCGCGCTCCTGCAACACGATGTCCCGCACCGGAACCGCAGGAACACCATCGGTCCACCGCTGCCAGCTGTCTCCGCCATTGTAGCTCCACCACAATCCCTGCTCAGTGCCGCACCACAACAGGTTCGGCTCTACTGGGTCTTGAAGGAAACTCTGGGCGTGGCCCAATACATCGTCTTCGTCAATGATGCGCTCCCACTTGGCACCGCCATCGCGGGTGCGGTAGAGGTAAGGCGCCCAATCGTTGCGGCGGTAGTTGTTGGCCACCACGTATACCTCATCGGGGTTGTGCGGCGAAATCCGCACCTGCGGAATCCAACTGCCCGCTGGCAAGCCCTTCAGGCGGTTGCCCAAGGACTCCCATGCGCCGCCACCATTGACTGTGCGGTGGAGCATGCCGTCGTCCGAGGATGCCCAGATTTCCTGAGCACGCTCTGGATGGGGAGTGATGCACAAAAGCGTCGTGTGGTTCTCGGCATTGGTGGCGTCCGTGGTCAATCCACCGCTCTCCGTCTGCTTTTGCTTTTCGGGGTCATTGGTCGTCAAATCGGGCGACAGAATGGTCCAAGACTGGCCCCGATCCGTGCTGTGGTGTACGAACTGGCTCCCGAAATAGAGCCCTTCAGCGTTGAATGGATCTGCGGCAATGGCCGCGTTCCAATTGTAGCGCAGTTCTACACTGTCAGGATGGTTCGGTTGGATGTAGGTCATGGCGCCGGTTGGGATGTGAATCCGGTAAACATTGCCGCCTTGAGACATGGCGTAACACATGTCGGGGTCACCTGGCATGGGCACCACGTCAAATCCGTCGCCAAAGCTGATCTCCTGCCAGTCCTCATTGCGAATGCCGTCGCCATGCCACACATAGGCCGGCGCCTTCCAAGAACCGTTGTCCTGCAAGCCTCCATAGACATTGTAGGGCATGTCATTGTCGACGTTGATGTGGTAGAACTGGCCCACGGG
>JAKMCW010000156.1 GCA_022428205.1 Flavobacteriales bacterium
GTCGTCAAAGCTGAAGACAGGAGCATAACAACTACACCCCATACAGTCTTCGACATCCACCATTGTTTTTGGTCTAACATAATAGTTCTCCTTATAACCAAGTTCTGTGAGGGGTAGCAGGTTCTACACCAAAGTCAGTGTCAATAGCTTCAGCCTCTGCCCTCATGTAATCACCAAGTATCCGCAGATTAACATGCCAGCCGGGGACTGGGGAGATCTCGGGGTATTCCATGCCTTCGTCGTCTGTGAACATGTTGCCCGTGGCCTCATAGATCACCCCGATGATGTCGATGGAGTGACCTTTGCTGTGCTTGACAAGGTAAGCGTCACCTTCTTCGGGCTGGTAGTAGAACGGCTGAAGGGCCGTAGCGGCTTCCGCTTCACTTGCAAACGAAAAGTAGAAGTCATTCTTCTTAACGTACTCGGTCATTAGCTTGACGCCTCCTCGATGCCGGTTTCGCCGATGTCTTCGTCCCACTGCCGGAAGTGACTAATGGTCCCCATGTACTTGACGCCAAATTCGAGGCTTTCGGCTGAGAGGTCATTAAGAGAAACTTTGTTTTCCAGTGTTGCGGTAAACGAGTTGGCGGTACCGTCATTGGCACCCTGCACGCCTGTGGTGCTATGCCGGGCAGACACGTTGTATGGCACGAGTACGCCGGGGGCATACTCTTGGCTTCCCCCTATAGAGCTTACCAGAGAGCCACTGACCAAATCCTGAGTGCTCGAGCGCTGAGCCGCAGTAGGCTGACCGGTTCTGTTACCGGACGTAGAGAGGCCGTGCATAATGTAGTTAGTGCCGCTGGCAGACATAAGGTAGAATTGTTGGTCTCCACCGTTGATGCTTGCTCCTGTGCCGCTGTCAGCATAAGTCATCCGACCTTCCATGGCGAAGGACATTCCAGCGCTGTTCCACCCGAGCTCCGCAGATGGCACGTCAAGTGTCTGGGCGACACGAATTTGCTGCGAGCCGTCCGTGGGGATGTAACTGGACGGGGTGGCGCCAGCTTCACTCTGTGCGCCCCAGAGGTAGACTCCTGAGGTGCCGTTGCCTGCCCAATTGTTGTGTGCGCTGTTGTAATCTTGATCAAGGACATATATCTGCTGGTTTACGGTTCCGGTAGTCGTTCCGGTGCCAGTGAGAGAGCACCGATACCACCCATCGCCAAAGTCTTCTATGCTTGTAGATGTTACCCCGCCGCCTTCGCTGGACACAGCAGGCGAGGTCAAGTTAAAAATGGCCCACGTGTTACCTGCTACCCCACCAGTATCGCTACCTTCTCCTTGCATCCTCAGCCTAACGAATGAGTACCCGTTTGCCTTAACAAAAACAGAAAGTGTTTGAGTGGTCGAAGCCGTCATGGAGACCGACTGACCAATACGGTGACCTGTTGTTCCGGTAGTCGGCACAGCCGCATATGCAGTGTTGCTGCCAGACGGTGAAGACTGCGATCCCGTTAATGTCAGTCCGGCACTTGGGTTAGCCCAAGAAGACTGGGAGAAGTCCTCAGAGTAAGTCAACAAGTTCGTGCGGGCTTCACTCTCCAAGAGCAGCCCCTCGTTAACCCAAGTTGACCCATTGTACACGTGATGACCAACACGAGGGAGGTACTCAACAGCACCGTTGGTTGGCACGTAGGTTTCTAAGCCGGTTGTAGCGCCGGGTACAGGAGCCATGCCGCCGAGGTCGGAGCGGTAGACGTGTGCGCCCCAAACGAGGACGCCCGAGGTTCCGTCGCCAGTGGATTGCCGGTTGTAGGAACTCGAACCGGGGGCCGTCGAGCCATTCACATGAGCGGCAAAAAGGCTAGTGTCTCTTCGCACCGTGAACGTGCATAAATACCAGCCGCCGCTGCCGACAGCAACAATGGTCGTTTTTGCCGTGTTCACAGCGCCTGCGGTCGGGTGGACGCCTGTGGTTGAAACACTGACGGTATCGAGGTCAAAATGCGCCGTGGCGCTGTAACCAGAGTTATTCGAGAACGCAAGGACAGCATATCGAGCGGCATTGGTTGTGGGTTTTTTGAAGTAAGCTGATAAAGAGTATTCGAGACCTGAAGAGCCTCCGTCAACTGCGGTTCTAATGCTGTTCTGGTGCATGTTTAGGGTGCCGGTCACGGGCGTAGCGAGATAAGCGTTGTTGCCGCCCGTCGGATCTGTATATGAAGCCGCTGCGACTAACGTTCCCGTCAGCAGGGAGTTGAGCCACAACGATGTGTTGGCGAAGTCCTCGCTGTCTTTGACCTCATTATGTGGCGCCCAGACGATGTTGCCCGAGGAGTTGACCATCGTTGATCTGCTGGTGGTCGCATATGTGAGCTTGGGGCTGGACCCCGTAAGCGCATCAGCAAACGAGCTGGTGGCGTCGGCCAGACGGTAAGAGTTGGACGAAAAGTTAAGGTCGAGATAGGCGTCAGGCAGGGATGTAAGAGACGATGTAGCCATTAGCAACATCTGCATCATGGTCATTAGGAGATACCCCCACCTGAGACAACGAACTCATCTGC
>JAKMCW010000007.1 GCA_022428205.1 Flavobacteriales bacterium
TATTTCCGTGAAATCAGCAAGTACCCCTTGTTGACCGCTGATGAGGAAGTCAACCTCGCCGTACGTATCCAAAAGGGCGACCAAGCGGCGCTTGAGCGCATGGTTCAAGCCAACCTGCGCTTTGTGGTATCCGTTGCCAAGAAATACCAGGGCATGGGATTGTCCCTGTCCGACCTCATCAATGAAGGCAATCTTGGGGTGCTCAAGGCCGCTGAGAAGTTTGACCACACCAAGGGCTTCAAGTTCATCTCCTACGCCGTCTGGTGGATCCGTCAAAACATCATCAAGGCACTGCAGGATGACAGCCGGGTGGTGCGCATCCCCTCCAACAAACTCGACGCCATCTACAAAGTGAAAAAGGCGTCAGCCGGTTTGGAGCAGCAGTTCGAACGCATGCCGACTTCAGAAGAATTGGCGGAAGCGCTGGACTTGAAGGTGGACCTGGTCACGGGGTGTTTGAAGCTCGACCAGCGCAGCGTTTCTTTCGATGCCCCCATGAACGACGACCCCGGTGCTGGGACGCGTTTGGATGTGATGTCCGATGAAACCAATCGTCCCGCAGACCATGGGCTCGACGCGGCGGACTTGGCCCGCAGCATTGAAGGTGTTATGAATGTTTTGACGGTGCGGGAGGCAGATTGTCTGCGCATGTTGTTCGGGCTCGGAGGCCAGCGCATCTGCACCTTGGAGGAGGTGGCCATGCGGTTTGAGGTAACCCGTGAGCGGGCCCGTCAAATTCGGGACAAGGCGCTCGGAAAATTGCGGCAGCAGGCGGCTGTAGTCGATATGAAAGTCTACCTCTAAATGCGCGGCATCAAGCTTGATGAAACTGGCGTGGCATTCGGTTCGCGCCACAATTTTGCCTCTACTCCCTCTATCCAATGCCCATGAAAAAAACCCACATTGTCTTTGTATACGGCACCCTGCAACAGGGGTGTTCCAATCACCTCTTGCTCGCTGGTGCCCGGTTTTTGGGCGCAGCCTCAACGGAAGAGGATTTCGTGATGCGCACCCTCGTCGATGAACACGGCCGCCGCGGCATTCCGTTTGTCGGTCGCGACTTGCCCATCGGACCCGTCCAAGGCGAGGTCTACGCGGTCGATGACCGGACGTTGATGCACCTCGATCGACTTGAGGGTTGCATTCCTGATGATCCATTCGGTTCGTGGTATAGGAGGGAGAAGGTCCCAGTCCGCCTGACCAATGCTGTCGGGGGTACCACAACCAATGAGGCGGCGGGAACAGGTGTTTCTGGGAAGACAGAAACATTGAATGCCTTCATCTACCTGCATGAACGTCCGGCTTCACCGCTTGTGTCGGCGGGACGGTGGAAGGATGCAGTGCGAATCGCCGACCCTTGTTTCTATTTCGCATATGGCTCCAACATGGATCCGCAACGTATGCGGCACCGTGGAGTGTCATTCGATCATTGTCTGACAGCGCGCTTGCCGGACCACGGTTTGGCCTTCAACAAAAGCGGAAACGGTGGGACGGAGGCGTTTGCCAATGCCGAGCCGAAGCTTGGAGAGGATTTGCCGGGAATCTTGTACCGGGTGCCTTTTGAATCGTTGTCCAACCGATTGGACGGCTTCGAGGGTGTGTCGGGTGGTCACTACCGCCGGGTGCAGATGAAGGTGTTGGTGGGCCCTCTCCATCCACAGGCGGACTTGGCCGCGGCGCGTCCGGTCATGGCGTGGGTATACTTGGCGGGGCCGGACTTCGTGCGCGAGGGCCTGCCGGTCACAGAGCATTATCTCCACCACATCCGCCGAGGCCAGCAGTTGTTTGGCATCATTCCTAACGGCGGATCCAACAGCTGAACCCAGTGGCTCGGGGGCGGTACAACCCTTCAATTTTTGGCTTCATGAAATAAAAGGCCCCATTCTTCCGTGGATTCAATACAAACCCCCTGCCGATGAATCCATATCGAAGTGCCCTGAACTGGGGCTGTTTTGTCTTTGTTCTCTTCGCATGCTGGTCAGAAGCCAGTGCCCAGAAGCACCAATACCATTTCCATTACCGTCCTGTCAATCCGGATACGTCGATACAGTATCTGTACGATTGGTATGAGGTCGAGCCGGATGGTTGGATGCGGCGCGATGCGGGCATGTTCAAGAGGCAGTTTCACGACTTGTACGGCACATTGGAGCCAGAGCGCCATCCGGAAGGAACGGCCATCAACCTCCGCGTGTTCAGCCTCGAAGGGGAGCTCCTCGACGACCGGAAATTTGTCTGTCGGGACACGACCATCGTCCAATTCGGCCCGATACAGAGCGATTTCCGTGTGGACATCCAGCACGAGATCAATCCCGACGCCACGATTTTTGATGCGGGCATCATGTTTGTCGTGGAGGACGACATGGCGGTGGTCGAGTTTTTCAACCTCACCGGCGGCAAGGTCAGCTTCGAACACAGTTGGTTCTACTGGGATGCCGAGGAGGAGGCCTTTTTCGTGGATGAGGGCGTTTCAGGCCGCTCATCGGACGCGGTCATTCGCATCCCTGTGGCGCCCGACTTTCGGCGCATGCAGTATCACGCCTTCGAGTTCGTGACCGCGGACCGGGACACGGTCACCTTCAATGCCCACGTGACCGGTGACGTTATCCTCGGCAGCCACCTGCTCTTCGAGGAACGCGACCGCGGCGCCATCGTCCTCGGCCGGGTCCAGGCTGGGGAGCCGAGGTGAGGATTGCGCTTCGAGCAGCAGCTCTCGACAGCTTTTCAATATTTCCAGGGGAGGTCGGGTGTGCCTTTTAGGATTTCCGTGATGTCCATGTGGAGGCTGAATTCTTCCATGGTCATTTTTAACGCCCGCTGCTCGATGGATTTGTGGATTTCGGGATGTTCGGCCTCGAGATCGTCCAAGATCCAATAGGGTTCCTTTGAGCCGTCAATGTCTTTGGGTAGGGGTGTTTCCGCCAGGACGTCATAGAGCAATTCGTCCGGGATGGCGGCAGGGTGGTTGGGGTTGCACACCAGGTAGATGCGCCCTGTTTTCCATTGGATGTGATACACGTCGTACGGGGCGCGTCCTCCGAGGTCCAAGCTCCATTCTATGAGGAGGGCAAATACGAGGTGATACAGCCGTTCGGAGGTGTCCTCAGCAAGTTGCTCTTCGACATGCTTCCAGCGCATATAGCTGCCGCCCATGGGGCTGGAGTCCAGTTCGAAATCGAGACGGTGGTGCTTTGCCGTGCGCAGGACATGAGCCAGTGGCGTGAACAGGCTCTCGCAATCTGTGCCAATCATGGGGATGGAAATGGATGCGAGTTGGTGTGTCACGTCAAGTGGCAAGACTTCTTGTTGGGCCTTGATCAGCACTGTTGGATCTTTTCCGGCATAGTTCCGTTGGATGTGCACCATGCCTGTCACCTCCATCAAAGCGTAGCTGAAATCGAGCCAAGGAAATTCCTCGGGTATTTCAGGTGTAAAGGCATAAAACCAATCGGACAGCGCCGCTGCAGCCGGGGCGTAGGGAATAAAGTCCAACTCCGCCTGGGAGAGGTCTGCATGGCTGTCGCTCCACGATCCCCGGTGAGGTGAGATGAGGGGCTGGGGTGCGTCCACTTTTGCCAAGGCTTCAATTACAAAATCCAGTAGGTTTTTGGGGGGGTGTGACATGGTTTTAGGGGCTTTCTTAAAAAACGCACAAACCCTCAAATGATTGCCTTTTTGGGCAATAGTTCGGCTTCTTATTTCGTCTTGTAGAAAACCCCCCATCATGTTTTTTAGAAAGAAAAAGAAGCGTGCCAAGACGCAAACTCGGGAGGAGCGAAATGCTCAAATCATGCGCGCCAAATACGCGGGACTTATGATGGCCTATGAGGCGACAAAAGACCAGCTTGACGACCCAGAACCTGAGAAATAACCTGCAAAGGCCTTGGAATTGGCGACGCCCGTCCGTGTATGAGCCTGATCATAAAGGCGCATCACGGAGCGGGTGTTTCGCTGTGGAAGTCCGTCAGAAAAGCCCGAGGATCCAGGCGATGATGAGGGCGGCAACGACGATGAAGCCGATGACCTTGCCGCAACCGTCGGCTGCCGCTTCAGCGCCACTGAGCAAGCCTCCAATGAATGACAGGGCCACAACGATGATGATGATGACGATGATGGATTCCATGCTCGAGGAGTTCGGTGTTCAGATTGAAGGCGCTTTGCCTGCAGAAATGTACTCCCATCATTGTCAATGAGATTACAGGGTGAGGCTGCTCAACTCCCCAACACCAGCTCTGCAACAGTGGAGGCGGGGTTTTGCAGGTCTTCGACGGTCGCTTTCGTGATGACCAGTTGCGCCGGGTTGCCCGATGAATCCAAGGATAAAATGGTGGTGTCGTCGAGCAAGGCTATTTCTCCGTCGGCATAGCCAAACACCACGTTTCGGGCCGCTGGGTCGAGGCGGATCCTGTTGTTTTTGCAGGGGAACAGCGTGCGGGTGTCCATTTCCAATACTGTGAGGTTTTCGACGTTCACCGGTTGGCCATCAGGTCCGACAAAGTCTGCGATGATGTCGACCTCGTCGGGGTAGGGGATGACGATATCGCAGTTGACCCATCCCAAATTGGGGATGCTCATGTTGCGTTCCCAGATGCGACCTGGTCGGTCGAGCTGTTTGGGAAGGTTACCGGGGCGCAACAGTCCAGAGAGGAACTGGCGTTCAACTGTGGCATTGTATTCGGCCCACAATTCGAGTGCCTTGCGAAGCGCGCGATCGCGCTTGCGGTCGCTCTCGCCGTTGAGCAGCCGTTGGATTTTGGAAGCCGTCTGCTCGTCTGCCCCCGGGGGCAGCGCGATGTTGCAACGGCAAACGGTGGTGGTGTCGACCTTCCACGATGACCGGTAGGTCGTGGTGTCATAAGAGCTGGCCTTGAACCTTGCACTGAGCACGGTGTCGACGATGAACCGCACCAAGAATGCCCCCCCTGAACCATCGGTGATGGGTTCGACTTCTATGCGGGTGGCGTCATGGCCACATTTCTTGCCATCGGCGGGAACGAACTGCACACCCCTGTAGCGGGCCAACTCTGGCTGTTTGCCGGTCATATCGCCGATGTCAAAAGCATACCGGGTAGGAGGGACTGGATTGACCCGGGGCGGCAGCGCGGCCTCTGCCTCATCCAGTTCAGCGTCGAGGTCCCGTGTGGAGAGGGATTGAGGACCTCCGGTTTCGCTCCATTGTCCTGTGGCGGTATCCAGCGTCCAGCTCAAGTAACCAGGGTCCGGATCTACGCTGTACCAATCCAGTTGCAAGGCCTTGTCAGGAGCGAGTTCGACCTGCTCTCCGTTGGCGGTCGTGCCGCGAATTTCCATCATGCCTGCGCTTCGCAGGACGGCGTCATCGCCCATGTTCATCGGGACGCCCCCCAACCACGTTTCGATGGGATTCAGAAACTCGCGTATCGTGAGCGTAACAGGGCCTGTGACGGGCTGACCTTCTGCAGTGACAAAGGCGTCTTCGGGCACGGTGATGTCGGTGCCGGATGACAGTTGGACCACCCCGCCTTCACGAGAGAGGGTCACAGCGTCCACGGGCACCACCGCCGGACCGAAAGGTGGTTGGAATACCGCGGAAGGCGGTGCTGCAGCAACAGGATCGGCTTCGCCATCTCGGACGAGGAGGCAGCCGATGGGCAGCAGGAGCAGAAGGAGGAGGGAGCGCTGAGGGGCGCGGCGATGTGCAGGGTTCTTCATGGGCAGGGGTTCATGAGAATTCACGCGGATGGGCGCTTGCTTGGTATGGATAGGATTCCTTTTTTGTCATTCTTTGGCTGGGAAGAGGGGGTCATGATGTCAGGAGGCGACCTGAGCTTGCCTTGGGTTCAGGAAGGGTGTTGAAACTTTCAGTAGGTCGCCAACACCCCGTTGTTCCTATCGGTCCACTACGGTGTTGAAAAAGGGGGTTTGGAATGATTCAAAGCAGGGCGCACCTTGTCGCCCCCCAATCCGAAAACAATCCCGAAAACGCCCCCGACATGATGCACCTCGACCCCCGTCCGCTCAAGCCTGGAGACCTCACGTATCAGGAAAATGCGCGCCTTATGGCCCACATTGCCGAGCTCACCCAGGGCCGTGATCTCGGCCCCAAGGCGATTGCCGACCTCGACGAAAAAGAGGAGCGGGCGATGCGGGTCTGGCAGTATGCGGAGTACAAGACGGTGCCGGATCCTGACCGCGACTACGAGGTAGTGTGCCACCGTTCGGATTGGTACCACGCCCTTTACCAGTTGGCAGGCGACGACCACCTCTTCGACATGCAGGTGTCGAGCTGGGATCCGGATTGGGAGCGCATGCCATTTCCTGGGGCGGTGAAGCACATGCACTACGGGCCGTTGCACGGTGACCACAGCCCGTTCCGAAAGGACGAATTCAACCGGTACCGCCAGACTTACGTCGGCATGGTGTGCAAGCATCAGATGTACGCCTTCAAGTCCGACCGTTTCATGGAGGCGGTGCATGCGTACTACGCCCAAGACGATTGGATGTGGAATGAAAACGGCAGCAGCCAAGACCTCGAGGCCTTTGTCGCCGACCATTGGTGCGAGGAGGGCGTTCCCATGCCGTTCTCTCCCTTTGACGGCCTCGATGAGGTCCATGAGATCATCCGCCCGCGTTGGGTCAACGGCCTCGGCGACACCCTATCCTGGTGCACCTACAGCGACGGCATGTGGGCACCTTGTAACACCACCGCCCGTTACGGCTATCGCTCCCACTACCCGGGCGACGGCTTTCTCGACCTCGCGCTTTGATCACAGTGAAGGCTAAATTCAGGCCATGGCCGAAATCAAACCCAGGTTGACCGTCGCCGAGCTTGTCGACTTCATCGAAAACAAGATGCGGATGAGTCACATCTATCAGCCGCTTCTCATTCAGTCGCTTGTGGAGTCGGGCGGACAGGCCACGCTCAGGGAGTTGGCGGTGAAGTTCCTGACCGAAGAAGAGGCGGAGATTCGGGAGATGATGAAGACCATCAAGAAGATGCCGGTGCATGTCC
>JAKMCW010000029.1 GCA_022428205.1 Flavobacteriales bacterium
AGTCCGCACCACGCCCCGTAACAGCCGCTCCAACACCCGCAGCAAAGTATTCACCGCCTCGGTCAGTCTGCCATTTACCCGCACCTTTGTTGTCCTCCTTCAAATTCGTATCAGGAAACACTTCCTTATACGCAGGATCGTCAATCAAATCCCGCACCTTACGTCCAAACCGCACCGCAAGCTCCGTATTGTGTGTAGCTTGAATGATCTTGAGCTTTGGATTGCGCCCCAAAAACCACGCTGGCATCAGGAAGGATGCAAACTCAGACTTGGAGTGTCGAGGCGGCATGTTAATAATCAACCGCTTGAGTTCCCCTCGAGCTACACGCTCCAGCTTCTCAGCAATAATCCTATGGTGCCGACCTTCAATAAAGTTTTCATACACATGGTGAGCAAAGGGCATGAAGTGACTCTGGGCTTCCTCTCTGAGGTCCAGCTTTTTCTTCGCTTCCGTTAGCGCAAGGATCTCCTTTAATGCTTCCTCTGGAAGTGCCTGTAAGTTCATTATCTAAACCTATATGCCTTTGCCGTCGCCGCTGGAGATGGTGTGCGTGGACGATAGTAAGCCCCACCCGTTGGACGCATTCTGCCAACTTTCGGCGTGTCGTCACCAATCTTCTGACAACGCCACTCGCCGTTGATCTGAACAGCCTCGAACCCTTCTGGACATTCGAACGGTGCTTCCTCTGCGGTATCGTCATCGTCATCGTCGTCACCCGTGGGTGCGCCAACTTCAACCTCGACTTCGTCCTCTTGAGCAGGGCCACCTGGTCCGCTCGGATCGTCCGCTGGCGGCTCATCCACCTCAACCACAACTTCGTCCTCATCACGAGGTGCCGTATCCGTTGACCGAACGGCCCTGATCGTCTCAGGTGTTGTAGTGGTAGGTGTTCTTGTCGTTGTGTCCGTTGTAGACGGTGTGGTCGTGCTTGTGTCCACAGGCACATCAACCACCGCAGCCACGTCTCGAGAACCAACCGTGCCTTCGATAGTCTGACCCTCGGCTGGAGTTTCAACTTCCGTTGACACCTCAGTATCCGTTGGAGAAATAACTTCGCCGTCAAATACAAACTCCGTTGCGCCTCGGCCCATCGCTTCTTCAGCCGCAAGCTGATTTGCACCAGGTGTTGCGTCAACAACATCAACCGTAGCCGCAACATCAACCTCGGTGCTCGGCCCAGTGGCCTCGGATTGCTCAATACCCATGGCATTCTCTGCAATGTTCGCCACATCCTGCATCGACAGGTTGTTGTCTTCAGCCACTTTACGCGCCGTTTCAGCCGATAATGCGCCCGTTTGGGCCACTTCTAGGCCAATTATGCCCTCTGGAGTGGTGTTCTGCTGTGCCGCCGCAACCGCTGCATCTAACGATCCAATACCCGCAGGAAGGTCCGTAGGCTGGTTAATACGGCTAATATCCACGTCAGATAACGATGGAGCCGCTGGTTCAGGTGCAATCGCAGGGGTTAAATCCACGTTCGGTAGCGTTTCCATGCCCGATGGCTGCTGAAGTTGGTTGATTCTACCCACATCAACGTCTGGAAGCGTACGACCCATGGCCTCTTCCGCCGCAGCTTGGTTGTCTGACGCAATCTGATTGACAATTTTAGACGATACATCCGCACGACTGTCGCCCACATTTACATCTGCGCCCTCATTTCGTGCCGCTTCGATCAATGCAATGCTTGCAGGACCCTGTGACGCCTGATCCGCCGTCGTATTCGTGTCCGTCGTGATAATATCTATCTCATTTTGCAAGATTTCCGCCGCCGTCAGCCCCTCTGGAGCCTGTGACATCACTTCAGGTGGCGTTGGCTGCGTTTGTTCTACTGTCGGTTGTGCATCCACGTTAGATGGAGCAGGTAACTGCGCTACAGTGCCCGTATCAGGCCGTCGGAACGCGCCTCCCGTGCCCAAAGCCTCGATACCAGAAGGCGGACCTTGGTTCGGAGCCTGTGGTTGCGCGGGTGCAGGAGCCTGAACCACCACATCCGTACCAGGAATGTTGATTACACTAGGCATTTGTTCTGCACTTGGGGCTACAGGCTGCGTAGGTTGTACGTTAGTTGCAACATTTCTGCCCATCGCCGCGTCAGCGTCCGCCTGAGTAGACGGAACAAGCGACTGACCACTAATAACCGACGCTGCTGGGGCCTGTGGTTGCGCTGGACCGCTGGTATCTATGTTTGGACCGCCTCCAAGAGCGTTTCTCGCCGCTCGACCCGCTTCAACCGTACCTGCGGACGTTGTTCCGCCAGCTAAACCCTCTACAAAATCAGACCCAGACTGTGCAAAGGTGTCAGTATCAAGACCCGCCGACTGTTGTGCCAAGTTTCCTGAGATACCTTCCGCCGATTCTGTGCTTCCTTCAACACCAGCCGACGTGCCGACACGTCCAACTGCGCCAAATGGGTTGGTAACTCCCGCTCCACCCGCAAGTTTACCCAGTACAAAATCTGTACCACCCGCAATCGGCCCCGTCGTAGTTAAAATCTGGTCCGTTGCGCGGTCCTTCAATATACGTTCCGCGTTTTCTTCGCCAAATTGATCCGCAACAGCCCGATACTGGTCCGTTTGTTGCAAAGAACCCTCGGCTAAAGCAGCATCAATAGCAGTATTTGCTTCGTCAATCTGAGATTCGGACCCCGCAGCAGCCGAAGAACCAAACACATATGCGCCACCAAGCGCACTTCTGCCTTTGGACAATGCCAACGCCAACGCATCAGTAATCAAGTCAGGTACTTCTTGCGCTGCCGTCATCGCAGTAGACGCTAAATCCGTTCCATAAGGACGACCAACAACGTCCGTCGCCTCTCCTCGAACCAATTGACCCAACGTAAAGTCAGCAGGTTGCGCTTGTTCCTGAGCCAACTGACGCTCGGGACTAATGTTCGAGTAAATATCTTCCGCCGTACCAAGCATACTTTCTTTCAACGGCTGCGTTACATTTGTACCAACGATATTAATATCCGCTGGATCATACTCAATCGGTTGCGCTGCACCTAAAGGATCCGTAAACAACTGGGTGCTAAAGTATGGGTATCGCTGCTCCACACCGTCTTCGTCCGTCATCTTATACGTCAACGGATTTCGAAACGCGTCAACAACACCCTCTAAACCTTCGTCTATATAACGACCAACACCACCTATCGTCTGACCAGCCTCTTCAACAAAGCCGCCACCGATGTTGTAAAGCGTGTCCATAAAGTTTTGACCCGCCGATAAACCAGATGTATCCGCAAGCCGAACCACAGGTTGAGACATCACAATCTCTTCCTTTTGAGCCTCCGTTAACTGTGGGGCCGCCTGTCTATTAAAACCAGGCCCTCTTGCTTGAATTAACTGCTCTGGTCCGCCACCTGGTACAATGTAATTACTCTGCGTCGGTATGTTCTGTATCGCCGTCAACTGACGATTTAAATCCTGCGCGTCAGATAACTGAGCCTCCGCAAGCGTGTCATAAGTATTACCCTGAGAATCCGAATAGGTAACCTTGTTAATCACAGGATCCTCGCCAGCAACAGTCGTCGCCTCAAATGTAGCAGGGCGTCCAGTCTCAGGGTCCGTTGTAACTAATGTATCAACAGACGACCCGTCCGACAAAATAGTACCCGTCGCCGTGCTCTGACCCGTCGGATCAGCATCCGCCAACTCACTCTGACGCTCAAACCGCTCCGTGAAATTCATGTCCGCAACAGTCGTACCACCGTCCGCCGTCGCGTTGCTCGGCAACAAATCCTCAATAGTCGTGCCAGCACCGCCGCCTATCTGATCCAACGTGTCCTGTATATCAGTAACAGACGTACTCGCCTGACCAATG
>JAKMCW010000048.1 GCA_022428205.1 Flavobacteriales bacterium
AACGATGCCGTTGTGGTCTGCTTTGACGAACCGGGCACCCACGTCATTGGGTGGTCCTGGTTTGGACCCGACAGCCTGTTTTGCGAGGATGAATTCGGATTCGAATGCCCGGGGGATACCGTCCCGAGTGACAGCACGTGCATCACCATGATCAGCGGCGACATCGATTGCCTCGAAGATGGAAGCGGGTGGGATTACAACTTCACGCTGTGCAACGGATCGAGCAACCCATACAATGTGGGCTACTTCACCCTGTCCACCCTGCTCCCTCCAGGCCTCAGCATCGATCAAACGGTCTTCGACCTCGGCACCGGCATTGCCCCTGGTGATTGCATGGACTTCTCCGTGACCTTGACCGGCAACACCAATGTGTCAGATGCTTGTTTCATGGTGTCCGCGCACGAATCCGATCCAGCCATCCACCCCAATACGGCCTGCTGCTATCTCGAACACTGCGTTGAATTGCCCCCGTGTGATTCCGATTGTGCAACGATGGTCCTGTTTGACAGCTCGAATTGCGATGCCGATGGATACCACCTGGAGTTCGGCGTATCCAACAACTCAAGCTACACCTTTGGTCAGCTGCAAATGAGCTACCCCGGACAATCCGGAACCATCGTCCAATGGGTCACGGGCATCGGCATCCTCCCCATGACATCGGACGTTCTGAATGTGGATCTGGACCCCAACACCTTGGGCGAAAGCCCCTTCTGCATAGACCTCGTATTCTATGAGGCAGGTGCTACAGGTGAATGGCTGGAGTGCTGCCACGTAGAATGGTGCATCGATCTGCCCCCCTGCGATGGAGAGGTGTTCGGCTGCACGGACCCAACGGCCATCAATTACAACCCGAACGCCACCATCGACGACGGGTCCTGCATCTACGAAGGCGACTGCTATGGCCCAAGCGACCCCACTTACCCCTGCCCTGAAGTGTACGACCCCGTTTGCGGGTGTGATGGGGTGACCTACACCAACGCTTGCTTTGCAGAGATGGTCCACGGCATCCTGTATTGGACACCAGGGCCCTGCGGTTCAACGGAAGTGGAAGGGTGCACCAACCCCAGTGCGGTCAACTATGAACCCGACGCCACAGTAGACGATGGGTCCTGCATTTGGGACACCTGCGTCTTGCCCACCTTGATCAACCCGTACTACCCCTGCACGGAGGAATACGACCCGGTGTGCGGGTGCGATGGCATGACCTATGCCAATGCCTGCTATGCCATGTATTTCGGTGGATTGGTCAGCTGGACGCAAGGAGCCTGCGAAGGCAGCGGCGGCGGTCCCTTGGAGCCGGACACCTGTCCTACGGACATCAATGGCGATGGCGGCACAACGGTAGCCGACCTGCTGCTCGTACTGGGCGAGTTCGCCAACGAATGTGACTGAGCGACGTCCGGCCCCCGATGATCTGTCGGGGGCCGGCATCCTCATTCTTCGAATTCTCCGAAAACGGGCCAGTCGGTGGATTCCACCGCGGTGCGCCAGTCGGCAAATACACCACCCCGAATGCGCTCGAGGTGCTGCTCTGCCGCCACCACCGCGCGTTCCAGCGCCTTCAACGCATCCACTGCATTGGATCCCGGGACCGCCATGCCGCCATCGGCGTAGCTCATCGCATGCCAAAGGCGGTCCTGAATGCGGACGACGGCGTCGTAACCGTTGAAGTCCTCGGGCGTGAAGTAGCGCTCGTCCAGTGCGGTCCATTCTCCATCGAGTGAGTCGGCGAGGGTCTTGATGGGCTTGTAGGTCGTATCGCCTTTAGCCAACGAGCGCTTGGCGTGGCGCATGCGATCCGAAACCGCATCATCCGCGCGGCGCATCCGCTTGAGCTCCTCGTACACCGCATCGGCGCGGTTGACCACACTGTACACCCCCTCCATGTGGGCGCGCTGGGCGGCCCGCACATCGGCCGAGGAGGACCGACGCGGATCGGCCATCACCTCCACGTCCATGCGGCCCCATTCCGTCACCGAGGAATCGCCCTCAAGATTGAGCACCATCGTGTAGGTGCCCGGCTCCACGGGGAAGCCACCTCCGGGGCGGGCATCCTTGTCACGCTTGCGGCGGGATGGCCAGAACGTTCCGGTTCCCCGCATGTCCCAACGCATCCAATCCATGCCCGCTTCCGGCTCGGGCTCCATGGTGCGCACGGTATCGCCAGCGGTATCGAGTACGTGCAACAAGAAGGCCTCGCTCTTGCCTACCGCATCCAGACTGTCTTCATTGAAATGGCAATGCACCCGGGCACCGCGGCCCTTGTTCTCCCCCGACCAGTATCCGTCGGCAGGAAAACGCTCTCCAGCTGGACGACGCCATTCGGCCATGACACCCGGATCCGGCGGGAACATGGTGCAAGCCGCACCCCCGAAAGTCTCATCACCACCAGCCGCTGCGTACGCACGAACAATCTCCAACCCATCGATCACATAAACACCGCGTCCAAACGTACCCAGCACGAGGTCCGACTCACGCTCTTGGAGCACGATGTCGCGCACCGGCACCGCAGGCACCCCATCGGTCCAGCGCTGCCAATACTCACCTCCGTCAAAGCTCCACCACAGCCCCTGCTCGGTTCCGCACCACAGCAGGTTGGGCTCCACAGGGTCCTGCAGCACACTTTGGGCATGGCCCAAGACGTCGTCTTGATCGATGATGCGCTCCCACTTGGCACCTCCATCGCGGGTGCGGTACAGGTAGGGCGCCCAATCGTTGCGGCGGTAGTTGTTGGCCACGACGTACACCTCATCGGGATTGTGGGGCGAAATACGCACCTGCGGAATCCAGCTCCCCGCCGGCAATCCTTTCAATCGGCTGGACAAGGACTCCCAGGTCTGTCCGCCGTTGACGGTCCTGTGCAGCATGCCATCGTCAGAGGAAGCCCAGATTTCCTGCGCCCTTTCGGGGTGGGGCGTGATGCAGAGCAGGGTGGTGTGGTTCTCCGCGTTGGTCGCATCCGTGGTCAAGCCGCCACTCTCAGCCTGCTTCTGCTTCTCGGGATCGTTGGTCGTCAAATCGGGTGACAGGATGGACCACGACTGGCCGCGGTCCGTGCTGTGGTGCACGAATTGGCTACCGAAATAGAGTCCGTCATCGTTGAAAGGGTCCGGCGCAATCGCCGCATTCCAATTGTACCGCAACGCGATACTGTCCGGGTGGTTGGGTTGGATGTAGGTCATCGCCCCCGTCGGGATGTGGATGCGGTAGACGTTGCCCCCTTGGGACATCGCGTAGCACATATCGGGGTCACCCGGCATGGGCACGACATCGAATCCATCGCCAAAGCTGATCTCCTGCCAGTCCTCGTTGCGGATGCCGTCGCCGTGCCACACATAGGCCGGCGCTTTCCAGGAACCGTTGTCCTGCAAGCCGCCATAGACGTTGTAAGGCATGTCGTTGTCGACGTTGATGTGGTAGAATTGGCCCACGGGCAGGTTGTGCACGAAGGTCCACGTCTCGCCTCCGTCGCGGCTGATGTTGATGCCGCCGTCGTTGCCATTGAGGATGAAATCGGGGTCCTCGGGATCTTGGTACCAAGCGTGGTGGTCCGGGTG
>JAKMCW010000082.1 GCA_022428205.1 Flavobacteriales bacterium
AGAATCAGAGGGCGCAAAAGTCCATTCTCAAACAGTCGTCTTCGAGTAATGAAGGCCTTCCAAGTTGAATGCAAACCTGCACTCAACAGCGCCTACCCCCCGCCAATACTGGGGAGATGTTGTACCCGGAGCGGGACTTGAACCCGCACGGCCCTACGGGCCAACGGATTTTAAGTCCGTCGTGTCTACCAATTCCACCATCCGGGCAGAGGTGCGAAGTTCACCATTGAAAGGGAAACATCCTTGTGGAATTCCTTGAATTCCTGGGCGGGATCAATCGAGGTGGTCCGAGACCCAGCGGACACCAGTCCAGATCAGCTCGGCGAATTGCCCATTGGAATCGTATTGGCGTGCGATGGTCAGCCAATTGCCAGCGATGTCCTGTAAGTACACCTGCTGGTCGTCCATGTCGGGCTGCTTCTCAACCGCCAACCTGAAGGATTGACCGGGGTACTCTCCGTCGGGGACCGTGACGTAGAGGTAGGGAAAGGTGAAGTCTTCCGCGATGTAGAAATCATAGCCAAGTGGAAGCACTCCGATTGTATCGGGGTCAAAATGCAAAATCGAAGGGGCGGAAGGCTGGAGCTCAAAAGGAAGTCCATAGATGGCCAGGACCGCAATGACATCGCTTGCGCCAACACTGCCATCGTTGTTGGCATCGGGATTGAACGCCTGCGCCTTTCCCGACATCGCCATGACGAGGGCCAAAGACGCGAGGGTGACACGGATGTGGAAGTGGGTCGCTGACGTCATTTTCCGTAGTTCTACCTAAATATACTGACTATTTACCGAATTATTATATAGCTCACCCAACTCTTTTGGGCCATCTCGGAGAGGGGCATTCCACCGTCCTGACTTTCCTGTCAATACCGTGGGCCGCGGCTATCTTCGCGCCAGCGACAGGACAATGGAACAGAAAGCACCACTCCACATGGTGGACCTGAAGGGCCAATACGCCCACATTCAGGAAGACATAGATCAGGCCGTACTGGACGTTGTCAAGTCAGGAGCGTTTATCCAAGGGCCTGCGGTCAAGGATTTCACACATGCGCTCGCCACTTGGCTGGGTTCTACCGAGACCGACCCCCTGCACGTCATCCCTTGTGCCAATGGCACTGATGCGCTTCAGGCCGCCTTCATGGCACTTGGGCTCGAGCCGGGGGACGAAGTGATCACGCCATCCTTTACCTACATCGCCACGGTGGAGGTCATCCAATTGCTCAGGCTGACCCCCGTCATGGTGGATGTCGACCCCGCGACATTTACGATGGATCCTGAGGCGGTGGAAGCGGCGATTACACCCCGCACCAAAGCCATACTGCCTGTCCATCTTTATGGGCAGTGTGCCGATATGACTGCGTTGAATGCGCTGGCTGAAGCCCATGGGTTGTTCGTTGTGGAGGACACGGCGCAGGCCATCGGATCAACTTGGCGGATGGAAGCCAGTGCAGCACAAGGCGCCGTTGCGGGGACCATGGGAACCATTGGGACGACCAGCTTCTTTCCTTCAAAGAACCTGGGAGGATATGGAGACGGCGGTGCTTGCTTTACGCGGGATGCTGACTTGGCTGAGCGGCTGCGGATGATATGCAACCATGGTTCGCGCCAGCGCTATGAGCACGAGATGATCGGCATGAACAGCCGTCTGGACAGCATCCAAGCGGCCATTCTTGGGGTTAAGCTCCCCCACTTGCACGGCTACAATTCGGCGCGGCGGGCAGCAGCCGACCGATACGACGCGCTGTTTGCAGAACAACCGCTGATTACAACGCCCGTCAGACACCCACGTTCGCACCACGTTTTTCACCAGTATACCCTCAAGCTGGGACAACCTGGTGACGGACCCGAGCGCCGCAACGCCTTGGCTGACCACCTGACTGCATCGGGAATTCCTTTTGGCATTTATTATCCAAAGCCAATCCACCTGCAAGGGGCGTTTACTGCACTGAATCTGCCCCATGCTCCCTTGCCGGTCACCGAAGACCTGACGAACAGGGTGATCAGTTTGCCCATGCATACTGAGCTTTCCGAAGCCCATACCCTTCGGATCGCTGAAGCGGTCCAGAAGGGCCTGATTTCGTAACTTTGCAGGTCTACTTTGGACCTCCCCTACCATGAAAATTGCTGTTGTTGGAACCGGTTATGTCGGCCTCGTAACGGGCACCTGCTTTGCCGAAACCGGAAACGATGTCATTTGCGTGGACATCGACGAGAAGAAAGTTGAGCGCATGCGGAATGGGGAAGTCCCCATTTATGAGCCCCACCTCGATGTGCTTTTCGAACGGAACATCGCAGCGGGCCGACTGACATTTACCACAGACCTCGCCGCAGCCATTGGGCCCGCCGAGGTGATCTTCTTGGCTTTGCCTACACCCCCGGACGAAGACGGCAGCGCCGATTTGAGCTATGTGCTCGGCGTGGCCGACCAGCTGGGCCGCATGATGACCGAATACAAGGTCATCGTCGACAAGAGCACAGTCCCTGTGGGAACAGCCGAAAAAGTGACCGCCGCAGTCGCTGCCCATGCCACCGTGCCATTTGACGTGGTGTCCAATCCGGAATTCCTCCGCGAAGGGTACGCCGTTGACGACTTTTTGAAGCCTGACCGCGTTGTGATCGGTGTCGGCAGTGACCGCGCTGAAGAAGTCATGACGCGCTTGTACAAGCCGTTTGTGCGCCAGGGCAATCCGCTCATCGTGATGGACGAACGCAGCGCTGAGCTCACGAAATACGCGGCCAACGCCTTCCTCGCGACGAAAATCACGTTCATGAACGAAATCGCGAACTTCTGCGAGAAGGTCGGGGCGGACGTGGACAAGGTCCGCCGCGGCATCGGGACCGATACGCGCATTGGGCCCCGCTTCCTCTTCCCTGGCATAGGCTACGGCGGCAGCTGTTTCCCAAAAGACGTGCAGGCCCTGCACAAAAGCGGAGGAGAAGCCGGTTTCGATTTTGGTATTCTGACCAGTGTGATGCAGGTCAATGAGGCCCAAAAAACAGTGCTGTTCGAACCCATTCTGAAGCGGTTCAACGGGGACCTCTCTGGCGTCCACATTGCCCTTTGGGGCTTGGCCTTCAAGCCGGAAACCGACGACATCCGAGAAGCGCCCGCCCTTTACATGATCGAAAAGTTGACCGATGCTGGCGCCACCGTCACGGCCTTTGACCCTGAAGCGATGGACAATGTGAAAGACAGGATTGGCGACCGCATCCAGTACGCCCCGGACCTCTACAGCGCATTGGAAGGGGCGGACGCTTTGCTCATCTGCACAGAATGGCAAGTATTCCGGACCCCTGACTTTGACCGCATGCGCGAAGGCCTCAACACGCCCTGTGTCTATGACGGCCGCAACCTCTACGATGTCGACGACATGGAGAAACGGGGTTGGGAATATGTTTCCATCGGCCGCAGGGCCACGTCGACGGCAGGATGAAGCGGGTCTTAATCACCGGGGCCGCAGGCTTCTTGGGATCGCACCTCTGCGACCGTTTCATCGCCGAGGGGTACCATGTCCTTGGGATGGACAACCTCATCACCGGTGATCTGCGCAACATCGAGCATTTGACGGGACTCGACCGTTTTGAGTTCCACCACCACGATGTCAGCCAGTTCATTCACGTCAAGGGAGAGTTGGACTACATCCTCCACTTTGCTTCTCCGGCAAGCCCCATTGACTACCTGAAAATCCCCATTCAGACCTTGAAGGTGGGATCTCTGGGTGTCCACAACTGCCTTGGATTGGCCAAGGCCAAAGGCGCCCGCATGCTGATTGCCAGCACCAGTGAGGTATACGGCGACCCCGAGGTGCATCCCCAGCACGAGGAGTATTGGGGCCATGTCAACCCCGTTGGACCCCGCGGCGTTTACGACGAGGCGAAGCGATTCCAGGAGGCCATGACCATGGCCTACCACACCTATCATGGTTTGGAGACGCGCATTGTCCGCATCTTCAATACCTATGGACCGCGCATGCGACTCAACGACGGCAGGGTATTGCCCGCATTCATAGGCCAGGCCCTACGCGGCGAAGACCTCACGGTCTTTGGCGATGGCAGCCAGACCCGGAGCTTCTGTTACGTCGACGACCTCGTGGAGGGCATTTATCGGTTGCTCCTGTCTGAAGAGACCCGCCCAGTCAACGTGGGCAATCCCGATGAGATTACCATTGGCGATTTCGCTGAGGAGATCATCTCGCTCACGGGAACCGATCAGAAGGTGATCTACAAGCCCCTGCCTACTGATGACCCCAAGCAACGCAGGCCCGACATCCGTCGTGCCCAAGAAGTGTTGGGCTGGACTCCGAAGGTGGACCGCTCTGAGGGCTTGGCGATCACGTACGACTACTTCCGCGGACTGTCCGAAGAGGATTTGCGCAAGACGGAGCACAAAGACTTTACGCATTACAGCAAATGAGCGCCCCGTTGACCGACCCAGACTGGTTCGCCCACGAGACTGCGGTGATTGATGCCGGCTGTTCTATTGGTGCCGGCAGCAAAGTGTGGCACTTCAGCCACATCATGCCGGGTGCTGTTTTGGGAGAAGGTTGCAATGTGGGTCAAAACGTGGTCATCAGCCCGGAGGTCGAGCTGGGGCGCAATGTCAAGGTGCAGAACAACGTGAGCATCTATACAGGTGTCACCTGTGGCGACGATGTGTTTCTCGGGCCTTCCTGTGTCTTTACTAACATCACCAACCCCCGCAGTGCGGTGGTCAGAAGGGGCCAGTATGCCAAGACCCATGTAGGTCAAGGCGCGACCATCGGTGCCAACGCGACCATCGTCTGCGGCCACGACATCGGCGAATATGCCTTCATCGGAGCTGGCGCCGTCGTCACCAAGTCCATCCCCGCCTACGCGCTGGTGGTCGGCAATCCTGCCCGACACATCGGTTGGATGAGTGCCCATGGCCATCGGCTCGAATTCGGACCCGATGGCACCGCTTCCTGTCCGGAATCGCAAGAGCGATACACATTAAAAAACGGCGCAGTGCGCCCCATTGAGACTTCAGTATGAAAGACTTGCACCAGCAGCTCTTGGATAAGAACGCGACCCTCGCCGTCATCGGCCTCGGATACGTTGGACTGCCCATCGCACTGGCTTTTGCGCGCCACATCCGCGTCATTGGTTTCGACATCCACGCAGGGCGGGTAGAGCAGATGAAGCAGGGGATTGACCCCAGTGAGGAATTGGAGCCCTCCGCCTTTGACGGGTGTGACATCTCCTTCACAGCAGACCCTGCAGACCTGAAAGCGGCCCAGTTCTTCGTGGTGGCCGTCCCCACACCCATCAATGCGACCAACCAACCCGACCTCACGCCGCTGCTCTCCGCGTCCAAGACCGTGGGCAAGGCGCTGTCCCCCGGAGATTATGTGGTCTACGAGAGCACGGTTTACCCCGGTTGCACAGAAGACGATTGCATCCCCGTACTCGAGGCAGAGAGTGGCTTGACGTTTGGGCAGGACTTCAAAGTGGGTTACAGTCCCGAACGGATCAACCCAGGCGACAAAGTCAACACCATCGAGACCATCGTAAAGGTGGTGAGCGGCAGTGATGCCGAGAGCCTCGACGTGATCGCCCGCACCTATGACCTCGTGGTCAAGGCGGGAACGCACCGCGCATCGAGCATCAAGGTGGCCGAGGCCTCCAAAATCATCGAAAACACCCAGCGCGACGTCAACATCGCCCTGATCAACGAGTTGAGCATCATCTTCAACCGGGTGGGCATCAACACCTTTGAGGTGCTCGAGGCCGCCGGTACGAAGTGGAACTTCCTGAAGTTCACGCCGGGCCTTGTCGGAGGGCACTGTATCGGTGTCGACCCGTATTACCTCACATGGCGGGCCGAGAAGCTGGGTTACCACGCCAAGGTGATCAACTCCGGACGCTACGTCAACGACAGCATGGGCTACTACGCGGGCAAGCAGGTGGTCAAGCGCCTGTTGGAGAAAGGAGTAAACCCCCTTGAGGCCAAAGTGCTTGTCATGGGCGTCACCTTTAAGGAAAACGTTTCTGACATCCGCAATTCCAAGGTATTTGACGTGATCCGGGAGCTCCGTTCTTTCAATGTGGAGACTGACGTGGTCGACCCTTACGCCTCTGCGGAGCAGGTGGACAGAGAATACGGCGTGACCTTGTCGGAAGCACCGTCAGAGGCGGCCTATGATGCCGTCATCGTCGCGGTCAACCACAAGGAGTATGTCGATTTCGATGCCGCTTCTTTCCACCGCTTGTACAAGCGGACCGACCTCGGGTTCCTCGTGGACATCAAGGGCATATACCGCCACCTGAGCGCGGAACTCAACTACTGGAGCTTCTGATCATGGCCGAAATCGTGCACCAACCCAAAGTCTTACTGGTCACCGGCGGCGCCGGCTTCATCGGCTCCCACGTAGTGCGCCGTTGGGTCACCCGTCACCCCGAAGTGCGCGTCATCAACCTTGACGCCCTGACCTACGCGGGCAACTTGGCCAACCTCAAAGACATCGAGGACGCTCCGAACCACCGGTTTGTCAGGATGGACATCGGGGATACCGATGCCGTCGCTCAGCTGCTGCGCGAAGAAAAGGTGGACACCGTCATGCACCTCGCCGCCGAAAGCCACGTCGACCGGAGCATCTCCGGCCCGATGGCCTTCCTCGAGACCAACATCATGGGTACAGCCTCCCTCCTGTCGGCCTGTCGCACCGTGTGGACAGAGCAGGGTGGATTTGAAGGCAAGCGGTTTCACCACGTCTCCACGGACGAGGTCTATGGCTCCCTGGGCGAGGAGGGCTTCTTCACGGAAGACACCGCGTACGATCCAAGGAGCCCCTACAGCTCCTCCAAAGCGGCAAGCGATCACATTGTCCGGGCGTGGCACCACACCTATGGCCTGCCCATCGTGCTGTCAAACTGTTCCAACAACTACGGCTCGTTTCAATTTCCGGAAAAGCTCATCCCCTTGTTTATCCGGAATGCCGTTCAGAAGAAGCCCTTGCCCGTCTACGGTCAGGGCGTGAACGTGCGCGACTGGCTGTGGGTCGAAGACCACGCATCAGCCTTGGAGGTCATCATTACCTGCGGTGCGGACGGCAGGACTTACAACATCGGCGGGGAGAACGAGTGGAAGAACATCGACCTCATCCGTTTGATGTGCCGCCAACTCGATGAAAAATTGGACCGCAGCGCGGGCGAAACCGAACAGCTCATCACCTATGTACAGGACCGCGCTGGGCACGACATGCGCTACGCCATTGACGCCACGCGCCTGCGGGAGGAACTGGGATGGCGGCCTTCCATCACCTTCGAAGAAGGGTTGGGCAAAACCATCGACTGGTACCTTGACAACGGAGACTGGCTCGACGAAGTCACCAGCGGAGCTTACCGCGATTACTACGACAACCAGTACGGCAACCGCTGATGGGTTTTTGGTCACAGCTGTTCGGAAAAAGAAAGGATCAGGGTGTCGCCCCTGACCGCGAACCGCTGGACCTTTCCGCTTTTCGGTACGACTTCCACAGCCACCTTGTCCCCGGGGTGGACGATGGGGCACCTGACTTGGCTGCATCAATGGAGATGATCGATGCACTGGTCTCCCTCGGCTACCAGGGCGCGGTCACAACGCCGCATGTGATGGCGGATATGTACCCCAACACACCTGAGACCTTGCTGCCGCCCTTTGAGCTGCTCAAACAGGCCGTAGCCAAGCGACACCCCCACTTCTCATTGGCCTTGGGCGCCGAGTACTTCCTCGATGCCAGCCTGCTCGACACCGTGCAACGCGATGGCGCCCTGTTGACCCCTGGCGGAAGGCTCTTGTTCGAGCTCGCATTCTCTGCACCTCCCGATGCCGGATTGCTCCAAGGGTTCATTTTTGAGGCCCAAGTCAAGGGCCTGCAGCCCGTGCTGGCCCATATCGAACGCTACCCATATTGGCACCAGGAATTGCACCGGTTCGAAGCACTCCATGAACAGGGGGTTTGGCTACAGGTCAACGCAGCATCCCTTGCTGGTGCCTACGGGCCGGAAATCCAAGGTGCAGCTGAGACTTGCATCGAAAAAGGGTGGGTCCAATTGCTCGGCACCGACGCACATGGCATGCGACACATCGACGCTCTGAACGCAGCTCGGGTGCGCCCTGCGCTACATCAGTTAGCCGGTGTACATTCGAACCACCTGCTCTTCGGCGAATGAACACAGTCCCCACCCCCCTCTCCATCCTTCAAAGCACAAGTGGCTTTCCTGTTGGATGAACGCAACGCCAGAACCACCCGGGCCGCGATGTTGGTCACAGGGACCATTGTGGGCCTCATCATCGTCTCTGCCATTCAAGTGGTGCTGGAATCTCACCCAGCACAACCACCATGGCCCACTGGTTGGATGCCATCAATTGGACGTGCAACATCGTGTTTACCCTCGAATTGGGCTTGCGAATCTGGACGGCTAACCTCCTCGACCCCCGTTACTCAGGTTTGTCAGGACGGCTGCGCTTTCTGGCGACCCCTTATTCTGTGATTGATGTGGTGGCCATCCTGCCCGCCGCCATTTCACTGTTCGTGCCCGGAAGTTCTTGGGCCACACTCAAGGTCCTGCGCATTCTGCGTTTGTTGAAACTGGCCCGCTTTCTAAAATCCTTCAACTTCATCATTTCTGCCACCCGCAAGAAGAAGTCGGAGCTTTCCATCTCCATGCAGATCCTGCTGCTGCTTACGTTCATTCTGTCTGTGCTTCTTCACAGCGTCGAGAATGCGGCCCAGCCCGATGATTTCTCCTCCATCTGGCATGCCATGCTGTGGTCCATGTCCCAATACATTGGCGACATCGGCGGATACGCTGACTTCACGCCCATCACTACAGCTGGAAAGCTGTTGGCCACCTGTGTGGGCATCCTGTCCATTGCCATTTTTGCTGTGCCTTCCGGCATCATTGCCTCCGGATTCGTGGAGGAAATGGAAGGAGAGAAGCAAGCAGAAGAAGTGGCCGGACACGTCCGGTTGATCACGTCCAGCTTTGCTCCCTCCAAGGTCAAAGCACTGGGACGGACATCCCTGCCCGTCCGTCGGAGGACACTGCCCTTCTTGCAATCCAAACTGGAGCTCACCCCCGAAGAAATCATGTTCGCCATCCGGGCGTCTGATGAGTTGAGGCTCAAGTTTGAAAAGTCCTCCCCAGAAATGAAGGTCTACGACATGACTGTCGTGGAGCACTTCAAGAAAAACCGGGAATATGGTTTTGAGACCAATCCGGAAGGGGCGAACGTTCACATCATCAACCCCCAAGGCCGGGCAGAACGGGGCATCTCGCACTTCGCACTTGCGATGGGAGAGGCAGGCCAGCACCACGTGGTCAGCAATGAGGTCTTCGCGGGATCCGAAGTGCTGGAAGCCCAGAAGTGCAACGTCACGATCAACCCCCTCTTTGCAGGCGATGAGCCGCTCGGATTTGAAGGGGCCGATGCATTCATTTCAGACGCCACGGGCCAGGTTCATTCTCAAACAGACTGGCTGATTGTCCTGAGGTCTTCCGCCGCGCACCATGCCGCCCAGTTCCATGTGGTTTTTGGTGGGGAAAAAGGAAACGCCACCATTGACGAGGTGGAGTCTCCTACGATCCAGTCGGGGTCAAAACAACAATTGCAACGCTTCCTTGAGCGTTTGGAGACCGAAATGTCCGCACTCGGCCACACCACCCATGCGCATCAGACCTTTGCCAACACCAGCCCAAACCTGCTGCACCAACACCTTTACAGAAGGACAGGCGCCAATGTCATCTCGCTGTTTGTCTCCATCGAGCTGCTCTCGGCTCCGAAGAAGGCATACTACGATGTCCTTGCAGGGCTGGTACCCGCTTTGAAAGAATTGAGCAGCTAAGGCTCAGCCCTCAGCCAACGAGGGCGAGGCGGATGACCATCCCGTCCATGTCGTCCTTGAGGTGCAACTGGCAACCAAGTCGGCTGTTGTCCTCCACGTGGAAGGCCTCGTCCAACATGTCTTCCTCGTCATCGGACTTCTCGGGCAAATCAGCCGCAGCCTCTTGCTCCACGTAACAGTGGCAACTGGCGCACATCGCCATCCCGCCACAGGTACCTTCGACAGGCAACTCGGCGCTCTTGCAGAGTTCCATGACGTTCATGTTCATATCGGTCGGGGCCTCCAGCTCATGGGAGACGCCTTCGCGGTCGATGACAGTGAGACGAATGGTGGACATGGTCAGAATCCGTTGACCCCATTGACCGTCGTGTACTTCAGTACGAGGTTCTTGTCGGGGTAGATGCGTTTGAAGGCGCTCTGCACCATCAATGTGGCCTCGTGGAAGCCACAGAGAATGAGTTTGAGCTTGCCAGGATAGGTGTTGATGTCACCAATCGCATAGATGCCCTCCACGTTAGTGCTGTAATCGAAGGTGTCCACCTCGATGGCGTTCTTGGTGATGTTCAGGTTCCAGTCGGCGATGGGCCCCAGTTTGGGACTGAGTCCAAACAAGGGCACCCAGTGGTCTGTTTCCAATTGGATTTCTCCTTCGGTTTTGTGCTTGACCGTGACCGTTTCGAGGTGGTCTTCGCCGCCTACCCCGACCACTTCACCGTTGGTCAGGAGGCGGATGCGACCTGCCGCAGCGAGGTCCAACACTTTCTGTACGCTGTCCGGGTGTCCGCGGAAACCGTCCCTGCGGTGGACGAGGGTCACCTCTGAGGCAACGCCATCGGCCAGGAAATTGGTCCAGTCCAATGCACTGTCTCCTCCTCCACTGATGACCACCTTCTTGCCCCGGTAGAACTCGGGATCCTTGATGATGTACTCCACGCCGTGGTCCTCATAATCCGCGAGCCCTTCCACAGGTGGTTTCCGGGGCTCAAAACAGCCCAGACCGCCCGCGATGGCGATGATGGGTGCCCGGTGCACCGTGCCCCGGTTGGTGGTGACGATGAACTGGTCTTCTTCGTCTTTGACGATGGTCTCCGCCCGCTCTCCCAGCGTGAAACCGGGCTGGAAGGGTTTGGCCTGCTCCATGAGCTGATCCACCAGGTCGCCCGCCAATATCTCCGGATAGGCCGGGATGTCATAAATGGGCTTTTTGGGATAGATCTCCGCACATTGACCCCCCGCCTGAGGCAAAGCGTCAATGAGGTGACAACGCAGCTTGAGCAAGCCAGCTTCGAAAACGGTAAAGAGCCCGCAAGGGCCGGCACCGATGATGAGGATGTCCGTCTGGATCATGATGAAAAGCGCAGCGAAGTTAGTTTCTGAGCCGTCTGTGAGGGCAACAACACCGAAGCTGTCGTGTTCAACCCATCGCCGAACTCGGCATGTTGACCGCCACCACCTCGGTGACCTCCGGCACAACGCGGCGCACAGCTTCTTCTACGCCCGCCTTCATGGTCATGGCCGCTTGGGCACAATGGGCACACGCCCCCTGGAGTTCCACCTCCACCACGAGGTTGTCCCTGACGCCAACCACCTTGATATCGCCACCGTCTGACCGCAAAAAGGGACGCAGCTCTTCGAGGGCACGGTCGATCCGCGCAGTCAGCTCATGGGTATCCGATGGCGTGCTCACAGCGCAAATTTAAGCAGGAGAAGTGGGGACGGCCGCCCGGGCAGGCTGATCGGCCAATACCTCGAGCATGCGGTCGGTCAAAGCCGCGATGGCCCTCGCGGATTCCGTGCCCTCTTGCAGGGCAGCGGGCCGGCCCGCATCACCGGCTTCTCGTATGGCCTGAACCAACGGCAACTCCCCAAGGAACGGCGTGTCAGAAGCTTCCGCGTAGCGCTTGACACCATCGCGTCCGAACAGGTGGTATTTGCGGTCCGGCAGGTCTGGCGGCGAGAAGTAGGCCATGTTCTCGACCAACCCCAAGACGGGCACATTGATGCTCTCCAATTGGAACATGGACACCCCTTTGCGCGCATCGGCCAACGCGATGTCTTGCGGCGTACTGACGACCACCACGCCACTGAGTGGGACGAGCTGCACCAGGGAAAGGTGCACGTCGCCCGTCCCGGGTGGCAAATCGATGAGCATGTAGTCAAGCTCACCCCAGTCCCCGTCGGTAAACAATTGGCCCAACGCCTTGGCCGCCATCGGCCCGCGCCAAACTATGGCTTGATCAGGGTCCGCAAAAAATCCAATGCTCAGCATTTTGACGCCGTGCGCTTCCACAGGGCCAATCATGGATTTGCCCGCCCGCTCCACAGGCAGGGGCTTCTCGCGGACCACATCAAACATGGTGGGCATGCTGGGCCCGTGGATGTCGGCATCGACAAGTCCAACGCGGTGGCCGCGGCGGGCCAACTCCACTGCGAGGTTGGCTGTAACCGTGCTCTTGCCCACGCCCCCTTTGCCACTGGCGATGGCAATGATGTGTTTAACCCCCGGCAAGACCTTCCTGGTCTCAACCGTGCGCTCATTGGTGCCAATCGGCACCACCTCGACCTCAACGGAGAGGGCGAGAGCCGTCTTGTTGGCCAGCTTTTCCAAGGCGAACTCCACGGCTTCACGCATGCGCTGACGGGCGTGCATCGCCGGGCTGGAAGACTTCACACGCACCCGGGCCTGCCATTGGCCCGCTCGGTCTTCCAACGACACCACCTCGGCGAGGTCCAGGGTCACGATGTCCTTGCCCAATTCTGGTTCTACGACCCCACTCAGGGCCTCGAGAATGTCCGCTTTGGTCAGTGTTGCCATGGTTCAAAGTTCGGTGGAAGGGTCCCAGTATCGCACGTCAAAGTCCACCACTTGCGCATCGGCCACCGTTACGCCCTCTGCGCGCAGCCTCTCGGCCATGGTTTCCGGGGTGGGAAAGTGCATTCGGCCCGTCAACAGACCTTGGCGGTTGACCACGCGGTGGGCGGGCACATCGTCTGCGTCACGGCCGTTTTCAAGGGCTCGGTTCATGGCCCAGCCCACCATGCGGCTGGAACGCGCGGCCCCGAGGTAACGGGCGATGGCACCATAGCTGGTCACCCTGCCCCTCGGTATCAACCGCGCCACCGCATGGACATCGCGCTCAAAGTCTCCTGAACCTGGCCGAGAAGTCGGGGTATGTGCCGCGGTGGAATCAGTCATACTCGGGTCCTCAAGTAGTGGATCTTCTTGCCCTCTTCCAGCCAACGCGCTTCGTAATACGTCCGGATGTTGAGGACTTCAGCAAAGTCGGCCGGAACCCGGTGCACCAAATCGCCATACACATCTGCCGAATCTTCCAGGATCGGAAAGCCCGCAGCCTCCCAGCCTTCTTTGGACAATGCATACAGCAAAGGGCTGTCGCTTTTGACGTGCACCAGTCCTCCCGGCACCATGAATCCGCGGTAGCGCTCGAGGAAACGCTCTGAAGTAATGCGCTTGGTCCCTTTCTCGTCCTTTGGCTGGGGGTCCGAAAAGGTGAGCCAAATCTCACTGACCTCGCCTTCGACAAAGAAATTCTGGACAAACTCAATTTTGGTGCGCAAGAAGGCGACGTTGTTGAGCCCTTCTTCCTGGCTGGTTTTCGCTCCACGCCAAAACCGGTGCCCCTTGATGTCCACGCCGATGAAGTTGCGGTCGGGGTGCCTTCGGGCCAGCCCCACCGTGTATTCTCCCTTGCCGCACCCCAACTCGAGGGTGATCGGGTGATCGTTGCCGAAGACCTCACGCGCCCACTTCCCCTTGTTCACACCGGCCCCATCCACGATGGATTTGAGGTCGGGTTCGAACACGTGGGAAAATGCTGCGTTCTCCTTCCATTTGCGGAGCTTGTCCTTGCCCATGAAGGGCGAAATTACGCCGCATGCGCGGTGCTTCGGATACGACTTCACATCACATGGTCTGTAGACGGCACGTCCTCTTCGCAATTCTGGATTGGGGAATGGGCCATGCCACCCGGACTTGGCCCCTGATTTTGGCCGCGCGCGCAGCAGGAGCGCAGGTGACAGTGGCCTCCCGAGGGACAGCCGCCGCATGGCTCCAAGAACGCATGAAGGCGGCAGACGTAGATGGCGAGGAGCAAGGGCAACCCGCCTGGTCCTTCGTGGAGAAGCCCGGCACAGAGATCCGCTACGCCCATGGTCGGCGCACCCTTCCCACCATCGCCCTTCAAATGCCCGCATTCCTCAGCAGCATCGCCAAAGAGCGCGCCTGGACAAAAGACATCATCGGGCAGCGGGGCATCACCCATGTGGTCAGCGACAATTGTTATGGCGCTCACCCCCCGAAGGGAACTGTCCCTTCCGCCCTGATCTCTCATCAGGTCTCCCCGCCTGTCCCGACCATTGCCCGCGGGGTGGCACGGGCGCAAGTGCGCCGCTGGGCAGCCCATTTCAGTGAGGTCTGGATTCCTGATACTGGAGAAGGGGCGATGGCTGGACACCTCTCCGTTCCGCCTTTTTTGCACCCGAGGTTTATCGGCCCGTTGAGTCGGTTTTCTGCCCTGGATGATGCGCACGCACCAATCGAAGAGCCAGCATCCGATGGTCCGCCACTTGTCGGCATGGTAAGTGGTCCCGAGCCGCAGCGAAGCCTGATGGAGACGGCGCTGCTCGAATGCTTTCAGCGGGATGGTCGGCCCGCGGTGATTTTTTCCGGACGGCCTGAAGGAGGCGAGCGGCAATCTGGCGCAGTCCGCATTCTTCACCATGCGGATGACCACCACATCCGACGGGCCCTGCTCGGCGCATCCTGCATCATCTGCCGAAGCGGTTACACCAGCCTGATGGACCTCGCCACCCTCGGGGTCCAAGCCGTCTTGGTGCCCACCCCTGGACAACCTGAACAGCAATATCTCGCCCGGCATTGGGCGCAACGCTGGGGCTGGCATCACCTCCCCCAAGCCGAATTGTCCAGCTTTCGGCCCCGCGATCTGGCCGAAACCCCGGTCAGACTTCCCGCCGCGGCCAGCCAAGCCCAGCAGCTGATGCGCGACTGGCTGGCCTGAAATCAGGCCCCACCCGGCGTTAACTTGCCGCCATGACCGAAGACGAGCGCTTCATGAAGCAGGCCTTGGACCAGGCCCATCGGGCAGCCGAAATGGGTGAAGTACCCGTGGGGGCCGTGATTGTGGCAGGGGGACGCACCATTGCCCGGGCGCACAACCTCTGCGAAAGGCTGCACGACTTCACGGCCCATGCAGAAATGCAGGCCTTCACTGCGGCCAGTGAATACCTCGGAGGGAAATTCCTCGATCAGTGCACCCTGTATGTGACGCTCGAACCATGTCCCATGTGCGCTGGGGCAGCTTTCTGGACCCGGATTGGCCGCGTCGTCTATGGGGCCAAAGACGAAAAACGCGGTGGACTTGACTTCTCCGGTAAGCGAGACGAAGGCCTGCTGCACCCGCGCACGGAGCTCATTGGGGGCGTGCTCGAATCTGAGTGCGCAGACCTCTTGACCACCTTCTTCGCCCGCCGGCGGAAAAGCTGACCGGCCTCCAACTACTTTTGGGGTGTGGAGCAGCTGAACCGCGCATACCTCGAAGTCCTCTCGGAGGAAATCGCCAACCGGAAGGATGACCTTCTTCGGGAGAGGATCGACGCGCTGCACCCCGCCGATATCGCGGAGATCCTAGACCGCTTGGATGTCGAAGAAGTCCAATACCTCTGGAACCTCATCGAAACAGAGGACCGGGGAGATGTGCTGGTTGAACTCGAAGAAGACGTCCGTGTCGCCTTGATGGCCAACCTCTCCGACCGCGAGATTGCCGAGGATGTCTTGGAAAACCTGGATTCGGACGATGCTGTGGACGTGGTTTCCGAGCTGTCCGAAGAGCGCGCCGCGCAGGTCATCCAACAACTCGATACCGAAGACAGGGAAGACCTGCTCACCCTGTTGCGCTATCCAGAAGGCACGGCCGGCGCCCTCATGGGCACCGAGCTGATCCGCGTCGAACTCGATTGGACCGTCTCGCATGCCATTCGGGAAATGCGGAGACAGGCAGAAGACGTAGAAACCGTGCACAGCGTGTATGTGGTCAATGCTTCCGGACAACTGCTCGGCCGCTTGTCGCTAAAGCGCTTGCTGCTCACGGCCACGAGCACCCGGAGCACCATCGGCGACCTGTTCGACGAGGGCAACACGCGGACCGTCAAGGTCGACGAGCCCGACATCACGGTCGTTCAGATGATGAAGAAATACGACCTGGTCGCGCTCCCCGTGGTCGACGACCACAATAGACTGCTCGGTCGCATCACGATCGACGACGTGGTCGACCTCATGGAAGAGGAAGCCGAGAAGGACTATCAACTCGCCAGTGGTCTGAGTGACGAGGTCGAGAGCGATGACTCCCTGTGGGAAATGACCCGAGCGCGCTTGCCTTGGTTGCTCATTGGCCTCTCTGGCGGCCTTGCAGGCGCCTACGTCATCGGAGCCTTTGACATTGAACGCTTCCCCTCCATGGCCTTGTTCATCCCACTCATCGCGGCGATGGGCGGCAATGTGGGGGTACAATCCGCCGCCATCGTGGTGCAAGGACTGGCCACTGGCCGGAAACCCAGCGATGCCCGACTGCTGCCCCGTCTGGTCAAGGAATTCTCTGTGGCCTTGCTCAATGGCGCGATCTGCTCAGCCGTCATCCTCGGTGCGAGCCTCGCCCTTGGCTACGGATGGAGCCTCAGCATCACAGTCAGCTTGGCCCTGATCGCCGTCATCATCTTCGCCGCGCTGTTTGGCACGTTCGTGCCTTTGACCCTCGATCGTTTCAAGATTGACCCCGCCCTCGCAACTGGCCCCTTCATCACCACGGCCAATGACATCATAGGCCTGATCATTTACTTCGGCATTGGTGTGCTTATGGCCGCTTGACGATGAAAGTGCTTTTTCTCGATACCGTGCACCCCATTCTCGCAGAACGGCTCTCCGCCGCGGGCATGAACTGTGTCGACGAGGCCAATGCGCCTGCGCCACAAGCGGTCCAAGCCCACCAAGATGCCGAGGGAATCGTCCTGCGCAGCCGGATTCGGGTGGATGCCACATTGATGAACCAGTTGCCCAACCTGCGCTTCATTTGCCGCTCTGGGGCTGGACTCGAAAACATCGACCTCGCCAGCGCCAGCGCCCGTAACATCCAGGTGTTCAACAGCCCTGAAGGCAACCGAGACGCGGTCGGAGAGCACGCCCTCGGCATGCTGCTGTCCCTCATGAACCTTCTGCGGGAGGCGGACCATTCTGTCAAGTCAGGACAATGGGACCGCGAAGGACACCGCGGCACCGAATTGTCAGGACGTACGGTGGGCATATTGGGTTACGGACACATGGGCAGCGCTTTTGCCGGCAAACTCACGGGCATCGGCTGCCGCATCATCGCCCACGACCCCTACCGCGGCGACGTGCAAGGCGACCACGGAGGCAAGGTCACGGCCGTCGATCTCCCCACACTTCAGCGGGAGTCCGATGTGTTGAGCATCCACTGTAACCTGACCCCCGAAACCAAAGGCATGGTGGACCGCGCCTTCCTCTCTGGATTTGCCAAGCCCATCGTCCTCATCAACACAGCGCGGGGCCCCATCGTGCGCTCTTCAGGCTTGCTGGACGCCCTGCAAACGGGGCACGTCATCGCCGCCGGGCTCGATGTATTCGAAAGGGAAACCAACAGTTTTGAGACGGTGGCCGGTGAAGGGGACCCCATATGGATGCGGCTCATGGGCCACCCCCGTGTACAAGTCAGCCCGCACGTGGCGGGCTGGACTGAAGAGAGCTATGTGAAGCTGTCGGCCTTTCTCGCCGACAAGGTCATCGCCGCTTTCGGCTGAATCAGTTGGTCCGCTCTCGGGAGTTCGCCGAGTACAGCACCTTCAAGGCGGAAGCCTTTCTCAATTCCTGCTTGACGTCGGTCACGACACCCATCTTGGTGTCTTGGTCCACCTTCATGGACACCCACATCTTGGTCTGCTCCGCTTCTGCCAAGGTCAGGCGCTCGTTTTCCACCCAATCGCGGATCAATGCGACGTCCGCGAACTGGTCGTTCAGCTGAATCACAGGCTCGGTACCGTAACGCTTGTCCTGGGGTGGTCCGATGTTGATGTAGCGAATCAAGTGCTTCTTCTCAATCTTGTAGATCTCTGAAGCCTCTGGACGCACCACCTTGACCATCTCTTCCTCGGTCCGCAACACAGTGGCCACCATGAAGAAGAAGAGCAACATAAAGACGATATCGGGCAGGGAGGCAGTTGAAATCGCCCCTGACTCACGCTTGCTGTTTTTCTTGAACTTACCCATTAGTAGTATCCTTGACTGGCATCGCGTGGCTCCGCTTCGGAGATACGCTGAGGATAAACGAGGCGGATTGCCTTGATCTTGTCAAGCAAGCTTTCCTGTTTCGTTCTGCTGTAACGCTCCTCAAGTGAGGCGTAAGATTCGTTGAACTTGGCGAGGGCCAATTCGTCCCGCAACTCGTTCACGGCCGCTTCCAACTCGTTCTGCACTTGGAGGTACAAATCGTATGAAGTGTTGCGGTCCGTCTGCAAACTGATCAACGCAGAACCGGGAAGCTCGCGGTAGTCTCCGCCAAACAGCTCGATGGCCGTCAGCTTCTCCCTGACCTTTTCGGCGCGCTTGTTTTGTCCTGCCGCCAAGTAGCTCTGCTCCAAGGTCAACAGTTCAGCCTTGCGCACCCATTGGCGCTCGGGGTACTTCAAGTTCTCGTCGCTCAAAGTGACGTTGGGACGCTCGGGGTGGAGCAGGCCTGTTCCTGTGGCGATTAAGAAGTCCTTGGCGCCATCTTTCAGCTCACCGATGGACATGACTTCCTTTTCGACGAGCAATTCATCGCGGAAGTTGGTCCGAACGTTGTAGACGTCGCCATCTTTCACCTCCTGCTGCTCCATATCTGGCGGCACAGGGGGAGGCAGTTGACGCTTCACGCCTTCATCGCTGTCGATGGTGGTCGTTACCAACCAGAAGATCAGCAACAGGAAGGCGATGTCGGCCATCGATCCCGCATTGATTTCTGGTATTTCTCTACGAGCCATGAGCGCTTAGAGCCAGTTCTTGAGGATGGACTTGCCTTCCACCGCCAGGATGGATACCAAGGCCAAAATCCCCAGGATGTAAATGAATTGAATGCTCGCGTCGGCGATTTTCACGTCCTGTTCAGTGACGGTAGCGCCTCCTGCCAACATGGCTGAAGTCACCGTAGTGTCGGCCAAGCTCCAAGCAATGAAGCCCGCCAAGAAGAACACCACAAACCCGATCAAGGCACCCATGGCGCGCTTGGGCTGAGCGGTCAGCTTCTGAACGAAGTGAAAAATGCCAAACCCGAGAATCGCTACCACACAGACTACGCCGGTGTAGAGGTTCAGGCTGACGAGATTTTCGACGGAACCGGTAGGGTCGTCGCTGTTGATGGCGGACACCACCCAGATGCACCCCAATGCGATGATCAGGATACGGAGGGCGATGAGGGCCGTTCGGATGACGTTGGCTTGCATGGTACTGCTTTAGTGCGACCGCAAAACCGATCAGCCGTTCAACTTCTTGCGATAAACGAGGTCCACGAGGTCCATGGACGCCTCTTCCATGTCGAAGACAATGCCGTCGATCTTGGAGAGGATGTAGTTGTAGAAGATCTGGAGGATGATCGCCACCACGAGACCAGATACGGTCGTGATCAACGCCACCTTAATACCGCCAGCAACAATCGAAGCGTTAATGGTGTTGGCCTGGGCGATCTTGTCAAAGGCCTCGATCATTCCGATAACCGTACCCATAAAGCCGAGC
Organism: Flavobacteriales bacterium; assembly: GCA_022428205.1. GTDB lineage: Bacteria > Bacteroidota > Bacteroidia > Flavobacteriales_D > Sanyastnellaceae > UBA8752. Next base: position 19,663 of record JAKMCW010000082.1, read on the forward strand.
ATGGGCGCCAAAGCGATGAACAAGCTGATCCAGCTCAAGCCGCGCTCGAGCTTGGTGCTCTCCAAGCTTCCGTAGTCTTCCACGGCCTTGGCGAGTTCTTCGTAGCTGCCGCCACTGCGGTCCAAACCTTGGTGGAAGATGGCGGCCACAGGACCCCGCTCGTTGGAGCAGACTTCCTTGGCAGCATCCACACCTCCGCTGTTCATGGCGTCCTCCACCTTGGTCAGGAGACCCTTGGTGTTGGTGGTGGCCATGTTGAGGTAGATGATGCGCTCGATGGCCAAGGCCAATCCGAAAATCAAACAGAGGACAACGAAGCTCATGAAGAGTACGCCACCCTCGATGATGCGCAGCTTGATCTGCTGGCGGGCGCCGGTCACTTCGACCGTCTCTTCTGGCATGGCTGGGGCCTCTTCGGCCATTGGTGCGACCGGGGCGACAGCACTGTCCATCATGGCAGAATCGGCCATGGCACTGTCAGGGACCATGACGATCATGGAGTCGCCTGACATAAAAATGGTATCTCCTTCCTGAGCGATAACAGGAGCGGTAAACATGAGGGCCACTGCAAAGAGGGCGAACAACTTCTTCATGGTGAAGGGATGAATCGTGGTTGTGTCGTTGTGAGCGAACCTTCGGCTCGCGAAGGGCGAATTTAGGCAATCGACTTCCACCCTGACAACCGCAAAGGCAACTAAGGTGATGAAATCGCTGTGCTGTGCTTTACAACTCCCCCATTCTACCGGTCCTGTAGTCGGCGATGCAACGCTGAATTTGGTCTGTACTGTTCATCACAAAAGGACCATAGGACACTACCGGCTCGCCCAATGGCTGCCCCCCGAGCACAATGAACTCGGCTCCCTGCGCACTGAAATAGCGCAGCACATCGCCGCCCCGGTGATACAGCGCAAGCTGCTGTGGACTGAGTTCGCGCTGCCCCTCCAACTCGAGTTGCCCCTCCACAATATGGACAAAGGCATTGTGTTCGGGATTGACCGGCAGGTCAAGACGTCCTCCCGGATTGAGGTGGACATGATAGTAGAACGCCGGGCTGTGCAACTCCGTCGGCGCCGATTGCCCGAAGGCCGAACCCATCAAGACCTTGATGCGGTATGCCTCCGTTTCGATGACCGGAAAATCGGCCTTGTCCCTGAGCGTGGTGACCGGCGGACTGAACTTGTGCGCCGCAGGCAGGTTGAGCCAAATCTGGAACCCGTGGACGATCCCACCGTCCCTTCTGATTTCCATGCTGCTCACTTCTTCGTGTATGGCCCCGGACCCTGAGCTGAACACCATGAATTGGCCCTCCCGATAAATCAGATCATTGTCCAAACTGTCGGTGTGTCGACCGCTGCCCGAGAGCAAGTAGGTCGTCGGCGCCACCCCGGCATGAGGGTGTGCTTTGATGTCCATCCCCAAGGTGCCAGGATCAATGTGCAAGGGCCCGAATTCATCGAGCATGACAAAGGGTGAAACCAGGTCCGTGTGGTTGCCTGCAAAGCCCCTCAGGACGGGGACATTCTGCACCATCGTGCGCTTGCACTCCAACACCTCGGCCACTTTCCGCTCTCCCCCTTCAGACCACATGCCTGACGCCGCACGGAGCCAGCGCGGTGTGGCCGCGGCGGCACCCACAATGGCGGAGCCCTTTAGAAAACGTCTGCGCAACATGCCCTTAAAGTTAACGGACACCGTCCGCCTTGCTGTTCACCTGGATGAAGTTCGGTCACTGCGCTCAACGTGTTAGGGACCAAGCATGAAAAAGCCGGCGATGAGACGCCGGCTTCGTTTGCGGAGAGACGGGGATTCGAACCCCGGATACCCTTTTGGAGTATACACGCTTTCCAAGCGTGCGCCTTAAGCCACTCGGCCACCTCTCCTGAACAGCAGGGAAACCCCGTGCTGAATGGGCGCGCAAGTTACCGAATAAACCAACGCGGAATGCAACTGATTTGCGGCCCAGAAGGGGGCACCCCTTAACGGATCATTTCTGCAGGGGTCTGCTCTCCAGCGATGTCGCGCTTGAAGGCCTTGCGCAAGCTTTCGCGATCGCCGTGCAGTCCGGCCAGGACCATCAGCTTGGTCACAGCCGCCTCCAACGTGATGTCCAGACTGGGCTCCACCCCGATGCGGGTCAACCCCGCTCCTGTCACGTAACGATTGGCATCCACTGAACCCACAGCGCATTGGGTCACATTGACCAAAAACACCCCCCTCTCTTGTGCGGCGGTCAGGATCCCCAGAAACAATGGATCGCGCGGAGCATTGCCCGAACCATACGTGCGCAGCACTGCAGCGCGCAGCCCCGGAATGGTCAACTGGTGTGACAGCGCCTCGGGCGTCATGCCCGGAATCAAGTGAACCACGGTGACGCCGGGATTGAGGTTTTCCAGCAACTCCGCTTCCCCGCGTGGGCGCAACAGCAAATCCCGCCTGAAACGCACGTGGACCCCGACCTCTGCCAAAGCGGGGAAGTTGGGGCTTAGCAATGCCTGGAACCCTTCTGCATCCTGCTTGTGGGAGCGGTTGCCGCGGATCAGCTCATCGCCAAAATAGATGACGACTTCTCGGATCAGTGGGCCACGCTCTGGGTCGGCAGAGTCCCACTTGCCCGCAATCTCAATGGAAGTGAGCAGGTTTTCCTTGCCGTCTGTTCGGACCACCCCAATGGGAAGCTGGCTGCCCGTGAGCACGATGGGCTTGCCGAAGTTGGGTAACATGAAACTCAGCGCACTCGCCGTGTAGGCCATCGTATCCGTGCCGTGCAACACGACGAAACCATCGTAACGGTCGCGGCGATGAAACAGCAAACGCGCCAATTCACCCCAGCGCTCAATGGACATGTCGCTGCTGTCAATGGGCGCCATCGGCTCATACTCCAGCGCCACCTCCAGGGCGTCGATTTCAGGGATGCGTGCACGCAGGTGCTCAAACTCAAAAGGCCGCAACTCCCCGGTATCCGGATCTTCCATAGAACCGATGGTCCCTCCTGTGTAGACAAGTAAAATCCGCGCCGGGCTCATGAGATCACGGGATTTAAAGCCGGGAGGCGGAAGAGGCGCTCGGCATTGGCGGTGGTCAGGGCGGCCACTTCAGCCAAGGGACGCTCGAGCACATCGGCCACACGCTGGCCCACCAAGGCGGTGTATGCCGGTTCATTGCGCTTGCCCCTGTGGGGGACCGGAGCCAGATATGGACTGTCTGTTTCCAATATGATGCGGTCCTCGGGAATGTGCGGGATGACTGCTTCCATCCCCGCTTTCCTGAAGGTGGTCACCCCACCAAGGCCGAAATGGAAACTGCCATAGCTGCTGATTTTCTCCACCTCATCGCGCCCTCCAGTAAAGCAATGAAACACCCCCCGAAGCGCAGTATCCGCATACTGATCCAACACCTCAAAAGTGTCCTCGAAGGCCTCCCTGACGTGCAAGACCACCGGCAAGTCGCGCTCGAGCGCCCAACCAATCTGGGCATGAAAAGCGGCAATCTGCAGCCCACGGGTCTTCTTGCCCCGAAACAGGTCCATGCCAATTTCGCCCACGGCGATGCACGGCGATGCGTCCAAGGCCGCCAGAATGGGCTTGCATTCCTCTTCCCACTGCTCATCGACGTGACAAGGGTGAAGCCCCATCATGGGGAAACAACGACCGGGGTGGTTTTGGACCAGCTCCAGCAGCGGGCCCACGCTTTGGGCATCGATGTTGGGCAAGAGAATGCGGTTGATGCCCGCTTGCACAGCGCGCTGTATCGCCTCTTCCCTGTCCTCCGCAAAAGCGTCGACATAGGCGTGGCAATGGGTGTCAATCCAATTCAACGGGGCATCCTTGGCGTCCATGCCGGCAAAATTACGCCCCGTCTCCATCCTTCCGGTTAAGCCGGGCTTTTTGGTAGCGCTTGATGGCAAAAGTCAACAAGAGTGCCAGGCCTAAAATCCCGGCGACCCCCCAAACCCAGCCTACAGCATCGCGCAGCACGATGAGAAACACCACTGCAATCAAAATGACGGTAGGCACCTCATTGAAAAAACGCAACCGGATTGAACTCGCCTTTGGGCTTCCCGCCTTGCACTCTGCCAGCACCTTGGCCGCGAGAAACATGTATGCCCACAACAGCCCCACAAACCCCAGCTTGACCCACATGAACGGCATGGACAGCCACACCGGGTTCCACACGATCAACGCCACACCAAAGCCCGTCGCCAAAATTCCGCTCGGCAAGGTGATGGCCGCCCATAGGCGACGCTCCATGATGCGGAACTGAGGGATGAGCACATCGCGCTCGACCGGAGGGCGCTCATCGGCTTCCCGGTGATAGATGAAGAGGCGGAAGAGATAAAACAACCCTGCAAACCAGGTCACCACGAAGATGATGTGAAGGGCCTTGAGGACGTCGTACGTCATGGTGCAAAGGTGAAGGAGTGTTGTCGAATTCCGACCATGGGCTTTCCAAGCCGACCTTTGTGGCGCAAACCGCGACGAAATGGCCCCTCAGACCCGCCTTGCGAAGGACACCTTCGCCACCACCACCCACATCGTCCTTCCGAACGACACGAATGTCCTGGGCAACCTCATGGGAGGACAGCTCCTGAATTGGATGGACATCGCATCGGCCATCAGCGCCAACCGTCACTGCCGCAGGGTAGTGGTCACGGCTGCGGTCAACAACGTTTCATTTGACCAGCCCATTCGACTCGGGGACACGGTCACCATCGAGGCCAAAGTCAGCCGTGCCTTCAGCAGCTCCATGGAGGTGTTCATGGAGGTGTTCGTCGAGGACAATGCCACCGGAGAGCGGTCCAAATCCAACGAGGCCATGTACACGTTCGTGGCGGTAGACCAATTGGGGGCGCCGATTGGCGTACCTGAACTGGTGCCTGAAACCGAAGAAGAGCAACGGCGTTTTGAAGGGGCGCTGCGCCGCCGTCAGCTCAGGCTCATTCTCGCCGGCAAAATGAAGCCGCAAGAGGCAACGGAGCTCAGGGCCTTGTTTGACTGAGGACAGTGTCCACCGCAGCAATGATGCGCTCGGGGGCAATGCGTTCCGGACAGCGCACCTTGTGACGGCACCGGTCCCCTAGGCGGCTGCACGGCCGGTTGCGCACCGGTCCTTCGGGCTCTAACGCCACAGTCGAAGGGTGCGGCAACCAAGGCCCCATCCCAAGGGCGGGTGAAGTGCACCCCCATAGCACGACCATGGGTGTTTGCAGCGCCGCGCCAGCGTGCATCGCTCCGGTATCCCCCACCACGAGTAAAGCGGCCTTTCCAATCCTTTCAAAAGTGGTAGCCCAGTCCTCTTTGCCGCATCGGTTTTCGACATCGGCTCCTGCAAAGGAAGCGGCGAGCTCAGCGCCCACTTGGGCTTCGTCAGGCCCTCCGATCAAATCCACGGCCCACCCTTGTTTGAGCAGATGCCCGAGCACGTCGTTCCAGTGTGCTTTTGGCAGGGCTTTCCCCACGTGAGCGGCCCCCAAGGCCAGGGCGATGCGCGGCGGATGTTGGGTCGCGGTGGTCGCCAATTCACCCGCCTCTTTTGTCGCTCGAGCAGGCAGCAGAAGCCCCCCGTTGTCGCCCTGTCCGCTCAAGACTTCCAACGCCACTCCGAAGGGCCGCAAGGTGTCGAGGTACCGCTCCACCACATGTTCGCCCTGCAGCCGGTCTGCTCCAAAACGCACAAGCAAGATTTTGGCGAGGCTCTTCTTGTCGACGGTCAAATCCAACGTGCCCCCATGCCTGAGCGCCCGCTTTACAAAGCCTGAACGGGCGTTGGCGTGCAGATCCACGACGTAATGAAAGCCGACTTCAACCAACTCAGACTCCACCTCTGCTGTGGTGCGACCAATGGTCCACACCTTATGGATGCCTTCCAGCCCTTGGACAGCAGGGGCGAAGGCGGACTTGGTGAGAAAATGGACCTCAACGTCCCCGTCCAGCATCGCATGCAAGGCACGGATTACGGGCGACGTGAGAATAACGTCCCCCATACTGGAGAAACGGACGACGAGGACACGTGTAGGGCCTGTCTGCGACATCGGGCGGGAAGGTAGCCTCCAAAAGCAGGAAGCCGCCCCCTTTCGGGAGCGGCTTCAGCTTCAAGCGATTTGGTAAACGCTCTCCTCTAGCCTGGAATCACTCTGACACCAGGAGCTTCTTGACCACCACGTAGTCGGAACTGGACAGGCGTACCTGATACATTCCACTGGTCAACGTGTTGGCGTCGATGTCGAGCACGTACTGGACTTCCTCGCTGGCATTGCCATCGAACAACTCCTGAACGAACTGTCCACTCATCGTGTACAGATCGATGCGCAAGCGCATGTTGTTGGTCACGATGAAGCCCAACGTGCTGTAGTCGTTGGTCGGGTTCGGCTGCAAACCGGTAATGCGGATGGGGTCCTTCAAGCTGCTCACCCCTCCTGTGATGTCGATGGGAGAATGGCTGTGGCCACCGCTCACCGTCACATTGTCAAGGTTGTTGAACTCACCCGTTCCGAGGTCGGTGTAATCGAACTCCGTGGTGTTGCCGCAATCGTCTGTGATCGTGTAGCTGTAGTCGATCTGCCATCCGAGGCAGCAGTCCATGTCGAAGAAGATGTCACCGCTGGAGGACAGGATGCCCTGGCTGACGCCGTCTACGACAAGCTCACCACTGTAGAAGAACCAAGCGCTACCACCGTAGTTCTCGTTCTTGTTGTTGGCGCCTTCACCGATCTGGAGACCGTAGTAAGCGTTCAGCGGCTGGTGTTGCAAAGCGAACTCTGACCCAGCGTAGGCTCCCGTACCTGACATGGTACCGTCGGCCATCACGTAGTAGATCCACTCCGTCCAGATTTCAATGCCGGGGAAGATGTCCGCACAGTCCTTCTTGTAGTTGTGCATGCCGGGCTCGGCAAGCCACTCATTCCAGTCAAATGCGCCTTCGTAGATGGCGTCAAAAATGAAGCCGTCTCCGCTGGCATTGGCCACCTCCAGTACGATGTGCATGGCGCTGTCCGGCGCAATCTCAACAATGCTGCTGCCGCCTTCCACAATGGTGAAGCTCTCCGCTCCTGGGAAGTTGAACAGGCGCACCACTTCAGGGTCGCGGTCATCACAGGTCTCGCCGTTCTCGCCGGCCTCCACGTCGAGTGGCATGCAGAACTTGGCCACGTCAGCTGTGGGGAGGTATCCGCTCTCTACAGAGGAGAAAGCCAGAGTGACCTCGCTGTCACAGTTGTCGGCGTATGACACATCGCAAGGCGCTGGAATCTCCGTGAAGTCGAAGATGTCACTCAACCCATTCTGGTTGTCATCACCACAGGCATACTCCACGATTTCGTCGTTGCTGATGCCGCATGTCAAGGTGAACTGAGGCGCCATTTCGTCGAGGACCGTGATGTCCTGCGTCGTCGTGATGGTGTTCTCGTTGCCGCAGTCGTCTGTAGCCACGCTCGTCCATGTACGGGTGAAGGTGTAGCTTCCCTCGTCGGCCATGTCACCGTCGCTGCACGTTTGCACATTCGGGCTGTCCATGTAGGTCAACACATTGGCCACATCGCTGTCGCAGTTGTCGGCCGTCGTGACAGCGGGAATGCCGGTGGCCACATCGCTGCGGTCCGTCTCGCACTCGCCATCGAGGTAGAGCGTCACAGGCGCGAGCGTTTCAATGGTTTGTGAGGGGTTGACATTGTCTTCCACCGTGATCAATTGATCCACACTAACCGTGGTGCTGTTTCCGCAATCGTCCGTGGCTGTGAAGCTGAACGTACGGGTAAACACATAGCTGCCATTCAAAGCATCATCATCGCCACCACAGGTGTACTCTGGCGCGCTGTCGCTGAAGCTCGTCTCTACAGTCACGTCACTGTCACAAGCATCGCTTGTGGTATGGGTCGCGTAACCGAGGGTCTCCGTGGTCAAATCCGTGCTGCAGTCTGCGTCCAATTGAACCAACTGCTCTGCAGGTGCTTCCGCACTGAGCAATGGTGCCGTGATGTCATTCACAACAATGGTCTGGACATACGTATCGCTGCTGGCATTGCCGCAATCGTCCGTGGCCGTGGCCGTCCATGTACGCTCGAAGGTGTAGCTGCCTTGAGCACTGCCGTCGGCGTCGCTGCAGGTGTACTCCAAAGCGCTGTCGGCGAATTCAATGGTGATGGAGACGTCGCTGTCGCAGTTATCCGTGGCTGACGCCGTAGCCTCACCCGCTGCACCTGGAGCGGTGTCCACTGTGCAGTCAGATGCCAAATCCGTGTTGTAGTCGGCGGGACCGCTGATGGTGACCATCGGGCTGATCTCATCATTTACAGTGAAGGACTGGTCGTGCGTCAGGGTCGTCTCGTTGCCGCTGTCGTCAGTGGCCACTGCCGTCCAGCTGCGCGTGAAGGTGTAGGAACCTTCGGCGAGACCGTCGCCCGTGCAGGTGTAAATCGGAGCAGAATCCGTGTGGAATACGGCAATGGTCACGTCTCCATCACAGTTGTCCGTGGCTTCGGCTGTCACCAGATCGAGGCTGAGGTCCGCTTCGCAATCTGCATTGAGCGTTTCCACGCGGTCTGCAGGCCAAGTGACACTGAGGCTCGGTGCCAAGGCGTCAGTCACCGTGATCACGTGCTCGCAGTAGCTGTTTGACTTCCAATTCTCGTTCTCACAGGCGTCCTCAGCAGAGAACACACGGGTGAACTGATAGCTTCCGTTGTGCGCGGCGTCCTCATCTCCATAGATGTAGTCTGCACCGTCTGTTGCTGCTGCACCTGGGAGGTCAACGAACATGATGTCCTCGAAGGTCACCTCAGGATTTGCGTCACAGTTATCGGTGACCGTAGCCATGCCGGTAACATCCGTGCTCACATCCGTGGTGCAGTCCTCATCGAGGAACACCTCGATGTCATCAGGACAGAAGTCAAACTCTGGAGCCAGCGTGTCCACAGTGGCCACGTATTGGATGGCCGATTCGGACTCGTTTCCACTGTCGTCGGTCACGTACCAGATTCGGACGTAGGTACCGGGACAGGACCCTGAGGTCAAGAATGCCATGGAAATCTCGTAGGTGAGTTGTCCGTCACCGTTGTCAGAAGCGTGCAGCGGCAATACGCTGACGTCATAGGGGTCAGGCATGTCACCGCAGGTGATGGGCGCTGGATAGAGCTCATCCGGGTTGCCGTCAAACATGGGCGCCTCCTCATCCGTGAAGGTCAAGACCTGCATGCAGCTCAACACCGTCTCGTTGCCGCAGTTGTCCGTGGCAGTCACCGTGAACGTGCGCTGCAGTTCAAAGTCGCCTTCATTCTCATCGTCTGAGTCTGCATCCAAGGCCACTGCCACATCCTCGAACGTGTAAGCCACCGCAACGTCACCGTCACAGTTGTCGCTCTCCTCCCAAGTGGGCTCTCCGTTCGTGGCGATGCTCAAGTCACCATCGGCGAAGGGCACATTGGTGTACAGAATGTCATCTGGACATTGGATGCTCAGCATGGGCGCCTGTGTATCCTGCACCTCGATGGTCTGAGACTGGCTGTACATGTTTCCTGCACAGTCTGAGGCTTCCCAGGTGCGGGTCAAGGTGTACGTATCCTCACAAGCGCCGTCCGTGCGGACTTCACCCATGTACGCGATATCGGGGCTGTTGTCGCAGTTGTCGAGCGCAGCCAAAGTGCTGAGATCAGCCACTGCGGGTACGGCATCGCATTCCACCGTCACGTCCGCGGGGAACGCTGTGAATTCAGGTGCCGTCGTGTCTTCCACCGTGATGTACTGGATGTGCTCGGTGTAGTTGCCTGAGCAATCCGTCGTGGTGTAAGTACGCTTGATGGTGTACTGTTGATCACAAGCCGTGGTCAAGATCAAATCGCTATAGAAAACCTCAGCGCCACCGTCACAGTTGTCCATGGCCTCAGCATGCATGCCATCGCCTGGTGTGAATTCTGGAACGGCATAGAAGGTTCCCAACTCGTGCTGGACAAAGCCGGTCAGGCTCTCATCGCTGCACTCCAATGTGTAGTCTGCCGAAGCCAATGTCCACTCCGCCGATGTGCGGTCCGTGACCACAACAATCTGCTGGAAAGTGGACATGTTGCCACACATATCGTAAGCCGTGTAGTCCACAATGAAGTCATCCCAGCAACCAGCAGAAAGCGGGGTGCATTCTGTCTCTACGTGGCTGAGCTCGCAGTTGTCCACGACGGTAATGACACCCACACTGTTCAGGTACTCATAAGAGCAGTCCTGCCAGAGGTCGCACTCAAGGGTATCAATGCCCTCTGCAAGGAAGGAAGGTGCGATGGCGTCTTCAATGTCGATGCGCTGGTTGTCAATCTCAGCGGTTGAGTTTCCGCAGCTGTCTGTGGCAATGGCCGTCCAGGTACGGATGATGCTGTAGCAACCGGTGCTCACACTGTCGACCACGACGTCGCTGTAGTCCAGACCGGTATCGGCCAGGTCACAGTTGTCGGCGTAGGTGGACACTGCCACTCCAGTGTTGGAGGGGTCGAGATCAACAAAGCACAGGCCGTTGACATTCAACGTCACGTCTGAAGGTGCGGTGACCGTCACTTCAGGCGCAGTATTGTCCTCGATGGTGATGGCCTGTACGTGGTAGGTCTGGTTGCCGAAGCAGTCCGTGGCCACCCAAGTGCGGCTCAACACGCGGCAGCTGCTCGCTGTGTATTCCGACGTTGTCTCTCCAACGAGCTCCACACACACATACACTGTATTGCCATCGGCAAAACCTGAGGTGTTGGGGTCAAATCCTGCAGCGCAGCCGTATTCGCTGTCATCGCAATTGTCGGTGAAGAGTACAATCTCGTCTTCGGCCAGGTTGTCGGCCAACCACTGCTCGCTGTCGTCGCAAGTAATGGTCGTATCCGGAGCACCTGAGACGTAGACGGGAGCGGTCACGTCGTCACGGGTCACCGTCTGCACGATTTCCGTAGCCACATTGCACTGGTCGTCAAAGGCGATGTAGTGGAACTCCACGTACTCACCCTCGATGCAGTTGGTCGGCATGTCGCATGAAGGCTCGAGCGTGGCGATCACGTCACCCGCAAAGCCCATGGCATCCTCCCCGGCAATTGAACCGTTCCAGCTGAACCAACCTGAGAAGCCATTGTCTTCGCAGTTGTGGTTGTTCGCTCCGTTTCCAAGCTGGAAACCGAAGTATTCACTGGCTGGCTGGTGGTTGAAGTGGATCAACGTACCGAAGTCCCATGCACCTGGACCGCCTACCGCGTAGGAAGCCTCGTTGTTCAAGGTATACATCGTCCAGAGGTCAGTGTTGGTGGCACAACCGTAGTCGTTCTTGAATCCACCAGCCCAGTCAGCGCCGAAGGTGCGGCCCTCGAAGAAGAGGTGGATCTCCAAACGCAATGAGTTGTCCTCCGTGTCCATGACCGTACCCTGCATGAGGGCCGTACCATTTTCGAACTGCTGGAAGGAAACACCACCGTTGGCAATGTCCTCGATGAAGTAGTGGCTGGCGCCCATGTCTCCGTTCATGTCGTAGAACTGGAGCAAAGCGTCAGGACCATTGTTGAAGTTGGGGTCATCACCGGCGGTGACCGCATTCCACATTTGTGAAGTGCCTCCACCAGAGCAGATTTGATTCCGTCCATCCGTGCGGTTCTTGACCGTCACGATGTTGTCAAGCTCGAGGTCGTTGCACGCAAAGCCCGTTGCATCAGCAGCAGTGGCGGCCACAAGCTCGCTCTCGCACTCCACCGTGTAGTCGGCGAGGTCTCCATCAATGGTGAGGTTGGCACAACCCAAGCAAGGATCAGCGCTCTCCAATGGAATGACTTTGCTGATGGCGTAGAGGTAGCTGTTGCTGTTGAAGCGGTACGCGCCGTTCTCGATCAAGAACGCTTCGCCTTCGCCATTGAGCAGGCGGGCTTGCCCACCTTCCTCGGTGTAGGTAAACGCCTCACCGTAATAGTTGTTGTAGGTGTCCCCTTCGCTCAGGGTCTCGCACAATCCTGGGAAGACATGGCCTACGATGAGGTCACTCAGCACATCCACAGAAAGGACGTTCAGGTTGTAACCCGCTTCTCCCCATGCCTCATCTACTGGCAAGAAGATGGATCCGCAATCGGAGCCCGCGACAGCAGGAACGACGAGATCACCGTTACCAGAGGCAATCAAGCCTGCAATCAGGTCGTCTGAGGGATCCTCGAGGGCGATGCCCAGGAGGGCCACTGAGCTGTCGATGGGCGCGCCATCAGCGAGGGCGACTTCCACACCTCCACCCGTCACGGCCAAAGCTTCATCCTCATTACAGATGCCATCTTCGTCGAGGTCATTCAAGCAACCACCGTCACAGTCGACATATCCGACGCCATACAGGTCCTCAGGGTATTCGCAAGTGCCAGCGTCCGTTGCAGCAGGATTGTAGTTACACGCTGCTTCTTCCTGACAGCCCACAATTTCAAATGGATCACAGGTGCCGTCACCGTCGGAATCCTCAAGGCAGTTTCCGTCGCAGTCGTAGCCCTCATCGGCGTACTCGCACGTTCCGGCATCGGTGGCCGCGGCATCATAGTTACAGGCAGTATCGTCTTGACAGCCGACCACCTCGTCTTCGTCACACACACCGTCACTGTCGGTATCGTTGTAACAATTGCCGTCACAATCGAGGTTCGTGATGCCATCGTTTACATCGACAGCATAAACGCAAAGGCTGTTATCGGTGTCTGTGAAGTCACCTGTATTACAAGCTTCTGGATCGGTGCATCCCGCGAGCTCCTCCTCATCGCACACACCGTCGCCGTCTTCATCGTTCAGACAGACGCCATTACAGTCGACATAGTCCAAACCATAGATGTCATTGGGGTACTCACAAGAGTCATCATCATCGGTTGCTGGAGCATCGTAGTTACACGCCGCATCATCCGTACATCCGGGAACCTCTTCCTCGTCGCACACACCATCCTCATCGGCGTCATTCAAGCAGTTTCCATCGCAGTCGACGATGTTTTCTGGGTAACCTGCGGGATAGGTACATGTGCTGTTGTCGGTATCCGTAAACACCCCTGCATTACAAGCCTCGGGGTCCGTACAACCAGCAGTTTCGTCTGCATCACAAACGCCGTCACCATCGGCATCATTGTCGATCACAACACCGTTTTCACAGGTCTGGCAGATTCCGTCCAAGAACGTACAGGAACCGTCATCAATGATGGCCGTCGCATCGTAATTACAAGCGCCCGTATCCGTGCAACCGGCGCAAGAGGTAAACTCACAAGAGCCATCATCATCTGTCGCGAGTGGGCTGTAGTTACAGGCACCTGAATCCGCACAACCCAATACTTCGTCCTCGTCACAAATGCCATCACCGTCTGCATCGTTCAGGCAATTGCCTGAACAGTCCAAATTGGCGGCAGCCGGGAACGTACAAGAAGCATCGTCATCCGTAGCAAGAGGGTCATAGTTACAGGCTTCCTCGTTGGTACAACCTGCAATTTCATCTTCATCACAAATGCCGTCTTGATCGGAATCGTTCAGGCAGTTGCCGGAACAGTCCAGGTTGTCGGCGGCTGGGAACGTACATGAAGCATCGTCGTCCGTGGCCGTGGGGTTGTAGTTACATGCCGTGGCATCAGTACAACCTGGAACCTCATCCTCGTCACAGATGTCGTCTCCGTCACTGTCATTCAGGCAGATGCCATCACAGTCGACGTTGGCGCTTCCATAGAGGTCCAGCGGGAATTCACAAGAACCGTCATCGTCGGTAGCGAGTTCGTTGTAGTTACACGCGGTTGCATCGGTACAGCCCAACACCGGACCACCTGCTCCAAAGTAGAAGGTGTCGCGGAATTCCGTTGATCCATCGCCGTTGATGAATACCTGGCAGTACAGCTGACCGCTCAAGTCTCCATCCGTTGTGAACTGACCAACGAGCACTTTCAGGTCATCGCCTGCGACGCCATTGGCGTCACCGTTCAAGGCATACCAGGCACCACCAATGGCATCGTCAATGGCGATGTTGCCACCGGGCAGTCCGCCACCTGGGTCAAAGTTGGTGGACCAGGGGTTGTCGGTGGACTGAACCGTAGCAATGGCGGCTTCTCCTGCCGAAGCATTAGGTACGCCATCAAGGCCGATCGTTACCCAGCTGTCATAAGGCAGGTCCGGGTACACTGGAAACAGCAGTGAGTTAATGCCGTTTGGCGTAGCAGCACCCAAAGCAGCATGGTAGAAACTCGTCGTGGTTTCGACCAAAGTGGGGTTCGTGGCGTCACCTGAAACCGAAGACATGAAGTCATCGGCGTTGTTCATGGTGACGTAGAGACGGGTGCTGCTGAATCCCGTCAAGTCGGTCACGCCGAGGGCACCGACCAAAATGCCGATGTCTTCGTTGACGACTGTGACCTCAAGGGCATAGCCTTCAGGTGCTGGAGCGGAATTGACAGCAACTTGTTGCTGGGAAAAGACGGTGGTGAGGCCGCAAAAAAGGGCGACAACCAGGTTGATGGTCTTGGACATCATGTCAAGCGATTTGGTTAAACGCGGGTTTGTGGTTCTCCGAGGAGAGTATCGAATTTAATGAGCGAAGGGGTAATTATATGCTCCGTTTACAAACTCAGTACTCCGGTCTTCACGAAAACAGCATTATTTATCGATGTTTTTTGATGTTTCATCGAATCTTCTACTTCTGTATTCTCCCGTATATAAAATTATACACGCTTCGTCTCCCCCTTTGACTTCAGTTGTCCCCTCCATCATTTTTTCACT
>JAKMCW010000084.1 GCA_022428205.1 Flavobacteriales bacterium
CCCTCATCGTGCTTCAGACGGTTCACATAGAGCCGTTGATCTTGCTGTACCTTATACTGGTGCCCTGCAATTTCTACGATGGCGTACATGATGGGCCTCTTTTTTTGAGGGGTGCGAAGATACGCGATTTTGAATGCGCTTGAAAGTCTAAGCGTTTTCTACGCGGGAAAACCTTGATTTCAAGGGTTTATGGCCTTCAGAATGGCTTCCCAGAGTCCAAAAGCATCCGAAAAGGTTGCGGTAATGTGTGCATACTCTCGGGCACTGAGTGCTGCGGAAGTTGTCGGGCCTATGGCCACTGCGCAGTCTGGTGCTGGTCCATTCCATGCTTGAACATTGGAAGGCGATGTGAAGCACACCACGTCAGCGTGTGGGGCATGATGGGTGCTGGGCACCGTGTGGTAGTGTATCCAAGGGTGGAGTTGGGCCTCAGTGCTGGTTTCTTCCCACCTCTTCATGGAAAGTGCGCCATGGGGTATGGCGACGCGCTCCTCGCGGATTCTGGCGCGAGCAAATGCGTTCCAAGCTGTTTGTGGGTCACCTTGGCCAACGAAGCCGATGCGGGAGATTAAGCTGGTTTCCAGAGCAGATGCGGTGCCATTGCCGGGAACGGCGATGCGCGTCTCGGGATGTGCTTGGAGCCAAACAAGGGCCGTGTTTGCTGCTCCAGGGCTGCCCAGCCAGACCCAATCAGGGCCTGCGTTGTCCCAAGCATTGGGAATGTTGGGGTCCTTCAAAGGCTCTGTCGCAACCAAGGAAGACTCGATGAGTTTCACACCATGGCCTTGTGCCAGGCGGTGCAGGACACTTCCGGCCCTTTCCGCCCGGGTAATGTGCACCGAGATGGGGGCGTCTTGTCGAAGGGCCACGAGGGCTGCTTCAGCAGTAGGCGCTGTGATTCGGCGTGGTCCTGAGGGTGTCTGTAGGAAGCAACGCAGTTGTGCATGTGGGGCATCCCAATGGGCGCCAAATGGCAATTGACACCCCCCTTCGAGGGCCCTCAGTACGGAGCGTTCGCTCTGGACGCCGTCTCGCGCCGTCGGATTTGTCAAGTGCGATAGGAAGACGACTTTCGGGTCGTCTTCCCTCATTTGCAGGGCAAGGGCACCTTGTGCTGGCGCGGGCACGAACATCCGCGGATCGAGGCTGTGTCGCATGACCCCGTCTAGTCCGAGGGCGAGGCGATCGAGACCAGCTTCGGCCAGGACGATGGCGTCGTAACGGCCTGACTGCAGACGTTGGACGCGGGTGGGAACATTGCCACGCAGGGCTTCGATCTTCAAGTCTGGACGCAGCAAGAGCAACTGGTCTCTGCGGCGCACGGAGGAGGTTCCCACGACAGCGCCTTGGGGCAGGGGCAACCACGGTCCGGCTGCAGCGCGGTCTTCTCGGATGAGCAAAGCGTCGCGTTGCGATGCGCGCTCTGGCACGGCGATGATGGCGAGGCCAGGAGGCTGCCGGGTTTCCAAGTCTTTGTGGCTGTGCACCGCGACATCGATGCGCTCATCCAGGAGGGCCTCTTCGATTTCCTTCGTAAAGAACCCCTTGCCCTCAAGTTTTTCAAAGGCCTGTATCTGTTCGCGGTCTCCTTGGGTGGACAGGACGATGATTTCTGACGACCCGCCGGCAGCGGCGATGAGGTCGCGCACATGATGCGCTTGCCACAGGGCGAGGTCACTGCCCCGCGTACCGATGCGGAAATGAGCGGCTTCAGGCATGCTGCCTCAGGGTTTCTCCAGGTGTTCCATGACGGCTTCTCTGGCCAATTTCATGGGGACGGAGACGTATTTCTTTTCGAGGTAGGCGACGATGCGGTCTACCAAGCTGCGGGTCTCTCCGTCGAGTTCTGCGAGTTCATCCGCGAAGACTTCACCCAGTGCTGTGTTGCGGACAGCGGCGAGCAGGGTGGGCAATTCGCGCAGTGCGATTTCCACCTCTCGTTGCTGAAGCCGGGTGGCGAGTTCGGTCAAGGCGGCATCGATGATGCGCTGGCAATCACCGAGTGCGGCGCGGCGTCCTGCGACATTTTGATCTGCGAGTGGCTTGAGCTCGGCAATGCCGATGACCTGGTTGTGCGGGGCCGAGGAGAACGCATCGGTCATGCCCGATGGTACACTGAGGTCGAGGACGAAAGTCGGCTGCTGAGGCAGCAGTTGGGCTTCGGTTTCACCGAGGATGGCCTGGTCACTGCCTGTGCACAGAAAAATCCCTGCCGGTCCTACTTGCAAGGCACCCGGAAGGGCGGTCAGGTCACCCCATTGCCACCCGCGCGGCGCAGCCAATGCTTCAGCCTTGTGGGCCGTTCGGTTCAAGACCTGAACGTCCGTATATCCTTGCTTTTCGAGGTAGCGGGCGATGTTGGTATGGGTCTGCCCGGCGCCAATCATCAGAATTGGGGCGTCCGTCGGGACGCCTCGCTCTAGAAAGGCCTTCCAGCCCAATGCGTTGACCGAAACGCTCCGTTTGGCGATGTCGGTTTCCGTGAAAATGCGCTTGGCCGTTTCCACGGCCATCCTTTCTGTGATGCGCAATTGGTCGCCGGCGAGCCCCCATTGTCTGGAACGTTCCAGCGCCGAGCGCATCTGGGTGAGGATTTCGCGCTCACCGAGCACCATGGATTCGAGGCCAGCACAGACCCTCAGCAAATGGCGTGAAGCTTCCTCGCCGTGGAGTACCATGGCAGTGCTCATCAGTGAACGGAGTTCTGCAGCATCGGGAGAGAAGACCTGGAACAGCTGTTGTAGGCGGCCCATGCAGAAGTAAGATTCATCCACGATGATGAATTCTACACGGTTGCAGGTGGAGAGGTAGGCGATGCCTTGCACGCCCAAGGTTTCCTTGAGCGAAGTGAGAAAGGCCTCTTGGCGGTCTTCTGGTACGTGCAACCCTCCTATGCGCGAGATGGGCGCATTGCGGTGATTGAGAGAGACGATATGCAGATGTTCCTGACGCACTCAGGCGCGAAGTTCGGTCACGGCCACGTACTGAACATGAATTCATGCCCCTAAGGGCCTATTTGGTGGGATTTTTAGCAATCGGAGGAAAGCAAACAGGGCGACCCGTGGTGGATCGCCCTGCGCTTTTGTCGTGTGAACAGAAGATCAGCCGCTGCACATTTCGCAGTCAGGTCCATTCTCGATGGAGCAAGCTGCAACTTGTTCTTCGTGGCTCATTTCGGATACTTCCTTGGCGGCGACAGCCTCCTGAGGTTGGGCCGTGGGCTGTTCCTTGTACTTCTTGTCCACCGTGAACTTGATCGCGTCGGTTGCGGCCTTGGTGCGGAGGTAGTACATACCGGTCTTGAGTCCGGAGCGCCATGCGTGGAAGTGCATGGAGGTCAGCTTGGGCGCATTGGCGTTCTCCATGAACACGTTGAGCGACTGAGATTGGCAGATGTATGCACCGCGGTCTGCGGCCATGTCGAGGATGGCGCGCTGGGAAATCTCCCAAGCTGTGCGGTACAAAGCCTTCATGTTCTCCGGAATTTCCGGGATGTTCTGGATAGAACCGTTGGCCGCAATCAGTTGGTTCTTCATCGTCTCGTTCCACAGCCCGAGCTTGGTCAGGTCGCGCAAGAGGTGGTTGTTCACCACAATGAATTCACCACTGAGGGTGCGTCGGGTATAGATGTTCGAGGTATAAGGCTCGAAGCACTCGTTGTTGCCGAGGATTTGTGCGGTAGAAGCGGTGGGCATAGGAGCGACGAGCAGGCTGTTGCGCATGCCCTTGTCCATGATTTCCTCCTTGAGCACATCCCATTCCCAACGGTCGCTTGGGGTAACACCCCACATGTCGAACTGCAGCTTGCCTTCCGATGCTGGAGACCCTTTGAAGGTCTCGTAAGCGCCTTCTTCGATGGCCAAATCCTTGGACGCACAACAGGCGGCGTAATAGATGGTCTCGAAGACGTCTTTGTTGAGCTGACGGGCTTCTTCGGAATCGAAGGGGAAGCGCATCATGATGAAGGCATCGGCCAATCCTTGCACGCCGAGTCCCACAGGACGGTGGCGCATGTTGGAGTTCCGCGCCTCCACAATGGGATAGAAGTTGCGGTCGATGACCCTGTTGAGGTTCTTGGTCACCTGGTAGGTCACTTCAAACAGTTTGTCGTGGTCGAAACTGAGGTCTTCCTTGACAAACTTGGGCAGGGCGATGGATGCGAGGTTGCAAACGGCCACTTCGTCCTTGGCGGTGTACTCGATGATCTCCGTGCAGAGGTTGGAGGACCGAATGGTGCCGAGGTTTTGCTGGTTGGATTTGCCGTTGGCGGCATCCTTGTACAGCATGTACGGCACGCCGGTTTCGATTTGGCTCTCGACAATCTTGAACCAAAGGTCTTGAGCCTTGATCGTCTTGCGGCCTTTGCCTTCGGCTTCGTACTTCTCGTATAAAGCTTCGAACTCAGGACCCCATGAATCGGCCAGTCCAGGGCATTCGTTGGGGCACATCAGCGTCCACTCACCGTCAGACTCGACGCGCTTCATGAAGAGGTCTGGGACCCACAAAGCGTAGAACAGGTCGCGGGCGCGCTGCTCCTCTTTACCGTGGTTCTTTTTGAGGTCGAGGAAGTCAAAAACGTCCGCGTGCCAAGGCTCGATGTAGACAGCGAAGGAACCTTTGCGCTTCCCGCCACCTTGGTCCACATAACGGGCGGTGTCATTGAACACGCGCAGCATGGGGACGATGCCGTTTGACGTACCGTTGGTGCCGCGGATGTATGAACCTGTGGCGCGTACATCGTGCACGGCAAGGCCAATTCCTCCGGCGTTCTGGCTGATTTTGGCACACTGCTTCAGCGTGTCGTAGATGCCGCTAATGCTGTCTTCCTGCATGGTGAGCAAGAAGCAGCTGGACATTTGGGGCTTGGGAGTACCTGCGTTGAAGAGAGTGGGGGTGGCGTGGGTAAACCAACCATCAGACATCATGTTGTACGTCTTGATCGCGCTCTCAATGTCGTCCTTGTGGATGCCGACGGAGACGCGCATCAACATCTGTTGCGGGCGCTCTGCGACTTCACCGTCGAGCTTCAACAAGTAAGAACGCTCCAGCGTCTTAAAACCGAAGTAGTCGTAACTGAAGTCGCGATCGTAGATGATGGCGGAGTCCAAAGCCTCAGCATTGGCTTCAATGATCTCCATGACATCGTCCGCAATCAAAGAAGCGGCTTCACCGGTAATGGGGTCTTTGTATGTGTGGAGGTTTCGCATGACCTCCGTGAAAGACTTGTGGGTCGTCTTGTGGAGGTTGGATACCGCAATCCGCGAAGCCAATTGGGCATAATCGGGGTGGTTGACTGCGTTTGTCGCGGCAACCTCAGCAGCGAGGTTGTCGAGTTCAGAGGTGGTTACGCCATCATAGACTCCTTCGATGACCCGCATGGCCACGGAGACCGGATCTACTCTTTCGTGGAGTCCGTAGCAGAGTTTCTTGACCCGTGCTGTGATCTTGTCGAATTGGACTTGTTCCCGGCGTCCATCCCGCTTAACGACATACATGTTGTTCTCGACTGGTTTGCCCCCGTGCTCGAGGAAAGGTTATTGAATCCAAGGCGACAAGACCTTGGTTGAGAGTTGTTTATTACAGATTGGTTAGGCGTGTGGGGTTCTGACAAAACAGCGCATGTCCCCTCCCCACGAAGGGTGATTTCAAGATGCGCGTTTAAAGCGAGGTAAAGCGCTTTGGGTAGGGAGCAGTTTTGAACTTTTTCCCCGTTGAAATCAGAAATCCGCGTCCAGACTGAATCCCTGGGCCTCTTCCTGACCACCGGCTTTGTTGACCCCTGCCTTCTGATACTCGGCCACGCGCTTCTCGAAGAAGTTCGTTTTGCCTTGGAGTGAGATCATTTCCATGAAATCGAAGGGGTTGGTCGCGTTGTACACTTTTTCGTTGCCGAGCTCGACGAGCAGACGGTCAGCAACAAACTCGATGTACTGGCTCATCAAATCGGCGTTCATTCCAATGAGGCGCACAGGCAGTGCGTCGCAGACAAACTCCTTTTCAATGTTGACCGCGTCGACGATGATCTTCTCGATCGTTGACTTGGGCAATTTGTTGACGATGTGCTGGGTGTAGAGCAGGCAAGCGAAGTCGCAGTGCATGCCTTCATCGCGTGAGATGAGCTCGTTGGAGAAGCTCAGGCCAGGCATGAGTCCGCGCTTCTTGAGCCAGAAGATGGAGCAGAAGCTGCCGCTGAAGAAAATGCCCTCCACGGCGGCAAATGCGACAATGCGCTCTGCAAAGTTTCCGTTGTCAATCCACTCGAGCGCCCAGTTGGCCTTTTTCTTCACGCAGTCCAACGTCTCGATGGCGTTGAAGAGGTGGTTCTTCTCTTCCTTGTCCTTGATGTAGGTGTCGATCAACAAGGAGTAAGTCTCCGAGTGGATGTTCTCCATCATGATCTGGAACCCGTAGAAGAATTTTGCTTCAGTGTACTGAACCTCTGCCACGAAATTTTCCGCCAGGTTTTCGTTGACGATGCCGTCTGAAGCGGCAAAGAAGGCAAGGATGTGCTTGATGAAGTACCGCTCGTTGTCATTGAGCTTTTCGTTCCAATCGACCATGTCGGCCGCGAGGTCGATTTCCTCCGCTGTCCAGAAGCTGGCTTCTGATTTCTTGTAGAAATTCCAGATGTCATCGTGCTGAATGGGGAACAACACGAAGCGGTTGGGATTGTCTTCGAGAATGGGCTCCGTCACCGTTGTGTTTTCGGGCAGCACAGCATCGATTGAAATCTGTCCTTCTTGGCCCTGCTGGACTGCCGTGTTCATGTCTTGCTCAGGAGTTGTACCAGCGTTGTTCTGTTCTTCAATCATGTGTTGGGCGGATCGGGGGAAAAAGGACTTTCGTTCGGACTGAATTTTTCTGTCAAAAATGACGGACTTCAAAACTGCAGATAGGATTCCTCAACGGCAATTGGATTCGATGAACACTGCGATGGAATTGTCAACACGCGGTCAATAAGGCAGCTTAGACCGTTGTTAATCAGTAATTTGAGTTGTTGATAGGGTCGTGTGACGGTCAGGTGGGGGTACGGAAATTTCAGATGTGCTGAAGGGGTCGCTACCTCCCATGTGGAGCGCAATTCCAAACAATGTTTGGCAGTGTGTGGGCGAATCTTCAGCCTTAATTTTGTCCACACCACTTGCACCGCATGTCAGTTTTTGTCATGGGGTTTGGTGGCACACGCAGCACCCATGATTGGAGCCTTCAACAAAATCGTCAAGCGCCTTGTCGGCGACAAGGCGGCAACGGATGTCAAAGAGATTCAACCGGCGATTGATGCCATCCACAGTTTTGAAGCTGAGATGCAGGGCTTGTCTTCAGATGGACTGCGCGCGCGCAGTGTTGATTTGAAGGGCCGCATTCTCGCTCATGTGAAGGAATTGGTCACTGAGGCAGAAGAACTCCGTGCTCAGGCGGCTTCCAACCCAACCATGTCTTTTGAGGCCAAGGAGGTCTTGTACGACCGGGTGGACGCATTGGAAAAAGAGGTGGATGTCCGCATCGAGGAGGTGTTGGAGACGTTGATGCCGGAAGCCTTTGCCTTGCTCAAAGAGACTGCCCGTCGTTTTGCTGCCGATGGGGATGTCGAAGTCATCGCCCAAGACTTTGACCGCGACCTGGCAGCCGAACGCGATTTTGTCCGCATCGAAGGAGACCGCGCCTTGTGGGCCAAGCAGTGGATGGCCGCTGGTTCTCCCGTTGAATGGAACATGGTGCACTACGACGTGCAGCTCATCGGAGGCGTTGCATTGCACCGCGGTAAAGTGGCGGAGATGCAGACGGGAGAGGGCAAGACTTTGGTGGCGACCCTTCCGGTATTCCTCAATGCGCTCACGGGCCGGGGTGTCCACCTTGTGACGGTCAATGACTACCTGGCGCGTCGCGATGCGGAATGGATGGGCCCCATTTTCCAATTCCATGGCCTGAGCATCGATTGCATCGACAGGCATCAACCCAACTCCGAAGCGCGCCGCAATGCCTACAAGTGCGACATCGTGTACGGCACCAACAACGAGTTTGGTTTTGATTACCTCCGGGACAACATGGCGATGCGTCCCGATCAATTGGTGCAGCGCAAGCATCATTATGCGATTGTGGATGAGGTCGACAGTGTTCTGATTGACGAGGCACGGACACCATTGATCATTTCTGGTCCGACACCAAAAGGTGATGAGCACGAATTCGATGAGCTCAAGCCGAAAGTCGTGCAGCTGGTTCAAAAGCAGCGTCAAGCGGTCAACGGCATGATCACCGAAGCCAAGAAGAAACTTGGGGCCTCAGATGCAGACAAGGAGACCGTGCGAACGGGAGGCTTGGCGTTGTTCCGTGCCTATCGCGGCTTGCCGAAGACCAAGTCGCTCATCAAATTCTTGAGTGAGGAAGGCATGCGCCAACAGTTGCTCAAGACCGAGGGCTTCTACTTGCAGGACAACAAGCGCATGATGCCGGAGGCGGACGAAGAGCTGTACTTCGTCATCGATGAGAAGCAGAACCAGGTGGAGCTGACTGAAAAGGGCATCGCCATGCTGACGGCCAATATGGAGGACGACCAGTTCTTCACGATGCCTGACGTGCCATCTACCCTCGTGGAGATTGATGCTTCTGAGGACTCTGATGCGGTGAAACAGGAAAAGCGCGAAGCCCTTTTCCGGGAGCAAGGGGTGAAATCCGCCCGACTGCACACGATGAATCAGCTGCTCAAGTCGTACGCACTGTTCGAGAAGGACGTGGACTACGTTGTCATGGACAACAAAGTCAAGATTGTCGACGAGCAGACGGGCCGGATCATGGAGGGCCGTCGTTACTCTGATGGACTCCACCAGGCCATTGAGGCGAAGGAGGGGGTGCGCATTGAGGCGGCCACCCAGACGTACGCGACGGTCACCTTGCAGAATTACTTCCGCATGTACCACAAGCTCGCGGGCATGACGGGAACGGCGGAGACGGAGGCGCAAGAATTGTGGGACATCTACACATTGGATGTGATGTCCATTCCGACCAACCGCCCCATCGCCCGAAAGGACGAGGACGACATGGTCTTCAAAACGAAGCGGGAGAAGTTCAACGCGGTGATCGACGATGTGGTGAAGCTGCGCGACGCCGGTCGCCCTGTGCTCGTGGGTACCACCACGGTAGAGGTCAGCGAGTTGCTCAGCCGCATGCTCGACATCCGGAAGATTGAGCACCAGGTGCTCAACGCCAAGCGGCACCAAGCCGAAGCGGAAGTGGTGGCCAAGGCCGGCCAACCAGGTGCGGTCACCATCGCGACCAACATGGCGGGTCGGGGAACCGACATCAAGTTGACAGAGGAGGTCAAGGCTTCAGGTGGCTTGGCCATCATCGGCACGGAGCGTCACGACAGCCGGCGGGTAGACCGCCAGTTGCGCGGCCGTTCCGGTCGTCAGGGGGATCCCGGAAGCAGCCAGTTCTATGTCTCGCTTGAGGACGACCTCATGCGCTTGTTCCAAAGCGAGCGGGTGTCCAAGATGATGGACCGGCTCGGTCACCAAGAAGGGGAGGTCATCCAGCACAGCATGATCACCAAGTCCATTGAGCGCGCTCAGCGCAAGGTGGAGGAGAACAACTTTGGGGTGCGGAAGCGTTTGCTCGAATACGATGATGTGATGAACAGCCAGCGGGAGGTCATTTATCGCCGCCGCCGCAATGCATTGCATGGAGAGCGCTTGAAGTTTGACATCTCGGGGATGTTCTTCGAGTTGTCCGACCAACTCATCACGGAATTTTCGGCATCCAAGGACTTCGATGGCCTGCGCATCCGCAGCTTGGCGGAGTTGGGCGTAGACCCGCCCTTTGCTTCATCGGACTTTGGAATGGGCCAGCCCCAAGCACAGGCTCAGTCCCTGCACAAGTCCGCCGAATCTCATTACCACGAGCGGATGAAATCCCTCGCGGCGCATGCCCACCCTGTGATTCAACGTGTGTATGAGGACGATTCCAACCAGTTCGTCAACATTGCGGTGCCCTTCACGGATGGTCGGCGCAACATGCAAGTTTTGGCCAACATCCAAGACGCCGTTGACTCCTCGGGCACCACGTTGGTTGACGAGTTGGAGAAATCTGTGGTCCTCGGCGTCCTCGACCAGCTGTGGAAGGAGCACCTCCGCAACATGGATGACCTGCGCTCCAATGTGCAGCACGCCCGATTCGAGCAGAAGGATCCCCTCTTGATTTACAAGTTCGAATCTTACGAACTGTTCAAGGCCATGGTGCAGCGGATGAACGCCGACGTGGCGAGCTTCCTCCTCAAGTGTCAGTTGCCCAGCCAGCCTGACCAGGTCAAGCGCGCTCCAGGGGCGCGTCCCACGCCGGCCCCCAGGGTTCAGACGAGCAAGCAAGGGGTCCAAAACCTCAATGAGCAGCGGATGTCAGCGGCGCGTGCCCAGGCGGGTGCTGGCGGAGGTGCGCCAGGCATGCCGCCACCGCCTAAAAAGGTGGAGCCGGTGCGCGTAGAGAAAAAGACGTTGCCAAATGAGCCTTGTCCTTGCGGATCGGGCAAGAAGTACAAGAAGTGCCACGGCCTCTGAGGCCGCACTGATTCATTGTTCGGCATCTGCCAAGGTGATGAAGGCCAAGGGGCCTGACCAGTGCTTGCGCAGGGTGTCGTGCATGGATTCCAGGGTGCTTCCCGTGGTGACGACGTCATCCATGATGATGAGCCCGTGAACCAAGGCCGGCGTGATGGTGGGTGTTTCCTTCCACGCAAAAGGGTTCTTTCTCCGTGCCATCCTCTGACTGCGGGAGAAACGGGTGAAGGAACGACCCGCATCGGTTCGAATGCAGAGGGGATCAATGGTCATTCCGGTGCGGTGTGACCAACCTATGGCGAGTTGCATGCTTTGGTTGTACCCCCTTTTGCGTTGTCTGCGGGGATGCAATGGGACAGGCACGACGGACCAATGATGGCAAAGACGTTGCGCTGTTTTCGTTGTGGTGACCCACTCCTCTGCCATCGCCATTCCCAATTCGATCCCGAGTTGAGGGCTTCCTCCGTATTTGAGGGCGTGAACCAATGACCGTTCCTCTTCTCCTTGCAGTGTGAGCCAGGACCAAGCATGGGCCCAAGTCAATCGGTCTTGAAAGCGCCTTTGTGCCACTTGGACATGCCTGCACCAACTGAACCCACAGGGGATACACCAGAACCTTTCACGTGCCGCCAGTGGTGTGCCGCAGGAGGTGCACCGCCGGGGCAACACGGCGGTGAGGATGTCGCGCAGGATGGCTTTCACAGCCCCGAACATCCATCGAGAAGTTCAATGAAACTGACGGGGTTTGCCGGGCCGGTCTGTTTCTTTGTCGGTGTGAAGTATGGCAAGATTCCGGAAGAGGACCAGGACGCCTTGTTGCCGAGCGTCGATTTTGCTTTGCCGCCAGATCACGGTGATACTGTGCTTGGCCTGGCACAGGGGTTGGTGAGCGGAGCGCCACCTCCGTTGGAGGTGCGTGCCGGAGGGACGATGTGGACCATTCGGCCATGGCGCGGCAGCGTTTATCCGGAAAAAGCGCCGCAACGCACTTGGCCCACGCACTATGGACAGGCCTTTGGCACCATCGAGTTGAATGCCACCCATTATCGGATACACCCTCCCGAACGGATGGCCGAATGGGCGGCGGGCATGCCAAACGATTTTAGGTTTTGCGCCAAGTTTCCAGCGATCATCACGCATTACCGCCGGTTCAACGATTGCGCCGGGCCGACCGATGATTTCATTGCGGGCCTCGATGCGCTTGGGCACAAAAGGGGGCCTGCCTTCATTCAGCTTCCACCGCATTTCAGCCCCAAGCATGCGGACCGCTTGCTGGCTTATCTCCAACAGTGGCCCAAGGGCTTTGAGGCGGCTGTGGAGTTTCGCCATCCGGAATGGTTCTCGCCGGCTCAGGAGTATGTCCAGGCCGTGGAGCAGGTGTGGAGTGCCATGCGTGATTGGGGGGTTGGCGCCGTGATCAGCGATACTGCGTTGCGCAGAGACGCGGTACACATGCGGATGACCGCGCCCTTTCTATTGCTGAGGTTCGGGGGGTACGAAGGCCACCCCAGCGACATGCGCCGGTTGGAGGATTGGTGTCAACGCATCAAGGAATGGCGTTTGGCGGGCCTCCGTTCTGTGGATTTGCTCGTGCACCAGCCGGACAGTGTTAAGACCCCGCAGACTTGTCGGGACTTTGCCGAATGCGTGCAGCGCGAGCTTGGCGTCAGTATGCGCGTACCTGCCCCTTCACTTTTTTGACGCTTCTTGCCTCTCAAGGGGCGGGAGAATCGCCGACTCTGTCGAACTTCGGGCCATGGCATCCGCTCAGGCATTTGACCACAGCGCACCGCGTGCAGACCGGTATGACCAACTGGACATGCAGTGCCGTGCATTGTTGACAGACCCGGATCCCATTGCCAACCAGGCGAATTTTGCCGCGTTGTTGCACATGGCATTTGGTTGGCATTGGGTCGGGTTTTACCGGGTTCAAGGCGATGAACTTGTGCTCGGTCCTTTTCAAGGTCCTGTGGCGTGCACCCGCCTGTTTAAGGGCAAGGGGGTCTGTGCTGAAGCATGGGCGCGGAATGCCCCTGTGGTGGTCCCTGATGTCGATGCGTTTTCTGGGCATGTGGTGTGTAGTGCTGAGAGCCGCAGTGAGTTGGTTTTGCCGGTGCGCAATGCAGCGGGAGAGGTTGCTGCTGTCCTCGATGTGGACAGTGCAGAGCGCGGAGATTTCGGGCAAGAAGATGCAGACCGCCTGCAGTCTCTGGTTGACGCGGTATCCCACCGGTTGTTGGAAGAGGGAGAAACAGATGAGTGACGGCGTTCGGTTTGGTGTGGTGGTGGCCGTGGTGCTCGGGGCTATGGGCTGCGCTCAAGTGGGCTCACCGGACGGCGGTGCGCGGGATGAGGAAGCGCCGCAGGTGGTGCAGGCTCAGCCAGCATTTGGAACGACCCAATTCGACCAAAACGCATTTGTCCTTGACTTTGACGAGTTCGTGCAGTTGCAAGACGCACGCCGGCAGATCTTGGTGTCGCCGCCGCTTCCTTCGCCGCCCAAGGCCATGGTTCGGGGGCGCAGTGTGCGCATTGAGCTCGGCGATAGCCTGATGGCAGACCGCACCTACATCGTACAGTTTGGGGAGGCGGTGAAGGACCTCAGGGAAGCCAATGTGGCCAAGGGCCTCCAATATGTATTTACCACAGGAGATGTCTTGGACTCCGGCCGTGTCGGTGGGCGGGCAGTGGATGCTTGGACGGGGGAGGCCGTGGAAGGGACCCGTGTGCTCCTCTACGCGGATGGCTTGCCGGAAGGCATACTCGATGCGGCCCTGCCGGATTCTGTGCGGCCTTTGCCGGATTACGTGGGATTGGTGGATGACAGCGGTCGGTTTGATGTGGGCTTTTTGCCTCGGGCCGCATTTGCCTTTGTGGTGTTGGACGATGTCAATGGCAACTATCGGGCAGACGATGGGGAGTCATTGGGGTGGTATGCAGGGCGCTTGGAGAGTGTGGCAGACAGCTTGGGATGGTCCGCGATGCAAGGTGTCCCTGCCGTAAGGATGGATGCTCCTCCGGTTGTGCCTACTGTCTACACTTCGGGCCTTCGCGTTGATTCTACCGGTTATTTCCGGGGGGCTTTGGCCGGCCTGAATGCCCTGCAAGAGGGCCCCGATGGCCTCCCTCAATCAGCGCTCTCAGTGTCACTGAATGGTCCTGAAGGCCCGGTCGAATTGGGCATGGAAGGCGACAGCGTCTGGGCATATTTGCCTGATTTCGACCCCAACCTCGAAGCGGGGGGGGCTTGGATTTTGGCCCATCCATCGGGTGCGGACACCTTGTCGTTTCGGCAGGTCGAACCTGCATCTGCACCTGCTCCGGCGGGGGCTGCAGAACGGTATGCCGATGTGGAGGACCGGTTTAGGATGAGGATGGCGCCTGTGCCGGTGGCCTTGGACACGCAGTTGTGCAGTGGCATGGTGGTGCAGGATGGCGACACCAGCGATTTGCCGCGTGGGCGGTTTGCATTGGATGGGCCGCATTTGGAGGTGGGCCCCTTGCCCCAAGGTGCGGTGGTGACCTTGATGTTGGAGCCTGGGGCGGTCTATGGGCTTGGTGGACATTCCAAGGACACGATCGAATGGCGCGTCAACGTGCGCAAGCCGTCGGATTATGGGGTGATCAGGGTGTTGAAGGACACCTCGATGACCACGGACACAACCCATGTGTGGATGTTGCTGAATGCTTCGGGGTTGCCATTGCGGGAGGCACGGATGGATGAGGATGGCCGCTTCTCGGGGCTGTTGCCAGGGCGTTATGGCTTGGCGAGGATCACCGACCTCAATGGCGATGGCCGATGGAATGGAGCGCGACCCGCTGAGGGCTTGGCCCCAGAACCTGTGCATCAGTGGGCGGAAGGCTTGGATGTCCGGGCCGGTTGGGAGGTGGAAATCACCACACAGACTCATCCACGGCCGTGATTTGAAGACCTGTAGTCTCGGCGGCCGCAACACGTGCCAAACGCGCTAATTTTGAGTGACATGAAGGCGTTACACCTCGTTGTACGTGCAGTTGCATTATGCGCAACCCTGTTGTGGGTGTGCGCTCCGCTCCGCGCACAAGACCCCTGTGTCTCCACGGGCACAGGTCAGCCTTACGTCAGCACCAACCCGAACTATGTCTGCGAAGCCCTTGAGGCCTTCGTCTACATCAATGTGGCGCAGGGTTATGCCGACCCATCCGATGCGGCGCCGGAGAATTTCAATTTCAGTTGGTACCCTTTTGACATCCTCGGAGGCACGGAGACCCAGAGTTTTGAGATGGTGTTTGACAGCACTTTGACACTGTGGTGTGTGGCAATGGACCTGCAGAACAACTGCATCTGGACGGATACGATCACCGTGCAAGTGCAGGAAGCGGTGGAAATCAATTTGCCCTCCGATACCTTGGTGTGTGACCTGACGGGGTTCACATTGCAACCCTCCCAAGCCGCCCAAGACATGGTGGGTGTATCCTGGAATTGGGAGCCATCGCTGCTGTTGCTCGATGGAAACACCCCAACGCCTCAGTTGCTGGTGGATGCCGACCAGTGGTACTATGCAACCGCCACGACCGCGGCTCCGGGCAATTGTGTCTATGAAGACAGCATTTTTGTGACGGCCAATGTGGCGCCCATCGAACTGGGCATGGACCAGGAACTGTGCGAGGGGGAGGTGGCCAACTTGGATGCAGGCGTGAACGATGCGGTGGAAACCGTGTTGTGGAGCACGGGCGATACCACGGCTAGTATTGTGGCGGACACCACGGACACTTACTGGGTCACTGCAGTCAACCCCCAAGGTTGCGAGCGGACCGACACTGTGAACATCAGCATCTACGACAATCCGGTGGTGGACCTGGTGTCAGGGGGTGCAGCGTGTGAAGGTCAGCCTGTGACGTTGACGGCAGATGTGGTGTGCGACACCGTTGTGGCTGGGGTCGGTTGGTCGACAGGCGAAGCGGGCTATGACATCACTGTGACGGGTCCGGGCACGTATGAGGCCATCGCGGTATCGGTCACAGGGTGTACCGGGACCGCTTCGGTTACGCCTGAATTCTTGCCTTCTCCCGTACCGGAAGTGCCCACCGATACCACGGTGTGCCTCGAGGAAGACGGGCCGATTTGGCTCGATGTGTCGCAGCCGGATGTGGCCTACCAATGGTCTGACGGCTCTACTGGGCCGGGGATCCTTTTGGCCAATGAGGGGGTGTATACGGTAACGTTGACCTTGCTGTCCAATGGGTGTCAGGATTCGGCGAGCATTTCCATGGTGGACTTTTGCCAATTGGACAGCGTCTATTTCCCCACGGCCTTCACGCCGGATGAAGACGGCGTCAACGATGAATTCGGGGGCTTTGCTGAGTCTGTGGCCACTTATGAATTGGTGGTGTTCAGCCGATGGGGAGATGAGGTGTTCCGTTCCGAGGAACTGGATTTCCGGTGGGATGGCCGACTCGCCAACGGTGAGTGGGCACCCTTTGGGCTGTATGGTTACCGGGCCGTTTGGCGGCCCTTACTGGAAGACGGCGTCAGTGCCGGAGGATTCCTCGAGAAGGTGGGGTCGGTGACCCTTATTCGTTGACTTCTAGAAAGCGGTTGACGTTGCCCAACGTCCCGAAAACAACGAGGGTATCGGTTTTTTGGACGGTGGTGTCCGGCCGCGGAATGCCGATGAGGTGTTCCTTGGATTCGCCACCCTCGTCGAAGGTGCGACGTATGGTGATGAGCCTCAAGTCGTAACGGGCGGTCAGATCAATGTCTCCAAGGCTCCGTCCGATAATTCCTGTGGGCGCTTGAATTTCTGCGATTTCAAAATCGTCGGGCAACTCCAGGAAACCCCGGAGGTTGGGATTCATCAAACGCTCGGCCACGATGCTGGCAAACTCCGCTTCTGGCGCCAAAATTTCTTGGACACCGAGGCTGCGTAGGATGCGTTCTTGGTGCGGGCCGGATGCCCGAACGATGACCCGTGGAATGCCCATGTCGAGCAGGTTCAAGGTGGTCAACACCGTCGCTTCGAAGTTGTCGCCGATGGCGACCACCGCGGCGTCCATCTCTTCGAGTTTTTGGCTGCGCAGGGCCTTGGGGTCCGTGGAATCCATGGTGATGGCCAGGGCGATGTCATCCGACACCTCCTCGACTTTTTCCTCGACGCAGTCAATCGCGAAAACTTCAGCTCCGCGACCGGCCATTTCCAATGCAATGCGGGAACCGTATTTGCCGATTCCGATCACGACATAGCGCATGCTCTTCATGGGTGCAATCTACGCGTCTCGGCGGAGGCCGGAGTGGAGGACGTTCAGGAATTCAGCGACGTCGCTGAAGGAATTGTACATCGGAACCGGGGCCAACCGTATGACGGCAGGTTCTCGCCAATCCACAATGACGCCATTTTGTGTGAGGTGGTCGAACAAGGCCTTGCCATGTCCATGGGCCACCACCGAAAGTTGACACCCGCGGGCGCTAGGGTCGCTGGGGGTCAAAATTTCGAGGGACGACCCAGTGGAGTGGGCCACTGCATGGATGCCCTCTTCAAGAAATGCAGTGAGCTTGAGGGACTTTTGGCGCAACCGGTCCATACCCGCCGCACGGAATTCCGCCAGAGAAGCGAGGAGGGCAGCCATGTTCATGACGGGCGCATTGGAGGTTTGCCACCCTTCCGCTCCGGGCATGAGGTCGAAGTCGGGTTCCATCTTGAAGCGGCGGGATTCTGCATGGCCCCACCACCCTTCCAAGCGGTTGAGCTCGGGCTTCATGGCGTGGCGCGCATGGACGAAGGCGCCCGCGGTACAGCCTGGTCCTCCGTTGAGGTATTTGTACCCGCACCAACAGGCGAAGTCTACGCCCCAATCGTGCAGTTGCAGGGGGACATTGCCCGCGGCATGTGCCAGGTCAAATCCGCATGTCGCACCCACTGCGTGCGCTGCCTCGGTGATCTCCCGCATGGGCATCCATTGGCCCGTGTAGTACTGCACGCCACAGAGCATTACGCAGGCGAGTTGGCTTCCCTCTTCTGCAATGCGGGCGGTGATGTCTTCGGTGCGAAGGGTGTGTTCGCCGTCCCGGGGAGCGATTTCGATGAGGTGCTCGTCGGGGTCGAGTCCGTGGAGCCGCAGTTGGCTCAATGCCGCATACCGGTCGCTTGGGAAGGCGCCGGCTTCAATCATGAGTTTGGTGCGCTGGCCCTCTGGGCGGTAGAAGGAGACCAGCAAGAGGTGCAGGTTGACTGTGAGGGCGTTCATCGCGACCACCTCTTCGGGCTGGGCGCCCACAATGGCCGCCAAGTCAGCTGTGGCCTCCCGGTGGTAAGTGACCCAGGGCCGGCGCCCCTCAAAATGCGCTTCGACCCCGAAACGTTGCCAGTCTTCGAGCTCTCCGTCGATGATATCGCGTGCGCCTACAGGCTGCAGTCCAAGCGAGTTTCCCGTGAAGTACAGGGTGTCGCCATCGCCATGGGGGGGCATGTGAAAGCGGTCCCGGAAGGCGGCGAGGTCGTCCTGGGCATCGTGGCGCCGTGCAGCCTCGCTGAATTCACGGTATTGCGTCCAATCGTTGTGGTCTAGGGGCATGGGCGGAGGTTCGGAGTCATTGTCGGCACGCTTCCGGCGCGGTCTGGGCGCTAATTTCGCGCGGAATCTTCACCCATGGCTACATCGTCTTCTTCTTCAGCACACCGCCGCACTGCAAGCGCTGCCCTTTTTGCAGAGGCGCAACAGCGGTTTCCAGGTGGTGTGAATTCACCCGTGCGCGCATTTGGTGCGGTGGGGGGCACCCCCTTGTTCATCGATAGGGGCGAGGGCGCCCATATTTGGGACGCCGATGGGCAACAGTACATTGATTTCTGCTGTTCCTGGGGGCCCTTGATTTTGGGACACGCCCATCCAGCGGTGCAGGAAAGGATCATGGATGCCGTTGCCAAAGGCACATCGTTTGGCACCCCAACACGCTTGGAAAACGAGCTGGGGGGATTGATCCTCGACCACCATCCTTATGCTGAACGCATCCGGTTTGTCTCCAGTGGCACGGAAGCGGCCATGAGCGCCATCCGTTTGGCGCGTGGTGTGACAGGAAAATCGAAAATCCTCAAGTTTGATGGGTGCTACCACGGCCATGTCGACGCGCTGTTGGTCAAGGCAGGCAGCGGATTGGCCACGCTTGGCACCTCTACCTCCGCGGGTGTGCCTGAGGCTTACGCCCGGGAAACCTTGGTCTTGCCTCTCAATGACCTCGAGGCCTTGGAGGCGACCATGAAGCAGTACGCACACGAATTGGCGGTGGTGGCCATCGAGCCTATTCCCGCCAACAATGGCCTGCTGATTCAGGACCCCGCGTTTTTGCAGGGTGTGCGGGACTTGTGCGACAAATACGGGGTGTTGCTCCTGTTCGATGAGGTCATCAGCGGTTTTCGTGTGGCTTTCGGCGGCGCTGCGGAGTATTACGGAATCCAGCCCGATGTCATGGCCTTTGGCAAGATCATAGGCGGGGGCATGCCGGTGGGGGCGTACGCGGCATCTGCCGAGATCATGGACCACATCGCGCCTGTCGGACCTGTCTACCAGGCGGGCACCTTGAGTGGAAATCCGGTGGCCATGGCGGCAGGAGCAGGCCAACTGACGGAGTGCTTGAAACCGGGCTTCTACGAGGACCAAGAGCGCCGAACACGCCGCATGGTGGACCCGATTCTGGCCCATGCCGAACGCAAAGGGCAGCCGCTTCAGATTTTTACGCGCGGCAGCATTTTCTGGCTGGCGTTCAGCGATCAGGTCCACATCCGGCGGAGCAGTGAGATCGACCCGGACAGCATGGCGTACTTCTCCAAACTTCACGCGGCGTTGCTGGAGCGAGGGGTGTACTTGGGGCCTTCGGGCTACGAGGTTGGTTTTGTGTCTGCGGCCCACAGCGATGCCGTCATCGATACGGCGGTCAGTGCCTTTACCGAGGCCCTCGACACGGTCTTCTCTTGAGTGGGTCAGTGCGTGAGTAGCAGCAGGACATCCACGAGCAAAGTGGCGTCCAACAAAGCGTAATACCAGGGTGCTCGTTGTGGTCCTGCAACGGCTACCAAAGGCACCATGATGGCGATTCCGATGCAGCTTATTGGGGATGCCCCTTCTATGGATAGGGTGGCGATGGTGGCTGCGGCGAGCATGAACAGGGCCAATGCTTTGGCCCCCAAGGCCCCCCATTGTTGTGGAACGGTCCGCATTTCGGGAGGGTCCCACTCGCGGTCGCGGATGTCAAAAGGCAAGGTCAGGGCCATGATCACCAGCCCGCGTTCTGCCATAATGAAGGCGGTGTTCCAACTCAGGAAGGGCAGTTCCCCCGTTTGGATCCAGGCGGGCCATGCTGCGGTGATGAGGGCCCAAGTGGCGCCAATCCACAACAGCTTCATCCTTGGCAGCCTTCTGAGGGCGTACTTGGAACCCCATTTCCCAGGCAATCCGGGATAGAAGAGGGTCAGCAAAACCGCAAATACAAGCCCGAAGGAGAGCAGTAGGGAGGAGACGCTGAGTGGCCATGGCGCAAAAGGGACCATGGCCGCGGCGGCCAATGGAAGCAACACAGCGCTCATCAGGGCCAGGACGCGTTGATGTCGCTGCAGCCATTGTTGGTGGTCTTTTCTGAGGCCGTTTTCACGGGTGGATTTGACCTGCCGTTGCCAGGTGTAGGCCAACCAAGTGGCGCCCCCAACTCCAGTGGCAAAGAACCAAGGGAGCGGCTCTGTTACAACCGAGGCTGACGCCAGTTTCCAGGAGCGCAAAACACAGCCGACGGCACCGGCGGCAATGACGACATTGGACCAGAGCAAAAAGCGGCCTTGCATGCCCCCCAAATGTAGAATATCCCACACCTACGAATCGGTTATGAACACAAGCTCTAACTTGATGTTGTACCCATCTATTTTTGCCCCTCATAAACTCGCGCCATGGCTTCAGGAGCTTTTGTCCAGCGTCACCTCGGTCCCCGGGAAGCAGAACACCAAATCATGCTTGCCACCTTGGGCCAGGATTCCCTTGAATCCCTCGTACGGAGCACGGTTCCGGAGGCCATTCTAACGTCCGAGCGTCTGAATGTGCCTGAGGCGATGTCGGAAACGGCATATTTGGAACACATTGGCCGCGTTGCCGACCAAAACACGCTGTACCGCAACCACATCGGATTGGGTTATCACCCGACTGAAGTACCCAGTGTGATTCGCCGCAATGTGTTGGAGAATCCCGGTTGGTACACCGCCTACACACCGTATCAGGCGGAAATTGCACAAGGCCGCTTGGAGGCATTGATGAACTTCCAGACCATGGTGTGCGACCTCACGGGAATGGAGATGGCCAATGCGAGCCTGCTCGATGAAGCGACTGCCGCGGCTGAGGCGATGACCATGTTGTACAACGCCCGCAGCCGGAAGGCGGCCAAGGCTGGTGTCGATCGGTTCATCGTAGCCGACGGGGTATTTCCGCAGACTTGGTCGGTGCTGCACAGCCGTGCCAAGCACCTCGGCATCCGGATTGAGCGCTGTCCCGAAAGTGAGATGGACTTCGCCGGCGACACCTTTGGTGCGCTCGTCCAATATCCCGACGATTCAGGCCGTGTAGAGCCTTTGGTAGACTTTATCAGCCGGGCGCATGAAGCAGATGTCCGCGTGGTCGTGGCCACGGATTTGTTGGCCTGTGCCCTGGTCAAATCCCCCGGCTCCATGGGGGCAGACGTGGTGGTTGGCAACAGCCAGCGCTTCGGGGTGCCCATGGGTTATGGCGGACCGCATGCCGCCTTCTTCGCCACGCGGTTGGACTTCAAGCGCAATGTGCCAGGCCGCGTGATCGGGGCTTCCGTTGACCGCTTGGGCAAGGTGGCATACCGCATGGCCTTGCAGACACGCGAACAACACATCCGCAGGGACAAGGCGACCAGCAACATTTGTACGGCGCAGAGTCTGCTGGCCGTGATGGCGAGCATGTACGCGGTATACCACGGACCGAAGGGTTTGCGCACGATTGCAGAGCGTATTCACGCCCATGCCTGTGCTTTGGCGGATGCCGGTCGTGCGGCTGGCGTCGCACCGGTTCACGGCCATTTCTTCGACACAGTGGTGTTTCCCATGGAAGACATGGGCGAAGTGATGGAGCGTGCGGAACGGAAGCAAATCAACCTCCGGTATTTCCCCGACGGCGTGCATGTCGGCATTGCTTTTCACGAGTGCACCCAGCCTGAGGACTTCATGGACCTCTGTGAAATACTCGGCTTCCAAACGCCCGTTTTGCCAGCGATGGAGGGGTTTGCCTCTCCGCTGGAAGAGAACCTGAGAGCGGTGGATTACCTGCACCACCCCGTCTTCAATACCTACCGGTCGGAGACGGCCATGATGCGCTATTTGAAGCAGCTCGAGAACAAGGATTTGTCGTTGACCCACTCCATGATTCCCTTGGGGTCTTGCACGATGAAGCTCAATGCGGCCACCCAACTGTTGCCCATTGGGTGGGCGGCATTCGCTCAACTGCATCCTTTCTGTCCTCCGGCCCAAGCCAAGGGCACCCGTACCATGGTGGCCGACCTCGAGCGGTATCTGTGCGAAATCACGGGGTTTGCAGGCATGAGCTTGCAGCCCAACAGTGGCGCTCAGGGCGAATACACTGGCCTTTTGGTGATCCGCGCATACCACGCATCGCGGGGAGAGTCTCACCGAGATGTGTGCCTCATTCCATCCTCTGCCCACGGCACCAATCCGGCGTCTGCCGTCATGTGCGGCATGAAGGTCGTGGTCGTGGGGTGCGACAAGCACGGCAACATCAACCTGGACGAGCTCAGCGAGAAGGCTGCCGAATACGCCGATCGCCTGGGTGCATTGATGATCACTTACCCCTCCACCCATGGTGTATTTGAGGAGCACATCCTCGAAGTGACCAAGGTGGTGCACGACCATGGCGGCCAGATTTACATGGACGGTGCCAATATGAACGCGCAGGTGGGCCTGACGAGTCCCGGCCGCATTGGGGCCGACGTTTGTCACCTCAACTTGCACAAGACCTTTGCCATTCCTCATGGGGGTGGAGGTCCCGGAGTGGGGCCGATTGGGGTGGCTGAACACCTCGTTCCGTTCCTGCCCAGCCATGTGCTGGACGCTGTGGGCGGAGACCAGGCGATCGAAGCGGTCAGCGCAGCGCCTTTTGGCAGCGCGTTGATTCACCTCATTTCATATGCTTACATCCGTCTCCTCGGTCCTGATGGACTTCGACGCAGCACAGAAGTGGCCATACTCAACGCCAACTATTTGCGCAGCCGCCTCGAAGGTCAATACGACATTTTGTACAAGGGCAATCGCGGAGAGGTGGCGCACGAGATGATCTTGGATTGTCGGCCTTTCAAGGCGTCGGCAGGCATAGAAGTGACAGACATTGCCAAGCGCCTGATTGATTATGGGTTTCACGCACCAACCGTCAGCTGGCCGGTTGCAGGCACCCTGATGATTGAACCGACCGAAAGTGAGCCTTTGGAAGAGTTGGAGCGCTTCAGTGAGGCCATGTTGGCCATTCGGGAAGAGATCCGCGCCATCGAAGAAGGGCGTTGGAGTCGGGAGGATAACCCCTTGGTCATGGCACCCCATACGGCTGGAGAGCTCACCGCGTCGGCGTGGCTGCACAGTTACACCAGGGAAGAAGCGGCGTATCCGGTGTCGGCTTCTCGTGACCGAAAGTTTTGGCCAGCCGTGGCCCGTGTGGACAATGCGCATGGAGACCGGAACCTCGTTTGTACTTGCCCCAGTGTCGAATTGTATACTGAACCTTTAGGAGCTTGAAGACTTGATGTGCTGTGGTCGCGGTTTGCGGAGCTATATTCGCTGCACGAATCCAACACCACACACGTAATGAAGCACCTTTACACTATGGTCTTTGCGATGCTCATCGTGAGCTTCGCTTTTGCTCAGGCACCGGTTCGCGAATACGCCGGACGTGCCGTTACAGCTCGCGCTGCTCAAGGAGAGCACGTAGACTACACCCGTGACATCATTTACACGAATGATTTCTCGGACTGCTCCAACATCACTTTCACCAATGCTAACGATGCCGGTTACACGGACTACATCGACGGCATTAACTGGGAGTGCACGTCCGCTGCACCAAGCGGACCTTACGCCATTGCTGGTATTTCTTCCACAACTGCAGACAACGGTTTCCTCTTGGTGGATTCCGACTTGTTCGGTGCTGAGGAGAACTACGCTGCCAGCTGGGTAGAGAATTGCTGGTTTGACATCAGTGATCCAGTAGACCTCACCGGTCATCCTTTTGTCACCGTTGAGTTTGAGAACTACTACCGTTGCTGGGACAACACCACGGACATCGAGCGTTGCTACATGGAGATTTCCTTGGACGGCGTGAACTGGCCTAGCCCTGAGACCCTTGAGGTTGAGGAGGGGTACGTCGTCGTGGACGACGATACTGTGGCTGCCCGCTACGAGGTGTTCCCAACCTATGAGCGTGGTGATGAGTCAACCAATCCTTACGTTGCCCGTTTCGACATTGGTGATGTAGCCGGTGGCGAGTCCTCCGTCTACTTCCGTTGGCGTTGGGTCGGTCAGTGGGGTTATGCCTGGATGATCGACGACATGGTGGTGTTCGACACCCCTGCCAATGACATTCGCATCTCCGATTACGTGAGCTTCACGGACTACTTCACGACTGGTTTGTGGGAAGCCCAAGTTTGGCCAGAGAGCCAGTTGCCTGCACTCGACCTCGCGGTCGGTGTTACCGGCCTCGGTACCGCTACCCAGCCCAACACCATGCTGACGGTGGCTGTTAACGGCAGTGAAGCTGACGGTGGCATGAGCACGGGCTTGGACATCGCTTACGGCCAGACGGACACGCTCCGTGTCACGGGTTGGGAAGCACCAGGTCAGGGCACATACACCTTCGATTATTCTGTCGCTTCTGACAGCATCGATGAGTACCCTGCCGACAACCTGGCCCAGCAGGCCATCGAAGTGGTAGAGCTCCAGTATGGCCGTGACAACGGTCAGTTCGTGGGACAGACTCCAGCGGACGGCACGGTGGACTTTATCGCAGGTGTTCCTTACGATGCGGTCAACGACATGACCATCTATGCCATCGACGTCGCCATCATGGATGGCTCCGACGTGGGCGCAGAGGTGGTTTGCCACTTGTTCGACTGGGTCTCTTGGAACGATGGTGGTGGTCAGTATGACGGCCTCATCGCAACCACTGAAGAAGTGCAGCTCGAAGCAAACTTCTTGAACAGCGGTGACGGAGAAGTGTCTTGGTACACGTTTGCTTTGGAGGAGCCTTACGAGGTGGCGGCAGGAGAAGCTGTAATGGCTTGCTTCGAGCACCTTGGTGGTGACAACGTCCAGATCGGTACGAGCACACCTCAGCGCGACCAGACGGTCTTCATCTATGGTCCTTTCGGATCAGGCAGTGCCTACGATTGGTTCTTCACCACGAACTGCCCCATGGTTCGCTTGAACCTCGATCCGAACGCGGAAACCACCATGAGCGTGGAGGATGTCACTGGTGAGGGCTTCAGCCTCGGCCGTGCCTACCCCAACCCTGCGACGGGCAACACCCGCATCGACTTCACCCTTGAGGCTGCAGCAGATGTGACCTTGGAGGTGACCAGCATGACCGGAGCGATTGTGCGCAGCATGGACCTCGGTGTCCAGCCTGCAGGCAACCAGCGCGCAGTGCTCGATCTCGAGGGCTTGACCGCTGGCATGTACACCTACACGATTACTGTTGATGGCGCCCGCGCTACCCGCAAGTTGATTGTGAAGTAATCTTTCGTTTGCAAAACGCATGAAAAGGGGGTCCGCTTTGGGCCCCCTTTTTTGTGCGTTGTGGTTGGCGTTGATGCAGTCCGGCTTCTTGGGACTATTTTGCCGGCTCATTCACAATTATGAAGCAGATTTTTACCCTGGCCGCCTGTGTGTTGGCCCTTCAGGTTTCCGCCCAGTTGGTCGAGCAAACGCCACGCACAGCGACGGAGCAAGAGTTGAACATCAGCCGCCTGCTCGGATTGGACGAAATCGTCCGCGCAGAGTCTGCTGGACACCGCGGCGGTGGAAGTACCATTTTCTTCTACGAGGATTTCGCCAATGGTTTGGCCGGTAACAATGGCTTTGGTGCATTGACTACTCAGGACACGAG
Source organism: Flavobacteriales bacterium (assembly GCA_022428205.1). Taxonomy (GTDB): domain Bacteria; phylum Bacteroidota; class Bacteroidia; order Flavobacteriales_D; family Sanyastnellaceae; genus UBA8752. Next base: position 25,683 of record JAKMCW010000084.1, read on the forward strand.
CCCCGACAATACAATCTGGCAGTATGTTGACGCCAACGGTGATGGTTACTACCAAGACGCTACGGCCTCAGGTGTGCAGCCTCCAGCGGGTGAGTTCAGCACCAACATTGGTGGCCTGAACAGCATGACGGCCGACAACGGCTGGATGATTTTTGACTGTGATTACTACAACACCCCGATTGCTTCGGGAGTGGAGGACACAGAAGGTTTCTTGAACCTTCCTACCCTTGACATGTCTGAATTGGGCAGTGTCGTCATCACTTGGGATCAGTACTTGCGCTATTGCTGCTACCCTTATCTCCCCATTGCGGTGGAGGTGAGTACCGACGCAGGCAACACATGGACGAGTTTCGAGGCGGGAGGAACCTTCATTCCTTCGGCGAATACGGCCAGTGCCAACCCCTTGGTCACCAGTTTGGACATCAGTTGTGCAGCGGCTGGCGAGTCGGCTGTGGACATCCGGTTTGCTTACTTGCAGAGCCCCATTTCAGGAGGTGGATATAGCCACTATTACTGGGGCATCGATGACGTTACCATTCAAGCCAACCCCATTGCCAATAGCTTGGAGTTGGTACAGCTGACCAACGGAGACGTCTACAACCTCTTCGAGTACCGCGTGACGCCCATGGAGCAGGTCATTCCTGCGGCTGACGGAGGTGTGCTGGCAGGTGTCCTCTATCGCAACGGGGGTTTCTTGGATCAAGAGAACTGCGTCATCACTGTGGAGGTCCGGGATGAAGACGGAAACGTGCTGAGCACCACCGATACTGAGCCATTCACGGCGCCTTCTTTTGCCAACAACGACAATTGCCCTGCCAACCCGCAGGACACCTTGTACATCGCGACGGGGTGGGCACCTGAGAACGAAGGCCTCTACACCTTGCGTGCGACCATGTCAAGCGACAGCGTGACTGCAGCTGTTGTGGCTGGAGGAGATGCGGGTGCGCTCGAGATGGAGATGGAATACACCGAATGTGAGTTTGGTCATGACAATGCCGCCACCTTGGATGTTGAACTGGGCCCCCGTTACGACGATGAAAATGACTTCTTCGAGCCTACAGGTTATGGTAACCGCTACACGTTCAACAACGAGGGAACCACGGTATACGGACTGGCAGTCGCCTTTGGTCCGAGTTTGGGAACAGGTGTTGATTTTGAGATTCGTTGGATTGATCAGGACCCTGAAGTTGGACTGAGTGACTCTCCTTATGAGTTTGCCGAGTTTACTTCCGATGCCAACTGGGCGGGAACTGCAGGCAACCCTGTGTACTACCCCTTGGCGTTTGAGGATGAAATCGAGGTGTCGGTAGAGGGCTTGGCTTCTCCCGGATTCTATGCGGGTGCCGTCATCACCGAGTTTGACTTCGATGACCTCGAATTGACGGTTTTAGGCAATGGAAATACAGACACGGACAACAGCACCATCATCTACCAGCAGGCGGGAAGCGGTGACTTTGTGTGGTTCACGGCGCAGACCGCGACCCCCGCGATTCGCTTGATCACTTGTCCTGTGGTGAGTGTGGACGTGTTGGGGGCCTACAATGGCGTACACCTCGAGGGCAACTATCCCAACCCGACTGCGGGTGAGACCCGTTTCCGTTTCAATGCGGACTGGGGGGGTGACTTCATCATTGAGTTGCACGATTTGCAGGGTCGACTTGTTGACGTGATGGACCTTGGATCACGTCCTGCAGGCCAGCACACCGTGGTGTACGACGCGACGCCATTGGCCGACGGCATGTACACGTTCTCCCTCATCACCGATGGCGTGCGTGTGACCAAGAAGATGCGGGTGCAGCACTGAGCCTGCCCTTGTCAATGAACTTAAGCGGCCCGCTCCCTTTCTGGGGGGCGGGCCGTTATTTTCGCAGGGATGTCACTCCGTGAGCACAACCCAGGTAAAGGCGGATGGAAAGGCCGCCTGGCGCGTCCTTGGGCTGGCAACGCACGCCGGAAGGACCACCTGCGCAATGCCCGACCTGCCGAGGGGCAGGCGTCGGTGCTGCGCGATCTTTTGAATCGGGCTGCACAAACGGCATTTGGCCGAGATCACGGTTTTGAGGCCATGCTGAAGATGACGGATGCAGCGGCGCAGGCGGCGGCGTTTCGGGCAGCGGTTCCGGTGCGCGACTACGAAGGGCTCAAACCGTATGTCGAGCGCGTCGTGGCGGGTGAGTCGGACGTGCTGTGGCCGGGCTTGCCGAAGTACTTCTGCAAGACATCGGGCACCACCTCTGGTGCGAAGTACATCCCGCTGACCGCCGACAGTTTGCCCAACCACATCGGCTCTGCGCGCAGGGCACTCTTGCACCACATCGCCCGCAGTGGCCATGCCGAATTCGTGGGCGGCAAAATGATCTTCTTACAAGGCAGTCCAACACTCACCGCTACGGAGGGTGGGGTTCCCCTCGGCAGGCTGAGTGGCATTGTAGCGCACCACATTCCATCTTACCTCCAACGGAACCGGTTGCCGTCTTGGGAGACCAATTGCATAGAAGATTGGGAAGCCAAAGTGGATGCAATCGTCCGGGAGACGGCTGACCGGGACCTGCGGCTCATCAGCGGCATTCCGTCTTGGGTGCAGATGTATTTCGAGCGCCTGCTTGAGTATACCGGTAAGGCCAATGTGATGGAGGTCTTCCCGAATTTCTCATTGTTTGTCTTCGGCGGAGTGGCTTACGCACCATATGCGGACCGATTTCGCGAGCTGATTGGGGCGGATGTTCCACGGGTCGAGCTCTATCCTGCGAGTGAGGGTTTTATCGCCTACCAGGATGGGGATCCCGGTGAGGGGCTGCTGGTCAATGCCAATGATGGCCTTTATCTGGAATTTATTCCCGCCAGTGAATACGGTACGCCTGGTGCACGGCGTCTCGGACTCGGTGAGGTTGAGATGGGGGTCAACTATGCGGTTGTGGTGACATCCAATGCCGGCCTGTGGGCTTATGACCTCGGCGATACGGTGCGTTTCGTCTCACTTGACCCTGCAAGGGTGTTGGTGACGGGCCGCATCAAGCATTTTACAAGCGCCTTTGGCGAGCACGTCATCGCAGAAGAAGTGGAAGGGGCCATGTCCACTGCAGCTGCCGAACTCGGCGCACAGGTGGTGGAATTTCATGTGGCGCCTCAAGTCAACCCTGCTTCGGGTTTGCCCTATCATGAGTGGCTTGTAGAATTTGCGGAGCCCCCAAGGAACCCTGCAGCTTTGGCGGCGGCCTTGGACCGCGAATTGCAGGCGCGCAATCCCTATTACCGTGACCTCATCACGGGTGCGGTGCTCCGTTCTGCTGTGCTGACTGCACTGCCGGCAGGCGCTTTTCACGAAGCCATGTCTAGGCGGGGAAAACTGGGGGGACAAAACAAGGTGCCACGCCTGGCGAACGATCGGGCGATGGCCAAACAATTGCTCGGCGATGAATGACAAGCGCGTATTGATAGTAGGTGTGGTAGGTGGAAGCGCCTCCGGAAAGGGGACCGTCGTGGGCCGGTTGCTCGCCCATTATGGCGATCGCGCAGCGGTGTTGCGCATGGATGATTACTACCGGCCCATTGCAGAAGTGCCCACGGACGAGGAAGGAGAAGCCAATTTCGATGATCCTGCTGCCCTTGACTTGGAGCGCTTGGCCCACGACTTGGACCGGCTGAAAGCGGGCCATGATTTGCACATCAACAGTTACACCTTCAACCAGCCCGGTGTGGTGCCAACACCCTTGCACATTCAAGCGGCTCCAGTGGTGTTCCTGGACGGCTTGTTCATGCTGCATGACCAAGGGGTGAGGGAACGGCTGGACCTTTCCATCCTCATTCACGCCACTCCGGAAACCCGGTTTGAGCGGCGGTTGGCCCGAGACCAGGCGGAGCGGAGCCTCACACCTGATATCATTCGATACCAGTGGGAGCGCCACGTCAGGCCCGGCGACATCCGTTTCCTCGAACCGGTGTCCCATCTTGCCGACGTGGTGGTGGACAACAACCGCGCGGGCGATCCTGACTTATCACCGGCGTTGAATGCCATTGACGAACGCATATCCTGATTCTCATGTCCAAGAAGTTTTTTACCCTCCCCACTTGCAAGACCTGTCAGCGCATCGAAGCCGACCTCAACCCTTCGGAAGATGGCGCTGAAGTGCGTGACATCAAATCCAAGGGGGTGACCGCCGAAGAGCTCGATGCGATGCACGCTCATGCGGGCAGTTATGAAGCCCTGTTCAGCCGACGGGCAATGAAGTTTCGCTCCATGGGTTTGGCGGAGCGCAACCTGGGCGAGGATGATTACCGCCAGCTCATTTTGGAGGAGTACACATTCCTCAAGCGGCCAGTATTGCTGACCGAAAATGCGGTGTTTGCCGGTTCTGCGAAGGCCTCAGTAGAGGGCGCTCGGGCCGCATTGAAGGGATAAGCGCGAAGACCATGCCGCGCATTCTTGCCCATCTGGCCCTCTTGGTGGTGGCCTTGGTGTATGGAGGCAATTACCTCGTCGCCAAAGGACTGATGCCGGACTTGATTGGTCCCAGCGGTTTTATCGTGCTGCGCGTGACCGGGGCGTTGGTCCTGTTTGCCCTGCTGTTGCCATTTAACAGGGAACGCGTGGCCCGAGAAGACTTGCCGCGCCTTGTGTTTTGCGGCATAACGGGGGTGGGCATCAACATGCTGCTCTTCTTCAATGGCCTCAATGCGACCAGTCCTGTAAACGCGAGCCTCATCATGACCGTCAACCCCATTTTGGTGTTGATCGCGAGTGCGTTGGTATTGGGTCAACCCATTGTTCGGCGGCGTCTCTTGGGCGTCATCTTGGGCGGCATTGGTGCTGCAGCCATTCTACTGTGGAGCGGGTCAGGAGAGCGGGTCCACGCCTCATGGCAAGGGGACTTGATGATCTTGATCAACGCCACGAGCTATGCCTTTTACTTGGTGGCGGTCAAGCCGCTGATGTCCAAGTACAAGCCGTTGACGGTGATCACCTGGGTGTTCCTTTTTGGTTGGCTTTTTACCACGCCCATTGGGTGGCAGCAAGCGGCGGACATTGATTGGTCTGTGTTTGGGCCTTCAGAGTGGATAGGGATCGCGTATGTCGTGCTGGCCACCACCTTTCTCGTCTACCTCCTCAATATTTTTGCCATGCGCCATTTGCAGCCCACTGTGGTGAGCGTTTACATCTACTTGCAGCCCTTGTTGGCCACGGTGTTCAGTGTAGCGCAAGCGCGCTACGGGGGCACCGACTACATGGTAGACACAGGTTGGCCGCTGTGGGCTTTTGGCGCGCTCATTTTCCTTGGGGTATATCTGGTAGGCAAGCCGGTGCGGGTGTCGCCCTCTAAGGCTTAAATTGACCTCATGCCGATTCCCAAGCCTTTCAACCTGACCGCCTGGATTGAGGAGCACCGCGACCTGCTCAAGCCGCCAGTGGGCAACAAGAACCTCTATGTCGACAGCGGTGACTACATCGTGATGATTGTGGCGGGCCCCAATGCACGGAAGGACTACCACTACAATGAAACCGAGGAGCTCTTCTATCAGCTCGAGGGCCACATCACCGTGCGCATCCAAGAGGACGGAAAGGCCGTAGATATGAAGTTGGGCCCAGGGGATATGTACCTCCATCCCGCCAAGGTGCCCCACAGTCCCATGCGTGAAGCGGGGTCGTTGGGGCTGGTGATTGAGCGCAAGCGCAAGGGCAGTGGGATGCAGGACGGTTTGTTGTGGTTTTGCGACAGCTGTAACCACAAGCTTCACGAGACTTATTTCGAATTGCGCGACATCGAAAAAGACTTCCTGCCCAGGTTCAGGGAATTCTACGGCAGTGAAGACAAGCGGACCTGCTCTTCCTGCGGGGATGTGTTGCCCACAGACCCCCGCTTTGTGGAGGATTAATGGTGCAACGTACTTCCGCTGATTCGAGTTTGAATAACGGTGCCCTTTTACCCCTGAACATGCGATTTCAACTGTTTTTCTTGGGCTTGGCCCTGTGTTTGACTTCAGTGCTTACCGCCCAGCCAGTGTTGGTAGACGGCGACGTCTGCTTGGATGTGGAGGTGGTGGCCATCCATACGGAGGGCGACTTGGAGGGCATGACCACTTACCGGTTGTATGCCACACTGCCCGGACCTGCAGATGTGGTCACAACAGTATTTGGAGATGTGGAGCATCCGACGAGCCTGCAGACGACCACATCGTTTTACCAAAGTCCACTGGGTGGTCAGTTCCCTTGTGCCAATAACCCCATCCTGTTCGATGCTTTTCCTGATTTGGAGTGGGACAGTTGGTTGACCATCGGCGTTGGTGGGCCGCCAGAGCCTGAACTGGGAGAGGATTGTCCTCAAGTGGTGATGAGCACGCAGTCGCCCTTCGTGACCGAGTTTGAAAACGGCTCGGGCTTTACCATCGATGATATGATTGGCAGCGCTTGGTTTGTGGTGCCCTCCAACACCAATGGCATTCCCGATGCTGAGGGCAGGGTGTTGCTGGCGCAATTGACAACCGATGGTGCCCTTTCGGGCGTGCTGTACATGCAGGTGCTTCCAGGGGGCATTGGGACGCTCGCCGAGATTGTGGAATTGCCCTTGTACGGCCCGTGCGATGAGATCTCGCCAGCGCAGTGTCCTGAGGAGATTTTTGCGGTGGAAGGAGATTGCGAATGGGGATTCGAGGTGTCGAATTTTCAGCCTGGAGAAGCGGCGACGTGGACCTTTGGAGACGATGTGCAAGAGGGGGGGCATTATGCCACCTACACTTTTGCTGGTGACGGGAGTTATCCTGTATCTGTGACGTTCACTTCGGACTATTGTCCGGAAGGGGTCACCTTGGAGACCACGGTAGAGGTCGATGATTGTTCAGCGCCGGATTGCGGTTTGGAATTGAACGTAGAAACGGCCCAGGAAGGGGAGGTGATCATGGTGATTCCCGTGGGATACCCTGAAGGCGTTGAGCTGGTGTATTCACTCAATGGAGAAGTGTTCCAAGAGGGCGGATTGGCCATCACCCTGCCGATTGGAACCGCTGATGCGCCTTGGCAGGTGTGCGTTCAATACATCTCCGAGGACTGCCCCGAAGGGGTCGTGGCCTGCACAGAAAGCGAAGGCTATGAGTCTGGATGTCCCAGTGAAATCTGGGTGGGCGGTGCCGATTGCGAATACATCTTCAGCATCTGTGACTATACGGAAGGCGAGAGTGTGTTGTGGTCGTTTAGCGACAGCACGGAGGCCACGGGCCACTTCACGTGGCACACGTTCCCAGAAGACGGCGTGTACGAGGCCTGTGCTACCTATGTCAGCCCCAGTTGCCCGGACAGCACGGTGCTGTGCACCACCGTGGAAGTGGAAGGCTGTGGCCCTTGCGTCTTGGACATCATCGTCGTGGAGGAAAACGCAGAGGACGGAGCGTGGACCTTGGCCACCGAAGGGGCGCCTGAATGGGCCACCATCGAGTGGTTCGATGCAGAAGGCACCTTTCTCGTTCAAGGTGAATGGTTGGAAGTAACGGGAGGGGGTGTGTTTTGTGCGATGTATGAAACGCCGGAATGCCCCAATGGCGTGCAAGCGTGCATCACCTTGGAGGAGACGGACTCAGACTGCAATGTCGGGTTGGCATTGACCGCCTTGGAAACTTGTGGTGAATACCTCGCCCAATATGAGGGCGACCCAAGCGCTGGGGACGTGTTGTGGTACCTCGATGGGGTGTTGATGCAAACCGGAGGCGGTGCTTTTGACTTCTCCGTGGACAGTGCCCAGACAGTGTCGCTGTGCGCTGTGGCCACAGGCGTGGATTGCCCCGAAGGCGAAGAGGTGTGCCTGGAGGTCCAAAACGAAGGATGCGAACCGTGCTTGTCGCCAGAAGATGCCGAACTGATGGTGCAGGGAGTTGACGAAGGGTACCCTTGTCAGGTGTTCCTGATGCTCGAGATGATGCAGCCAGAAGACGCCTATATCGCGTGGGAATTTGGCGATGGTATGAGCACGTTCTCTGCTGCCCTGTGGACGGAGCATCAGTACGCGGAGTCTGGTGTTTATGAGGCTTGTGCCACGGTCTACAGCCCCGGGTGTCCGGAAGGATCCACATGGTGTATTGAGGTCATCGTGGAAGGCTGTGATTCCGCTTGCGAACCCGTGGTGATTGCCATAGAGCCCAATGTTGCTTCTGGCTATTATTCATGGTTTGGATATGGAGATTATTGGTCGGGTGAAAACCTCTTTTTCGTTCCCCCAGGCAGCACGGACCTGATTGAGCTTGGTTTGTGCTTGAACGAGGACTGCTATGTGTTTGACTTTGCGCCGCTCAATACGAGCGACCCCGCTGCGGATCTGATCATCAGCGTCTCGAATACGGAAGGACTGGTGGACTGGGAAGAAGAGCCTGTTACGGATGAAATGGGTTGGCAGGTGATCACGTTTGGGATTGGAGATGTGGGCTGTGGCCCTGATCCGGCACTGTGCACGTTGGAAATTGAGGCTGAGCAGGAAGCCGATGGCAGTTGGACCTTGACCGCTGTGACTGAATCTGCAGAGGATGTCGACTTTTTGTGGATCCTATCTGACGGCT
>JAKMCW010000095.1 GCA_022428205.1 Flavobacteriales bacterium
ACATCCTGACCTACCACGTCGTCGGCGCGACCGCACTCAGCACCGACCTCATGGACGGCGACACCTTTACCACCTTGAACGGTGCCGACATCACTGTCTCCATCATGGACGGAACGGTGATGATCAACAACGCTACCGTCACTGTGGCCGACATCACGACCGACAACGGTGTGGTGCACGTTATCGACGCCGTGTTGATGCCACCAGCGCCAGAGACTACCACCGTAGTGGACATCATCGTGAACAGTGAAGACCACACCCTGCTCGAAGCAGCTGTTGGCGCCGCTGGACTCGTTGACGCCCTTTCCGGAGAAGGCCCCTTCACCGTATTTGCTCCCACCGACGATGCCATCACAGCACTGGTCACCGAGCTCGGCATTACCGCTGACGATCTCCTCGCACTCGAAGGATTGGCCGACATCCTGACCTACCACGTCGTCGGCGCGACCGCACTCAGCACCGACCTCATGGACGGCGACACCTTTACCACCTTGAACGGTGCCGATATCACCATCTCCATCATGGACGGAACGGTCATGGTCAACAACGCCACCGTTACCGTGGCGGACATCACCACCGATAACGGTGTGGTGCACGTCATCGATGCCGTATTGCTGCCACCAACACCAGAGGTCACACCTACCGTCGCAGACATCATCGCGGAGAGCATTGACCACACCGTGCTTGCAGCTGTCCTCGACAGCGCGGATTTGGACGTCGTGCTCGCAGGAGAAGGCCCCTTCACGGTGTTTGCTCCAACGGACGCAGCTTTCGATGCTGTTCCTCCCATGGTCTTGCTCGACCTTTTGACCGACAACGCTGCTTTGACCAACGTACTCACTTACCACGTGGCAGGTGATAGCCTCATGTCGACTGACCTGTCGGACGGTCAGAGCATCGAGACCCTTTTCGGGTCCGATGTGACCATCACCATCGTAGATGGCAACGTCATGGTAAACAATGCCATGGTGACCGTGGCAGACATCGTGGGAGCCAATGGCGTGGTGCATGTCATCGACGCTGTGTTGTTGCCACCACCTCCAACACCTGCCACCGTCGTCGACATCATCGTCAACAGCCCCGCTCACAACGTGCTTGAAGCCGCTGTGGTCGCTGCAGGCCTCGTAGACGCTTTGTCAGGAGAAGGTCCATTTACCGTGTTTGCTCCAACGGACGATGCGTTTGCTGCCCTGCCAGCAGGTTTGATCGACGACTTGCTCGCCGACCCCACTGGCACCTTGACGGACATTCTGACCTACCACGTGGTGGCTGGAACTGCCGCTTTGAGCACAGACCTTTCAGACGGGCAGACCATCGCGACCCTCCAAGGAGAGGAAGTCACCATCTCCATTGATGGCATGATGGTCATGGTCAACGACGCCAATGTCGTGATCGCTGACCTGCAGGCGGACAACGGCGTGGTGCACGTCATCGATGTGGTGTTGAGCCTGCCTTCCGGCGTGGAGCAAGTCGACCTCGCGGACCTCTTCGAAGTGTACCCGAACCCCACCACTGACGCATTGCGTTGGGGCAATGTCCAAGTGGACCGCCTCCAAGTGCGCGACGCTGCAGGCCGCATCGTCATCGAAACGACCAACCCTGCCGGCATGCTCGATCTGAGCAGCCTCGACAACGGCCGCTACATGGTCGTCATCGAAGCAGATGGCCAACGTGCTGTCAAGACCGTGATCAAGCAGTAAGCTGACATTCCAGCCCTTGCGGGTTGGCGACAAGAACTGGCAAGGCCGTCCTTCGGGGCGGCCTTGTTGTTTTTACTGCACCAAGAACCAGGCGTTGAGCAACTGCTCGCGGTTGTACCGCATCGTTGCCCCTGTGTCCTGATCAATCACATCGAAACCGGCCGCCATGCATATGGCCTGACCCGCGGCCGTATCCCACTCCATGGTGGGGGCGAAGCGGGGATAGCAATCCGCCTGGCCTTCGGCGACCATGCAAAGCTTCAACGAAGAACCTTTGGAAATGAGCGCCACTTCGCCGTGCTGTTCACGCAATGCTGCAATGAAGGCCTCAGTCTCGGGGGACATGTGAGAACGGCTGGCTACTGCCGTGTATGGACGGCCTGTTTTGGCCAATGGAATGCGCACCGCTTGGGCCAATGCTTCCAAGGGTGATACCCCGTCCACCGCGAGGCATTGCGCTTTGACCGCTCCATCCTCTGCTGCTCCGACATACAATTCGCCTGAAACCGGCACATAAATCACGCCCAAAACAGGAACACCATCGCGTACCAGGGCGTTGTTCACCGTGAACTCGCCGTTCCGTTTGATGAATTCCTTCGTGCCGTCAATGGGGTCGACGATCCACAACTCACGCCATGCGCTGCGCTCCTCGTAAGGCATTTCACGTCCCTCCTCAGACAGCACAGGAATACCTGTGGGAATCAGGTGACGCATGATGACTTCATGAGAAGCCACATCGGCCCGCGTTAAAG